>JAEZIA010000186.1 GCA_023416315.1 Actinomycetes bacterium
CCGCACGACGCTGAGCCACCCGTGATCGGAGCGGCCGTCGAGGCCGATGTCGACGAGCTCGCCGAGTTGGCCGCCGCGACGTTTCCGTTGGCGTGCCCGCCGACGTCGCCGCCCGACGAGATCACGAGGTTCATCGCCAGCCAGCTCTCGCCTCGGCGCTTCGCCGACTACCTCGCCGACCCGTCGCGCACCGTGCTGACCGCCCGCCGGCACGGCCGGATCGTCGGGTACGCCATGCTCATCGACGGTGTCGGCACGGATACCGACGTCGCGCAGGCGGTGCCGCTGCGGCCCGCGGTCGAACTGTCCAAGTTCTACGTGCACGCCGACTGTCATGGGTCGGGGGTCGCGGCGACGTTGATGGCCGCGGCGGTGGATCGCGCGGCCGCCGCCGGTGCCCGCTGCGTCTGGCTGGGAGTGAATCAGAGAAACTCTCGCGCGCAACGGTTCTACGACAAACACGGGTTCACGGTCGCGGGCACCAAGACGTTCCCGATGGGGGCGCACACCGAAGCGGACTATGTGATGGTTCGGCCGTTGTAATCTCACGCCACGAACGCGCGCACCGCCGACCATCGCGCTGGTTTAGCTACGGGCCCGTAAGGTGAACTCCGTTGGCTGATCGCGCCAGGGTCGGATCGAGCCGGAAGGACGTTGGGTGGACGTTGGATCAGCCTCCGGCCCCGACGATCACGTCGGCCGCGACCTGGCCCATGTGGACTGGGCGTCGACCCCGCTCGGTCCCTCGGCGGACTGGCCGCAGAGCCTTCGCACCGCTGTCAGCATCCTGCTGTCCTCGCGTTTCCCCATGTGGATGGCGTGGGGGCCCGACCTCACCTTCTTCTGCAACGACGCCTACCGGCGCGACACGCTGGGCCGCAAATACCCCTGGGCTCTGGGTAGGCCCGCCCGCGAGGTCTGGGCTGAGATCTGGGACGACATCGGCCCGCGCATCGACTGGGTTCTGACCACCGCGCAGGCCACGTGGGATGAGGGCCTTCTGCTGTTCCTGGAACGGTCGGGATATCCCGAGGAGACGTATCACACGTTCTCCTACAGCGCCCTGCGCGACGAGTCCGGCGACGTGGTCGGCATGCTCTGCGTCGTCACCGAGGACACCGACCGGGTGATCGGGGAACGCCGCATGGGCACGCTGCGCCATCTCGGCTCGGATCCCTCGGTGGTGCGCACCGAGCAGGAGATGCTGGCTTTCGCGGCGCGCCAACTCGCCGACAACCCGCGCGACCTACCGTTCACGCTGACCTACCTGTTCGACGACGACGGCACCGCGCGACTGGCCGGGGTCAGCGGGATCGCCGCCGACCATCCCGCCGCCCCGGCGGTGCTGCCGGCCGGGGGTGAAGCGCTCTGGCCCGCCGGCGAAGCGGCTGACGGCCAGTCGGAGGTGGTCGCCCTCGACGGTGACACCTTCACCGACCTGCCGACCGGTGACTGGCGCGAACCGCCCACCCATGCATTGGTGACACCCCTTCTGGCACAAGGCGGCTCACCGTCGGGCTTCCTGGTCGCCGGGTTGAATCGCTACCGCATGCTCGACGACGACTACCGCGGCTTCATCAGCCTGGTGGCCGGCCACATCGCGACCGGAATTTCCAGTGCCCGCAGCTACAGCGAGCAGCAGCGCCGGGCCGACGAGCTCGCCGAGCTGGATCGCGCCAAGACCACGTTCTTCTCCAACATCAGCCACGAGTTCCGCACCCCGATCACCCTGATCCTCGGACCGGTCAGCGAACTGCGCGCCCACACGCCCGGTCTCGACGAGCACGCCCAGCAGGAACTCGATGTGATCCAGCGCAACGGGCTGCGGCTGGCCAAGCTGGTCAACACGCTGTTGGACTTCTCCCGCATCGAGGCCAACCGGGTTCAAGCCCACTACGAACCCGTCGACCTGGCCGCCGTCACCGCCGAACTGGCCAGCGTGTTCCGCTCGGCGATCGACCGGGCCGGTCTGGAGCTGATCGTGCAGTGCGCACCGCTCGACGAGCCGGTGTTTCTGGATCGCGACATGTGGGAGAAGGTGATGCTCAACCTGCTGTCCAACGCGTTGAAGTACACCTTCGACGGAACGATCACGGTGCGGGTGGCGCGGGATGGCGACGAGGCCGTGGTGACCGTCGCCGACACCGGGATCGGTGTGCCCGCCGCCGAGATGCCGCGGTTGTTCGAGCGGTTCCACCGGATCGAGAGCGCACGCGCCCGCTCCACCGAGGGCAGCGGCATCGGGCTGGCCCTGGTCAAAGAACTCGTCGGCCTGCACGGCGGCACCATCACCGCCGACAGTGTCGAGGACGTGGGTACCACGTTCACCATCCGGCTGCCGATGGGCGCCGGCCACCTGCCCGCCGACGCCCTCACCCCTGCGGGCACCGGGCGGACAACGTCGAACATCGCCGAACCGTATGTCCAGGAGGCGCTGCGCTGGCTGCCCGACAGCGCCGACGCCGACATCCCCGACGTGCCCGACCCGCCACAGACGGTGGCCGCGCCGAGCCGGGTCCTGGTGGCCGACGACAACGCCGACATGCGCGAATACCTGGTACGACTGCTGCGCGGCGCCGGCTACCACGTCGACGCGGTGTCCGATGGTCTGCAGGCCCTCACCCGGATCCGCAGCGACCGCCCCGATCTGGTGGTCAGCGACGTGATGATGCCCCGCATGGACGGCCTGGCCCTGGTCGCCGCACTGCGCAACGACCCCTACACGGTCGCTGTGCCGGTGCTGCTGCTCTCGGCCCGAGCCGGGCAGGAAGCCTCCATCGAAGGACTGCATGCCGGCGCCGACGACTACCTGGTCAAGCCGTTCGCCGCGGCCGATCTGCTGGCGCGGGTGCGGGCGAACATCGAACTGGCCCGGCTGCGCAGCCACCACTCCCGCTGGCGCACCGCGCTGGTCGAGTCGCTACAGGAGGCGTTCTTCGTCTGCGACGAGGTGGGCGCCGTCATCGAGATCAACAAGGCATTCACCGAGATCTTGGGTTACGGCCCGGAAAGTCTGCCCTACCACCCCGTCCACCCGTGGTGGCCGGACCCGGACGCCGAGCCCGACGCGCATCAGCAGATCGTCGAGGCGTTCGCGGGGCTCCCCGATCACCCGCACGGCAGCTACACCGTGCCGGTGAACCACCGCGACGGCCACCGGGTATGGATCACCGCGAACATCGCCCACGCCCAGGATCCCGAGACCGGCCGCAGCGTGATGGTCGGGACATTCCGCGATGTCACCGCCGAGCACTACCGGGTGCAACGGCAGACCGCGCTGGCGACCTTGAATCAGCAACTGGCACAAGCAGATGCCGTCGACGACGCCCTGCACGGCGCGCTCGAGCAGCTGCGCGGGCAGTGGTCGGCACGACGGGTCCTCGCCGCGATCTTCCCGGCCAGAGAAAGCACGGCGACTCCGGATGCCGTACTACCCGACTTCGCCGGTGATGCCGACGCGGCTCAGTGGGAAGCGCTGCCGGCGCATATCCGGGAACGGATCACCGCACTCGGCGCGAGCGGCAACCTGCTCACCCCCGACACCAGCATCGCCGGGTCGGCGGGTATCGCCCTGCAACACCCCAACGGAGTCCTGGTGGTGTGGATCGACCTCACCCAGGAGCGACCGTTCACCGGTGAAGACATGACGTTGTTGACCGTGCTGGCCGGCCGCCTTGGACAGGGCCTGCAGCGGGTGCACCAGGTGGATCAGCAGCGGGAAACGGCTCTGGCGCTGCAACATTCGATCCTGGGCCCGGCGGATCTACCTGCCGGGTTCGCTGTGCGCTATCAACCCGCATCACATCCGTTGCAGGTGGGTGGCGACTGGTATGACGTCATCGCGCTCGACGACGGCCGCATCGCCCTCGTCGTCGGTGACTGCGTGGGCCACGATCTGACGGCGGCCACGGTGATGGGGCAGCTGCGAAGCGCCTGCCGGGCGTTGTTGCTCGAACGTTCCAGTCCCGCAGCGGCTTTGGCGGGTCTGGACCGGTTCGCCGCACGGTTGCCCGGCGCGCAGTCCACCACCGCGTTCTGCGCGATCCTCGATCCCGACACCGGTGAGCTGAGCTACTCCAGCGCCGGGCACCCACCGCCGATCCTGGTATGCGCCGATGGCTCGACGATGCTCCTCGAGGGCGGCCACTCCATCGCCCTGGGGATCCGGCCGGATCGGGAACGCCCCCAGGAAGTGGTGACCATACCGGCTCAGGGCACCCTGCTGCTCTACACCGACGGCCTCGTGGAACGCCGACGGCGTTCACTCGACGACGGAATCGACCAGGCGGTCAACCTGATTCGGGACGACAGCGCCCTGGATCTGGACCCGCTGGCCGACCAGATAATGGAGGGCCTGGCGCCGCCGGGCGGATATCAGGATGATGTTGCGTTGCTGATCTATCGACATCCCGCACCACTGGAAGTGACCATTCCGGCCGATGCCGTGCACCTGGCCCCGGCCCGCGCCGCGCTGCGGGACTGGCTGACCGCCGCAGGCATCGACCACGACCAGGCGCAGGACGTACTGGTCGCCGCCGGTGAAGCCGTCACCAACGCCATCGAGCACGGTTACCGCCACATCGAAGGCGGCACCATCACCCTGCAGGCCACCTCGGAGGTCGACCTGTTGCGGCTGACGATCACCGACGCCGGTTCGTGGAAACCGAAGGAATCCGGCTACACCCACCGCGGCCGCGGCATCCAGATCATGGAAGCGTTGATGGAAGACGTCTCGATCGTCCCCGACGCCGCAGGCACTGTGGTTCGCCTCTCGACCAGGATCCGCCGATGAGCACGCCGCTGACCATTCGCATCGAGCGCGCCGCCGACGGTCAGCTTGTCCTGCTCGCCACCGGCGAGATCGACGCGAGCAACGTCGACGAGTTCGCCGACGCCATCAAGGCCGGGGCCGACGGCGGCACCGACATCCTCACCGTCGACCTGAGCGCCGTCGACTACCTCGACAGCGCCGCCATCAACGCCCTTGTCCCGCACGCCGAATCACTGCACATCATCGCCAACCCCATCTTGATGCGGGTGCTGATCGTCAGTGGCCTGACCGAACTCGCCAAGGTCAGCTCCGCAGCGGAAACGGCGGACTGAGCCGGCGCTACAGCCCGCCGGGGCTGGTCAGGGCCAGCAACCGGGACGTCGCCCGCAGGTACTTCTTGCGGTAGCCGCCGGCCAGCATCTCCGCGGAGAAGATGGTGTCGAGTTTGGCGCCCGAGGCCACCACCGGGATGCCGGCGTCGTAGAGCCGGTCGGTCAGGGCGACCAGCCGCAGCGCGACGTTCTGGTCGTCGATCGGGTGCACCGCGGTGATGTAGACGCACTTCACGCCCTCGATCAGGGTCAGGTAGCGCGACGGATGCATGGTCGCCAGGTGCGCACACAGCGCATCGAACTCGTCGAGCGTCGCCCCCGGGTGACCGGCCGCCCTCGCGGCCACCTCGTCGTCGGAGAGCGGCTCGGGCGCCGGCGGCAGACCACGGTGCCGGTAGTCCGGCCCCTCTATCCGCACGGTGGTGAAAATGCTTGCCAACGTGTTGATTTCACGCAGGAAGTCCTGGGCGGCGAACCGTCCCTCGCCCAGTTGCTCGGGAAGGGTGTTCGACGTCGCCGCGATCGACACGCCACGCTCGACGAGCTGGGACAGCAGCCGCGAGATCAGCGTGGTGTTGCCCGGATCGTCGAGCTCGAACTCGTCGATGCACAGCACTACGTAATCGGCCAACAGGTCGATGCACTCGACGAATCCGAAGACGCCGGCCAGCTGGGTCAGCTCGCCGAAGGTGGCGAACGCCCGCGGATGCTCGGCCGACTCGGGCAGCTGACGGTAGGACGAGGCCAGCAGATGCGTCTTGCCGACGCCGAACCCGCCATCGAGATAGATTCCGGTGCCCGGCAGCGTCTCCCGCTTGCCGAACAATTTCTTGCGCCCGGCCCGGCGGCGCTGCGCCTCATCGCAGAACGCCAGGCAGGCGTCCACCGCGGCAGCCTGGGTGGGTTCGGCGGGGTCGGGCCGGTAGGTGGCGAAGCTGACGTCGGCGAACGTGGGCGGCGGCACCAGCTGGGCGACGAGCCGCTCCGGGGACACGGTCGGGTGCCGGTCGACGAGGCGGTCCATGACACGCACTGTAACCACCCGGCCACTCCCCGGTCGCTTCGCTCCTGCCCGCCGCGGTCTCTTCCCGGGTCGCTTCGCTCCTGCCCGCCGTGCTGCAATCGTCTTATGGTCCACCCGAGCCCCACCGACCCCGATGGGGCGCACTTCACACTGGTGGGTGGTCCGGGCGCGGACGGCCCGGTTGACGACGACCGCATCTACGAGCTCTACGCCTACCCCACCGACGTGAGCCGCTGCGTGGTCCGAGGCAACGCGATCACCAGCCTGGACGGCGGCGCCGCCACGGACGGCACCTCGGGCGGGCTGGGCGGCCTCGGCGACCGGCGGCTGTTCCGGATACTGCGCGAGTTGGCCGACGTCATCGTCGTCGGCGCGGGCACCGCGCGCGCCGAGAACTATTCGGGCGCGCAGCTGTCCGTCGCGCAGCGCGGTAACCGGCAGCGCCGCGGCCAGGGCGAGGTGCCGCCGATCGCGCTGGTCACCCGCTCCGGTCGGGTGGGCAACGACTGGCCGGTGCTGACCCGCACCGAGGTGGCACCGCTGGTGCTGACCTGTGTCGCGGCCGCCGCCGAGACCAGTACCCGGCTGGCCGGCGCCGCCGAGGTGATCGCCTGCTCGGGCGCCGACCCCACCGAAGTCGACCCGACCGCCGCGCTGGCCGCGCTCGCCGAGCGGGGGTTGCTGCGGGTGCTGTGCGAGGGCGGCCCGACGCTGATGGGCACGTTCATCGACCACGGCCTGCTCGACGAGCTGTGCCTGACCACCGCACCGATGCTCGTCGGCGGCGCGGCCCCGCGGATCGCAACCGGATCCGGGCACGTGCTGACCGGTATGCGCCGCGAACACCTGATGACCGACGCCGACGGCTACCTCTACGCGCGCTACACCCGCGTCGGCTGAGCTATCCCGACCAGTGGTGTCGCTAGGGTGGTGGGCATGCGCGATCGTCGGGTCTGGGCCTCCCGAGCCATAGTCAGCCTCGGCACCGCGGCGTTGACGGCTCTGCTGACCGGATGTGCCCCCTGGTTGGCGGCAAACCCACAGTTCGCCAGCGACAAGGCGCACAACCCGGAAGCTCCGACCACCACCAAACCGGCGGGCGGCCCGCCGGACATCGCGGCCCCCAAGAACGAGCTGGGGTGGAAGGACTGCACCTCATCGGTGTTCGGCGACGCGGCGGTTCCGCCGGCACCCGGAGTGACGCTGGACTGCGCCACCTACGACGCCGACCTCGACCCGATCGCCGGCGCCACCGGCACCGTGAGCATCGGCGTGGTGCGCGCTCGCTCAGTGCAAACCCCACCGGATGCCGGCCCGCTGGTGTTCACCACCGGCACCGATGTGCCGTCGTCGATGCAGCTGCCGGTCTGGTTGTCCCGTTCCGGTGCCGACGTGCTCAAGAGCCACCCCATCGTGTCGGTGGACCGCCGCGGTATCGGCATGTCCAGCCCGGTCGACTGCCGCGACTCGTTCGACCGGCAGGAGATGCGCGACCAGGCCCAGTTCGAGTCGGGTGACGACCCGGTGGCCAACCTTGGTGCGATCACGATGACCGCGACGACGAGCTGCACCGACACCATCGCCCCCGGCGACTCGGCCTATGACAACGCCCGCGCCGCCGAGGACCTCGAGCGGCTGCGCAGCACCTGGGATGTGCCTGCCCTGGCGCTGATCGGCGTCGGCAACGGCGCGCAGATCGCCCTGGCCTATGCCGGCTCGCACCCCGACAAGGTGGCCCGGCTGGTGCTCGATTCCCCGGTTCCGCCCGGCGTCGACGCCGAGGCGGCCGCCGAGGAACAGGTCAAGGGACAGCAGGCGGCGCTGGACGCGTTCGCCCAACAGTGCGTGGCGGTGAACTGCGCCCTGGGTCCGGACCCGAAGGGCGCGGTCGACTCGCTGCTGGCCGCCGCCCGCGCCGGCCGCGGCCCGGGCGGGGTGTCGGTGGCGGTGCTGGCCAATGCGATCACCACCGCATTGGGCTTCCCCAGCGGAGACCGGATCGGCAGCACGAACAGCCTGGCCAACACCCTCGCCGCGGCCCGCGGTGGCGACGCCAACCAGCTCAACAGCCTGATCAACCAGGCCGAAGCGATGCGTGACAGCGACGGCCAGTTCATCAACTCCTGCAGCGACGCCCTGAACCGCCCGACCCCCGACCGCGTCCGTGAGCTGGTCGTGGAGTGGGGCAAGCTCTACCCCCAGTTCGGCACGGTCGGCGCGCTGAATCTGGTGAAATGCCTGAACTGGCCCAGCGGCGCCGCACCCAAGGAGCCGAAGGATCTGAAGGTCAATGTGCTGCTGCTGGGCGTACAGAACGACCCGATCGTCGGCAACCAGGGCGTGCCTGCCTCGGCGGCCACGATCATCAACGCCGGCGCCGCCAGCAAGCGGGTGATGTGGCAGGGCGTCGGCCACGGGGCCAGCGTCTACTCCGCCTGTGCGCTGCCGCCGATGATGGGCTATCTGGACACCGGCGATATGCCGGCCACCGACACCTACTGCCCCGCCTGAGCATCGGAGCCATCCGGTCGGTGTACGGTGCGACCGTGGCGCTCGCTGACTCATCGCGTTCCGGCCTGCTGGCCCTGTTCCGCCCTCGAACCAGCCCGCCCGACGCGGCGACAGTCCTGCGTTCGGTGCTGTGGCCGATCGCCATCATGTCGATCATCCACCGCAGCTACGTGCTGGCCACCAACGGCTACATCACCGACGACTTCGGGCCGGTCTACCGAGCGGTGTCGAACTTCCGCCGCGGGTTCGACATCTACAACGAGCACTTCGACCACGTCGACCCGCACTACCTGTATCCGCCGGGCGGCACCCTGCTGATGGCGCCGTTCGGCTATCTGCCGGTGTTCGCCTCGCACAACTGGTTCGTGTTCTTCAACACCGTGGCGATGATCATCGCGGCGTGCCTGATGGTGCGGCTGTTCAAATTCCCGCTGACCTCGGTGGCCCTGCCCGCGCTGCTGGTGGCAATGTTCTGCACCGAGTCGGTCACCAACACGCTGGTGTTCACCAACATCAACGGCTGCATCCTGCTGTGCGAAGTGCTGTTCTTCCGCTGGCTGCTCGACGGTCGCGTCGGCCACCAGTGGTGGGCGGGCGTGGCGATCGGTCTGTCGCTGGTGGTCAAGCCGGTGCTGGGCGTGTTGCTGCTGCTGCCGCTACTCAACCGGCAGTGGCGGGCCCTGGTCGCCGCGTTCATGGTGCCGCTGGTGTTCAACATCGTGGCGTGGCCGCTGGTCGCCGACCCGATGAACTTCGTCAAACGCACGCTGCCCTACATCCTGTCCACGCGCGATTACTTCAACAGTTCGGTGCTGGGCAACGGGGTGTACTACGGACTGCCGACCTGGCTGATCCTGGCGCTGCGGCTGGCATTCCTGGTGCTGGCCGTGGCCAGCCTGTGGCTGCTGCTCCGCTACTACAAGCAACGCGATCCGCTGTTTTGGATGCTGACCTCGTCCGGGGTGCTGTTGATCGCGTCGTGGCTGGTGCTGTCGCTGGCCCAGGGCTACTACTCGATGATGTTGTTCCCGTTCCTGATGACGGTGGTGCTGCCCAACTCGGTGTTGCGCAACTGGCCGGCCTGGCTTGCGACCTACGGGTTCCTGACGATGGACCGCTGGCTGCTGTGGCGCTGGCCGACCACCGGCCGCTTCCTGGAGTACATGAAGATCACCTACGGCTGGTCGCTGATGCTCGTCGTGGTGTTCTGCGTGCTGTATTACCGCTACGCCGACGCCAAGGCGGAGGACCGGCTGGCCGACGGCATCGATCCGCCGTGGATGCTCAAGGCCAGGGCCGGCGCCACGGTAACGTGAACCCATGAGTTCGATTCCCGCCCCGAAGCTGGAACTGACCGATGACGAGTGGCGCAAGCGCCTGAACCCGGCCGAGTACGCGGTCCTGCGCGAGGCGGGCACCGAGCGGCCCTTCACCGGCGAATACACCGACACCAAGACCGAGGGTATCTACACCTGCCGGGCCTGTGGTGCCGAATTGTTCCGCAGTACAGAGAAATTCGAGTCGCACTGTGGCTGGCCGTCGTTCTTCGACCCGTCGCACTCCGACGCCGTGATCCTGCGGCCGGACGACACGCTGGGCATGCACCGGGTGGAGGTGTTGTGCGCGAACTGCCACAGCCACCTCGGCCACGTGTTCAGCGGCGAGGGTTACCCGACGCCGACCGACCAGCGGTACTGCATCAACTCGATTTCGCTGAAGCTGGTGCCGTCCGAGAGCTGAGCGCGGGCGGCGGGGCAAACCGTTCGAGCAGCGTGTCGAGGTCGATGGGCGCGCCGTAGAAGTACCCCTGTCCGACGTCGCAGCCGTGCTGGCGCAGCCATGCCGCGGTGCGCGCGTTCTCGACGCCCTCGGCCACCGTGGTCATCCCCAGCGTGTGCGCCAGATCGACGACGGCCCGCACGACGGCCGCTGCCGTCGGATCGGTGAGCACCGGGGCGACGAAGTAGCGATCGAGTTTGACTTCGTCGTTCGGCAGGTCCCGCAAATAGGACAGCGTGGAATAGCCGGTGCCGAAATCGTCGATGGCAACCCGGATCTGGTGATCGCGTAACCGGTGCAGCACCTGCCGAGTCTGGTCGAGATCGCCGAGAACGAGATGCTCGGTGATCTCGACGGTGAGGCTGCCCGGCGCGAGGCCGCTCTCGGTCAGTGCCGCGACGGCCCGGCCAGGGACGGTCGCGTCGGCCAACGACGGGGCGAAGAGGTTGACCGCGACCCCTGCCTCGATCCCGGCCGCCTGCCACTGGGCGGCGTCCCGGCACGCGTTGATCAGCACGAGGTCGGTGACCTCGTCCATCATCCCGTTGCGCCGGACCATCGGCAGGAAGTCCAGCGGCATCAGCACGGTGCCGTCGGGCTGCGGCCACCGCACCAGAGCTTCGAAGGCGACCAGATCACCGGACTGCAAACGGAATTGGGGCTGATACACCAGGGTCAGCTCGGCCCGGTTGACGGCGTGGCGCAGTTCGGTCAACAACGTCAGGACCGCGGTGCCGGTGTGTTCGGCGACATCGGTGGTGCGAAACAGCTCACGATCCACGCGCGTCGACGCCATCTCCGCGGTGAAGATGTGTACACCGCCCGCACCCGCCCACTTCGCCGAATACATCGCGGTATCAGCCTGTTTCAACAGCGCTTCGGCGCTCACCGCGGAATCGCCGGCGTGGGCGAAGGCCAGACCGGCGCTCGGCCTGATCGTCAACTCGTGGCCGTCGACCATGAACGGCGAAGCGAATACGTCGACCACGCGCCGCGCCACACGATCGCAATCGTCTACCGGGCCCGTCATGATGACCGCGAACTCGTCGCCGCCGAGGCGGGCAACCGTATCGCCGGGCCGCACCGCACCGGTGATACGCTCCGCCACCAGCTTCAACAGCCGGTCCCCCACCGGATGCCCGTAGCTATCGTTGACGAGCTTGAAATCGTTGAGGTCCAACACCATCAGCGTCACCGGCGCCCGGTCGGGTTCTCGGCGTTCCATCGCCTCGGCCAACCTGTCGTTGAACCCGGTGTAGTTGGCCACCCCGGTCAGCGGGTCCCGCACCGCCTGGTCGGCCATCTTCGCCAGCAGTCGCTGGTTGTCACTGATGGCGAGGAACTGGCGGGCAAAAATTGCGAACACCAGGCAGACACCGAGCGCCAGCACCGGCCGCGCGGTCAGGTCCTGAATCGGTTCGCTGGCCGCCGCCGCGACGACCAGGACGGTGGTCAGCCCCGGCAGCCACACCGACGCCCACGCCGACTCGGCGCGGACTTTGGGTGCCGGCGACGCCGGTTGGCCGGCCGACACCGCCGCGACCGTGATCAGCAGCATCCCGGCGATCCAGCCGGTGTCGACCAGCGTCCCGTGTTGGTAGGAACCGTTGACCGAGATGTAGGTGTAGACGCTGTCGGACAGGATCACGCACAGCAGGCCTGCGGTCAGCAGCGCCAGCGTGCTCCGCAAGCCCGACGGCCCCCGGAACAGCAGGAGCAGGGCGAGAGTGAGCACGGCGATCTCGAGCGCCGCGAACACCGCGGGCAGGAACTGTGCGAATTGTTGTGCGCCGCCGGTCCGGTACAGCCGGTCCATCACCACCAGCCAGAACACCAGGAAGAATGATCCGGCGACGATGCCGCCGTCGAGCAGGAACCGGCCCAGGTAGCGCTTGGTCAGCCCGGTGGGAAACAGCAGCAGCGCGGCGCCGCAGCCGATCGGGAACAGGACGAAGGGCCAGGTCTGGCTGCTCGACAGCAGATGCCCGGACAGCAGCGCCTCAAAGTAGATGACCGACGACGCGCCGACCGCCCAGCCGAGAAGGCCGACCGTCAAGCACAGCCAGGCCAGCCGATGCCGCCCGACCGAGGACCGGGCCGCCCACGCGGCGCTGACGGTGGCCAGCCACGGGGCGAGGACGAACAGGACGTTATTGATCCGGTTGAGCGTGGCCTCCGGCACCCAGTCGCCGATGAGCCACATGGCGATCGCCGCGCCTGCCGCAGCGATGAAGACAGCCGCACGTCCGTTGCGCATACCACCCCCTCACCGTCATGTTCTGACAGCCACGAATGGTGCGGCCCCGACGGCACTTACAGCAGCGTCAGGTTAACAACGTCGCTGCACTTCATAGTCGGAATCGGCAGTCTTGACCATTTCCAGCAACCTCTCCGGGGGCAACGGCACGCCGTAAAAGAATCCCTGGCCGATGTCGCAACCGAGCTCGCGGACCAGTGCCGCGGTCCCGGCGTCCTCGACACCCTCCACCACGACGGTCAAGCCAAGCACGTGCGCGAGGTCGACCACGGCCCGAACCACCGCCGCCGCTCGCTGGTCGTGCACGATCGACGAGACGAAGTTGCGGTCCAGCTTCACCTCGTCGATCGGCAGGTCCCGCAGGTACGACAGTGCCGAGTAACCGCTGCCGAAGTCATCGATCGCGATTCGAATCCCGTTGCTGCGCAACTCCTGCAGCACCGCACGAGTGCGCTCGGTGCTGTCCAGGAAGAGATCTTCGGTGATCTCCACCGTCAGCCCGGCCGGGCTCAGGCCGCGCTCGGCGAGCGCCTGCGCGATCACCGCGGGCAGCCCGATATTGGCCATCGACGGCGCGAACAGGTTCACCGCGACCGGCACGTCGACACCGGCCAGGTGCCAGGCCTGCGCATCGTCAAGGGCCCGGGCCATCACCAGCTGGGTGACCTGGCCCATCAGTCCGTGCCTGCGCACCAGCGGCAGGAACGCCTCCGGCGACAGCGCGGTTCCGTCGGGCTGTGGCCACCGCAGCAATGCCTCCACCCCGACCATCTCGCCGGTACGCAGGTCGACCTTCGGCTGGTAGACAAGGACGAGTTCGGCCTTGTCGATGGCCACCCGCAGGCGCCCGAGCACCTGTACCGCGGGGACACCGCCGAACTCGGGTTCGTTCGCGGACGCACCGAACAGCAACTTGTCATCGACATCGGTGACCAGCTGCATCTCGGGGGTGTAGATCTGCACAGCCCGAACGCGCGACCGCTTCGCCGAATACATCGCGGTGTCGGCGCGTCGCATCAATTCCGCGGCCGTGATATCCGGTTCGTCGACTTCGGTCATCGCCAGCCCGACGCTGGGCCGCATCAGCAGGTCGTGCCCGCTGAGCAGGAACGGCTCTTCGAAGGCGTCCACCACCCGGCGAGCGGCGAGTTCAGCCGCGTCGTTGCTACCGATGACCAGCACCGCGAATTCGTCGCCACCCAGGCGCGCCACGGTGTCGCCTTTGCGGACGCAGTTGCGAAGCCGCGCCGCCACTTCCACCAGCAGGTCGTCGCCGACGAGATGTCCCAGATTATCGTTGACCAGCTTGAAATCGTTGAGATCCACCGAGACCACGGCCAATGGAAGTCCTTCGCGCTCAAACAGTTTGAGCGCCCGATCGAGCCGGCGCTGGAACAGCGCGCGGTTCGCCAACCCGGTCAGCGGGTCGCGCAGCGCTTGGTCGGCGACGGTGGCCACCAGCCGTCGGTTCTCCCGAACCGCCAGGAATTGGCGGACCAGAATAGCGAGCAGCAGCAGAACCACGACCACCAGGACGGGCGGTGTATGCACCAGAGGCACCGGTCGGACGACCGAGACGATGGCCGCCAGCAGCAGCGGCGTGTAGGGCATCCATACCGACGTCCAACCCGGCAGGGCCACCGGACGGCGTTCATCGATCCCACCCTCGCAGGCCGCAGCGCCCGCCACCGTGATCAACATCAGCCCGGCCGTCCAGCCGATGTCGATGAGGTTTCCGGACGCATAGGCATCGTGGTTGATCAAGTACACAAACGCACTGTCGGACAAGGCAAAGCAGGCCACACCCGCGGTCACCAAGGTCAGCGACAGCCGCCGGTCGCTGCCAGCCCGCACCAACACCACCGCGGCGACCGTCAAGACCAGGATGTCGGCGAGCGCGTAGACCACTGAGACGACCAATCTCACCCGCCCCGCCTGATCGGAGACGTACATCTCGTGCAGGATCAGCACCCAACTCACCAAGAACAACGACGCCGCCACGATGAACCCGTCGAGGAGCAACCGTCCTCGGGAAACTCCGCTGCCCACCGGGGCGAGCAGAAGCGCCGCGCATGCGCTCAGCGGCAATAGCAGATACCCGGCGTCGGCGACCGAGGGGAACGGCACCTCGTGAGCAACCAGGTCGTAATACGCCCATACGGCTTGGCCGACCCCCCAGCCGATGAGACCCACGGAGATCGCCAGCCACGCGAGCCGTCGTCGGCCGTCGAGTGACCGGACCGCCAGAACCGCGAAGACGATCGCCGGAACCGTCAGGGCCACGGCCGCCAGGTCGTGGACGACGGCCGGCCGGACATCCAGCCACCAGCCGGTGACAATCAGCGCGCTGACCGTGACGAAGACGACGGCCGCACCCACAGCAACGTGAGAAGTCTTGGGCATCTTGGGAATCCCTGACCTGCGGACCGCTATCGCATCATCTCGATCCGAGGCACGTCAGACTCGGACCAGTGGCAGGAGCCGTTCCGAATCGAGCAGCCCAGGGTCTGACAGGCGTCGTTGTGCTCACATCGCTTCAGGACGTCGCGCAGTTGGGCGGCGGCCAGCGGCGGGCTGAAGTAGTAGCCCTGGCCGACGTCACAGCCGTGCTCGCGCAGCCAGTCTGCGGTCGTCGCGGTCTCGATCCCTTCGGCGACGGTGGTCAGCCCCAGCTCACCGGCCAGGTTGACCACCGCACGCACCACCGCCGCAGCCCGCTGGTCGGCGGGTATCGGAGCGATGAAATGCCGGTCCAACTTCACCTCGTCGACGGTGAGGTCGCGCATATAGGACAGCGCCGAGTAACCACTGCCGAAATCGTCGATGGCGATCCGGATCCCGTTGTCCTGCAGCTGGTTCAGCACGGTCTTGGTCCGGTCCATGTTGTCCAGGAAGAGGTCTTCGGTGATCTCGACGGTCAGCTGGGACGGACTCAGCCGGCGGTCGGCCAACGCCTTGGCGAACTTTCCGGGCAACCGCAGATCGGCCATCGACGGCGCGAACATGTTCACCGCGATGGGCACTTCGAGCCCCTCGCTGCGCCACCACACGACGTCGTCGAGAGCCTGGCTGACCACGAGGTCGGTGATCGAGCCCATCAATCCGTACCGGCGGACCAGCGGCAGGAATTCGTCGGGTGCGAGCATGCCGCGCTGGGGATGTGGCCAGCGCACCAGCGCCTCCACCCCGACGATCGCCGCGGTGTTGAGGTCGAACTTGGGCTGATACACCAGAGTGAGTTCGAACTGGTCGATAGCCTGTCGTAGCTCGCCCAGCAAGCGGATCGTGGCGGCACCGGTGCGCGCGGCCGGCATCGGGCCGCTGGCGAACAGGTCGCTCTCGGGCGACTCGCCCAGCAGCATCTCCGAGTTGAACGGATGCACTCCACCGGACCGCGACCGCTTGGCGGTATACATCGCGATGTCGGCGCGTTTGAGCAGATCCGCTGCGACGAGGCCGGGTTCGTCGGGATCCGCGACGGCCAGGCCCACGCTGGGCCGGATCAGCAGTTCCTGACCGTCGACGACGAACGGCTCGTCGAACGACTCCACCACCCGGTTCGCGACCAGCTGCGAATTGTCCGTCCGGCCTTCGATCAAGACCGCGAACTCGTCGCCACCGAGGCGCGCCACCGTGTCACCGGCCCGCACGGACCCGACGATCCGGTCGGCCACGAGGCTGAGCAGTTCGTCACCCACCGGGTGACCGAGCGTGTCGTTGACCACCTTGAAGTCGTCGAGGTCCATCACCAGCACCCCGACCGAGAGTCCGTCGCGCTCGCGCATCTGCATCGCGTGGTTGAGACGGTCCCGGAACACCAGCCGGTTGCCGACTCCGGTGAGCGGATCGCGCAGTGCCTGCTCGGCCACCGTCGCCAGCAGCCTGCGGTTCTCGCTCATCACCAGCAGCTGGCGCGCGCCGAAGGCCAGCAGCAGCACCATGCCGATCACCGGAATCGGTCCGGTCTTGAGCTGATCGGGCGACAGAGTGAACACCGCGGCGCTCGCCAGTAGCACCGGCACGAACGGCAGATACACCGATGTCCATGAGACGGTTTGCGCGGCAACGGTTTCCCGATGCGCAAAGCCGTGTCCGCTGACGGCCGCGGCGATGAACAAGCCCACCCCGATCAACCAGCCGGTGTCCACGAACTGTGAGGTGACCGGCATGCGCATCGCGGTCAGGTAGACGAAAAGTCCGTCGGAGGCCGCGATCCCGAGCATCGCCAGCGTCAACAGCACCAAGGTCCGGCGCTGCCCGCGCGCCGCACGCGTCACCGCCAGGACGCCGATGGTCAGCACCGCGGCATCCAGCACCGGATAGGTCGCCGAGACCGCGACCTGGACGCGGTCATCGGGTTGCGAATGCCACACCTCTTCGAGCACGTACGTCCAGCCGACGATGGCGAACGACCCGGCCACGATCACGCCGTCCAGAATCAGTCGAGTCCGCGACGTGCCGCTGAGCCCCGACGACAACAGCAGCAGCGCGACCGCGGTGGCGACGGGCAGCACCAGATACAGCCCGTCGGCCGCCGAGGGGAACGGGTGGGGTTCGTCGACGAGTCGGTAGTAGCGCCAGAGGATTGCGCCGGAGGTGAAGCAGCCGAGCCCGATCGCCACCAGGATCCACGCGGTACGCATCCGGCCACGGCCCGAGCGCGCGGTCAGGGCGGCGGCGACCGTGGCGACCGTGGCCAGTTCGATCATCAGGTTGTTGGTGTTGGTGATCGGTGAGAGCACCGCCGCATCCGACCAGCCGCCGAGGACCGCGAAGATCCCGATCACGACGATGGACACGACGACAACGGCGAACAAGGCCACCGCCCGCCCCGTCCTCAGCCCAGTCACGCGGGGCCCCCGATCGTCTCGGCCGTGCAGAAACTCACGGCAAAGCAATCCTAGCGAACGGTTGCCCCCCAAGCAGGCAGTTCGAAGGCGCGCTGCTACGGCAGCTTGGCGACCAGTTCTTCGACGCCGATCCGCGGGCCCGTGAAGAACGGCGTCTCCTCACGGACGTGCCGGCGGGCCTCGGTGGCCCGCAGGTCGCGCATCAGGTCGACGATGCGGTGCAGTTCGGGAGCTTCGAAGGCCAGAATCCACTCGTAGTCGCCGAGTGCGAAGGCCGGCACGGTGTTGGCCCGCACATCCTTGTAGCCGCGCGCGGCCATGCCGTGGTCGGCCAGCATCTTGCGGCGGTCCTCGTCGGGCAGCAAATACCAGTCGAGTGATCGCACGAACGGATACACGCAGACGTAGTTGCCCGGTTCCTCACCGGCCAGGAACGCCGGGATGTGGCTCTTGTTGAACTCGGCCGGCCGGTGCAGCGCGACCGCACTCCACACCGGGGCGGCCGCCCGGCCCAGCGTCGTGGTGCGACGGAAGTCGTTGTAGGTGGCCTGCAGCGACTCGATCCGCTCGGCGTGGGTCCAGAACATGAAGTCGGCGTCGGCGCGCAGTCCCGCGACGTCGTAGATGCCGCGCACCACGACGCCGTTCTCCTCCTGTTGCTTGAGGAACGTCGCTGTCTCGTCGGCGATGGCGGCCCGGGATTCCTCGTCGAAGCCCAGCTCACCCGGTTCCACCGCGAAGGTCGAGAACATCACGTAGCGGATTGTGGCGTTGAGCTCGTCGAAGTCCAGTTTGGCCATAGCACCTATCGTGCCACGCGCCGATTCCACCATCGGCGGATGGTGGCGGCCGCCCTATCTCTGGGTGGCCTTCACCACACCGTGCGCCGCCCGGCCGGCCGCCGCCACGCAGGCCGGCACACCGATACCGTCCAGATAGTTGCCCGCCAGCGCCAGCGTGGGCGGCAGGTCGGCCCGCAGCGCAGCGACCAGCTCGCGGTGGCCGGGGGCGTACTGCGGCATCGCGTCCAGCCAGCGGTGCACCCGCACATCGACCGGGTCCACCGCGATGCCGAACACGGTCAACAGGTCGGCGAGCGCCTGCGACTGCAGCTCGGCGTCGGGGGTGGTGCGGGCAATCTGATCGCCGAACCGGCCGAACGACAGCCTCAGCAATTCGGCGTTGCCGCGCGCACCCCACTTACGTGTCGACAGCGTGATCGCCTTGGCGTGCAAGGCTTCTCCGCTGGCGACCAGGACGCCGGACTGGGCGGGCAGCGGCGTGCCACCCGCGACGGCCAGCGCCAGTACCGCCGCGGAGGCGACCGGGATCCGGG
>JAEZIA010000229.1 GCA_023416315.1 Actinomycetes bacterium
CCGAGTTTTCACAGCGGCTGCGCTCTGACAGCTAAGGAATATCGATTACACCGTAGCGTTCGGCGAACGGCGTCATCAATCGGGCCAGGTCTAAGGCCACATCGTGGTCGGCTTCGGGCGGCATCGAGACGTAACTCATCGCCAGCCGCACGATCGCCCGGGCCAGCACCCCGGAGTCCTCCTCGCTGGCGCTGACCCAGCTGTTCATGAAGGCCTCGGTGAGCTTGGCCGACGCCCGGGTGATGATCGGCGCGCTGTCGGTGGTGATCATCTGCAGCAGGTCGGGTTTCGCGACGCCGGTCAGCAACGAGATGACGAGCGGGTCGGCGGCCGACTCGGTGAAGAACAGCCGGAAACCCTCGGTGAAGGCGGCCAGCACGTTGCCGACATTGGAGGAGATCGCGTCGCCGATCGCGTCCACCAGGCGGTCGGCCAGACGCAGCGCGTAACCCTGGGCCAGGCCTTGGCGGGAGCCGAACTCGTTGTAGATGGTCTGGCGGCTGACGCCGGCGGTGCGCGCGACGTCGGACAGCGTGATCGCCGACCAGTCCTTGGTCAGCAGCTCCTCGCGCATCGCGTCGAGCACCGAGTCGCGCAGCAGCGCACGGGAAGCCTCGGGATAGGGCACCCGGGGACTCTTCACATGCGCGAGACTAGCTGCAGCCCTCATTGCCTCGCTCCTCCTCCGCCGCATTCGCGGCGTCATCGGCCGACTCGGCGCTACGGCCTGGCGACCTCCACCATCTCGAAGTCGGACTTGGCCGCGCCGCAGTCCGGGCAGCTCCAGTCCTCGGGGATGTCGTCCCACCGGGTGCCCGGCGCGATGCCGTCTTCCGGCCACCCTTTGGCCTCGTCGTAGGTAAAGCCGCACTGCACACAGATGAAGAGCTTGTAGTCGGTCATGTCGTCGTCTCCAAGGCGTCGAAGTCCACTTTTTCTCGCACTCCGCAGTCCGGGCAGCACCAGTCGTCGGGCACGTCAGCCCACGCGGTTCCAGGCGGAAAGCCCTCCCGCGCAGCGCCTTTGGTCTCGTCGTATACGTAGTCGCACACCGGACACTGATAGGCGCTCATGCGGAGGCTCCATAGCGGGCCAGGATCTTCTCCCGACGGCGCGGGTCGATGTTCACGCGGGTGATGTCACCGTCGTAGTGCTCGAGCACCCGGTGGTCCATCATCCTCCGCCACACCCACGGGAAGTACGTCACACCAATCAAAGTCGCGTAGCCACTGGGCAATTCGGGCGCATCCGACATACTGCGCAGCGTCTGATAGCGCCGGGTCGGGTTCGCATGGTGGTCACTGTGCCGCTGCAGGTGGTACAGGAACAGGTTGGTCACCAGGTGATCGGAGTTCCAGCTGTGTCGCGGCGCGCAGCGCTCGTAGCGGCCGCTGGCGGTCTTCTGGCGCAGCAGTCCGTAGTGCTCCAGATAGTTCACCGCCTCCAGCATCGAGAACCCGAACACCGCCTGGATGATCACGAACGGAATCAGCGCCGGGCCGAACACCGCGATGAGCACCCCCCACAGGACCACCGACATCAGCCAGGCGTTGAGCACGTCATTGCCGAGCCAGGTGCGCGGATCCCACGGACTGCGGCCGAGCCGGCGGATGCGCGCGGCTTCGAGCTTGAGCGCCGAGCGCGCACTGCCGAACACGCTGCGCGGCAAGAACTCCCAGAACGTCTCGCCGAACCGCGCCGATGCCGGGTCCTCCGGCGTGGCGACCCGCACGTGGTGACCACGGTTGTGCTCGATGTAGAAGTGCCCGTAGAAGGTCTGGGCCAGCGTGATCTTGGACAGCCAGCGTTCCAGCGAATCCTTCTTGTGCCCGAGTTCGTGGGCGGTGTTGATGCCGGTACCGCCGAGCACACCCACCGACAGCGCCAAGCCGATCTTGGCGAACCAGCCCAGCGAGCCCTCATAGCCCAGCCAGCTCAGGTTCGACGCGGTGAACATGTAGGCGCCAAAGATCACGCTGACGAACTGGAACGGGATGAACGCATAGGTGCAGTACCGGTAGTACTTGTCGTTCTCCAGGTACTCCATCACCTCGTCGGGCGGGTTTTGCCCGTCGCGTCCGAACCTCAGGTCCAGCGCAGGCAGCAGCACATAGATCAGGAGCGGTCCAACCCAGAAGAAGACCTGCGAGGCCGCGGTCCAGCCGAGCTGGTTGAGGCCCCAGATAACCGGTAGCACCAGGAACAGCGCGGGCGGCGCGATCAGGCCCATCAGCCACAGGTAGCGCTTCTTGTCCCGCCACTGCGCCGACGGCGCGGGCGCCGCGGCGGTGTCCAGTTGAGACGTCACGACAGATACCTCCCAAGTCAGGTTCGATGACTTGACTATAGAAGGAGATTTGTCTGGCGTCT
This sequence comes from Actinomycetes bacterium, assembly GCA_023416315.1. GTDB lineage: Bacteria > Actinomycetota > Actinomycetes > Mycobacteriales > Mycobacteriaceae > Mycobacterium. The sequence goes on from JAEZIA010000229.1 coordinate 2,371, forward strand.
AGACAAATCTATGTTGTTTGTAAATCGGCCGCCTCCCGGCGTCCGAGCACCGAATGCGACCGGCTGTAGAGCAGGTAGAACACCACGCCGATGACCATCCACACGCCGAACCGGATCCAGGTCAGCCCGGTGAGGTTCAGCATCAACCAACTGCAGGCCACGATCGAAAGAATGGGCAGCACCGGAACCAGCGGCGCCCGGAAGCCGCGTTCCAGGTCCGGCCGGGTGCGCCGCAGGATGATCACCCCCGCCGAGACGAGGATGAACGCGAACAGCGTTCCGACGTTGACCATCTCCTCGAGCTTGTCGATCGGGAAAACGGTGGCCGCGACGGCGGTGAGCAGACCCACCAGCACGGTGATCCGCACCGGCGTCCCGCGATTGCCGGTCTTGGCGAGCCCGCGCGGCAGCAGTCCGTCACGCGCCATCGCGAACAAGACCCGCGACAAGCCGAGCACCAGCACCATCACCACGGTGGTCAGACCGGCCAGCGCACCGATCGAGATGACCTTGGCTGCCCAGTCCACCCCATTGAGGGAGAACGCGGTGGCAAGGTTGGCGTGGCCGTCCTCGGCCTTGTCGCGCAGATCGCTGTAGCGGACCATGCCCGAGAGCACCACCGAGACCGACACGTAGAGCACGGTGACGATGGCCAGCGACGCGAGAATCCCCCGCGCGACATCGCGCTGCGGGTTCTTGGTCTCCTCGGCCGTCGTGGCGACCACGTCGAAACCGATGAACGCGAAGAACACGATCGAGGCCCCGGCCAGCACGCCGTACAGGCCGTAATGGCTGCTTTCCGCACCGGTCAGCAGCGAGAACACCGACTGGTTGATGCCGGTCCCCGACGACCCCTTGCCGGTTTCCGAGGGCGGGACGAACGGCGAGAAGTTCGCCGCCTTGATGTAGAACGCGCCGACAATCACGACCAGAACCACGACCGCGACCTTGATCGCGGTGATCACCGCGGAGACATTCGCCGACAGCTTCGTGCCCAGCGCCAACAGGGTGGTCACGACCGCAACGATCAGCAGCGCTCCCCAGTCGAAGTTCAGCGGCCCGATCTCGGCGACTCCGCCGGAGAAGCCGAAGACGGTGCCCAGGTAACTCGACCACCCCTTGGCCACCACCGCAGCACCGACGGCGAACTCCAGGATCAGGTCCCAGCCGATGATCCAGGCGACGAACTCACCGAACGTCGCATAGGAGAAGGTGTACGCACTGCCGGCGACCGGAAGCATCGAGGCGAACTCGGCGTAGCACAACGCGGCCAGACCACAGGTCACGGCAGCGAGCACGAACGACACCGAAATCGCAGGCCCGGTGATGTTGCCGAATGTCGAGGCGGTGACGGTGAAGATGCCTGCCCCGACGACAACCGAGACGCCGAAGACCGTCAGATCCCACCACGTCAGATTCTTGCGGAGCCGGGTGCCTGGTTCGTCGGTGTCGAGGATGGACTGCTCCACCGACTTGGTCCGCCGCTTCGAGGTCATGTGCATGATTCTCTGTACCCCGGTTAGCCGGCGTTTGTAGCGGGTACGAACGAATCGTGGGCACTCCCCCGAAGCATCGTCATGCCGTCGTTATCGGGGCCAGCATCGCAGGATTGTCTGCTGCCCGCGTGCTCTCCGAGCACTATGAGAAGGTCACCGTCTACGAGCGAGACAGCCTGCCCGACGGGCCGGCTCACCGCGGCGCGGTGCCCCAGGACCGACACGTGCACATCCTGATGGCCCGTGGTGCGAACGAGTTCGAGGCGTTGTACCCCGGAGTGCTCGACGACATGGTCGCCGCCGGGGTGGCGAAACTCGACAACCGGCCCGACTGCATCCACTTCGGCGCCGCCGGGCACGTGCTGGGCACCGCGCACACCTTGCGGCGCGAGTTCACCGCATACGTACCGAGTCGCAAACAACTCGAGTGGCAGATCCGTCGGCGCACCGCCGCCCTGCCAGGGGTGCAGATCGTACGGCGCGACGTCAACGCGCCACGATTCGACGGTGAACGCCAGGCTGTTACCGGCGTGGTGCTTGCCGCGGCGGGCGGCGACGAATTCGTGGCCGCCGCCCTTGTCGTCGACGCCTCAGGCCGGGGCACCCGGCTGCCCGCCTGGCTCGAGGAGTGGGGCTTCGCCCGCCCACCAGAGCAGACCGTCGATGTCGGAATCGGTTATGCCACACAGCAGTTGCGGATTCCTGACGGCCTGATCGCCGAAAAGGTCGTCGTGGCGGGGGCCTCACGCAACCAGCAGGCCGGGCTCGGCATGCTGTTCTACGAGGACCACACCTGGGGACTGACCACCTTCACCGTCAACCACGCCGACGTGCCGCAGACGCTGGCCGAGATACGCGAGATCGCCGACGATGTGCTGCCCGCACCGCTGGCCGCTGCGATCCGCCAGGCGGAGCCGTTGGGCGACATCGCCTTTCATCGCTACCCGGTGAGCCGGTGGCGCCGGTACGACAAACTCGACCGCTTCCCCGCAGGCATCATCCCGTTCGGAGATGCAGTCGCGAGTTTCAACCCGACCTACGGACAGGGCATGACGATGGCCGCGCTGCAGGCCGGGCATCTGCGACGGCTGTTGGCGTCGGGCACCCACCACCTCGCCTACGATCTCGGCCGTGCCACCGCCAAGTCGACCTATCCGGTGTGGACGATGAACGCGATCGGCGACCTGACGCTGCACGGCGCCGACGGCCCGGCGCCGTGGTGGTACCGGCCGGTAGGCGCGCTGTTCGACCAGTTCCTCGGCGCGGCGGAAACGGACCCCGTTCTGGCGGAATGGTTTCTGCGGCGCTTCAGCTTGCTGGACAGCCTCTACATGGTGCCGCCGCCCGCACTCGTCGGGCGCACGATCCGGCACAACATGGGGCTGTGGTGGGCGCAGCGACGGACTAGCGCGCCAGCGCCCGGTCCAGATCCGGTTCCAGGTAGATGACCCGGGCCGCAGGCACCGCCGCCCGCACCGCCGCCTCCGCGGTGTCGATGGCGAGGGCCACCGTCGCCAAATCGGTTTCGGCGGCCAACGCGATCTTGGCTCCGACCAGCATCTCGTCCGGACCCAGATACTGCGTGCGCAGATGAATGACGCGGTCGACGTGGGCGGTCTGCTCCAGTGCCGACTGGATGGCCCGGCACTCGTCGGGAGTGGCACCCTCGCCGATCAGCAGGCTATGCATCTCGATCATCAGGATCACGGCGATCACGCCCAGCAGCACACCGATGGCCACCGTGCCGATCCCGTCCCACACCGGGTTGCCGGTGAGGATCGTCAAGCCGACGCCGGCGAGCGCCAACACCAGACCGATCAGGGCGCCGGTATCTTCGAGCAGCACCACCGGCAGTTCGGGGTTGCGCGAGCGGCGTATGAACTGCCACCAGGTGCCGTGGCCCTTCAGCGGCCGCGACTCGACGATCGCGGTGCGAAAGCTGAAAGTCTCCAAGCCGATCGCCACCGCCAGGATCACCACGGCCACCAGTGGTGACGTCAGCGCCTCGGGGTGACTGATCTTGTGGTAGCCCTCGTACAGCGCGAAGATCGAGCCCAGGCTGAACAGCACCAGGGCGACGACGAATGAGTAAAAGTACCGGCTGCGGCCGTAGCCGAACTGATGCAGGCTGTCAGCCTGCTTGCGTGCTTGGCGTTGCCCGAACAGCAGCAGTCCCTGGTTGGACGTATCGGCCACCGAGTGCACGGATTCGGCCAGCATCGAGGAACTTCCGGTGATCAGGAAGCCGACGAACTTCGCGACCGCGATGCCCGCGTTGGCGGCCAGCGCCGCCAAGATCGCCTTGGTGCTGCCCTCGGTCGACATACGGTGTCC
>JAEZIA010000273.1 GCA_023416315.1 Actinomycetes bacterium
CACCACCACAACCTATTACCCGCTGCTAGGCTGGACTATGACCAGAATGCTGGTGGCCGCCCTATTGGCGCTGCCCGCGTTGATCGGTGTCCCGCAGGCCGGTGCCGAGCCGGAAGACCACGTCCCGTACTGCTCGGCAGGCCAGACCGCGATGGACAGCAATTGCCGGCCCGCGCCGTACCAGGAGACCAGCGACGGCAGCGCCCCCGGCGCCAACCCCGACCTGCCCCTCGGAGTGAATCCGGGCGTCCAGCCCGCCATCTGACCGCGGCAAGTCCGGTCAGCCCTGCATACTGGACAGATGCGTTCCATCTGGAAAGGCTCGATCGCATTCGGCTTGGTGAACGTCCCGGTGAAGGTCTACAGCGCCACCGAAGACCACGATCTGAAGTTTCATCAGGTGCACGCCAAGGACAACGGCCGCATCCGCTACAAGCGGGTGTGCGAGGTGTGCGGTGAAGTCGTCGAGTACCGCGACATCGCCAAGGCCTACGAATCCGACGACGGCCAGACCGTGGTGATCACCGACGAGGACATCGCCACCCTGCCCGAGGAACGCAGCCACGAGATCGAGGTGGTCGAATTCGTCGCCGCCAGCGAGATCGATCCGCTGATGTACGACCGCAGTTATTTTCTGGAACCGGACGGCAAATCGTCGAAGTCCTACGTGCTGTTGGCCAAGACGCTCGCCGACACCGATCGGGTGGCGATCGTGCATTTCGCGCTCCGCAGCAAGACCCGGCTGGCGGCGCTGCGGGTCAAGGACTTCTCCAAGCGTGACGTGATGGTCATCCACACACTGCTGTGGCCCGACGAGATCCGCGACCCCGACTTCCCGGTCCTCGACAAAGAGGTGGAGATCAAACCCGCCGAGCTCAAGATGGCCGGCCAGGTCGTCGAGTCGATGGCCGACGACTTCCGTCCCGACGAGTTCCGCGACACCTATCAGGAGCAACTCAAGGAACTCGTGGCTGCCAAGCTCGAAGGCGGCGAGGCGTTCACCACCGAGGAGCAGCCCGCCGAGCTGGACGAGACCGAGGACGTGTCCGACCTGCTGGCCAAGCTCGAAGCCAGCGTCAAGCGTCGCCGCGGCGAGTCCGGCGACTCCGACGGCGAGACCAAGAAGGCACCGGCGAAGAAGGCGCCCGCCAAGAAGACCGCGGCCAAAAAGGCTTCCGGAGCCGCTGGGTCGGCGACATCGGGCGGCGCGAAGAAAGCCGCCAAGAAGGCTGCCGCCAAGAAGTAACCCGGGTGATTCTGACCAAAATAGAACGTGTTTCAGTTACGGTCCGAAATGAGCATCTCGAGCCGGAGCGATCTTGTTACGGTGTTCGCCGACAAGGGAAGAGGAACACGTGATACTCGACAAGTTCAGACTTGATGGTCAAGTTGCGGTGGTCACCGGTGCCGGTCGTGGCCTCGGAGCGGCGATCGCCGTCGCGTTCGCCGAAGTCGGCGCCGACGTGGTCATCGGCTCGCGCACTCAGTCCGAACTGGAGGCCGTCGCCAAGCAGATCGAGTCGGTGGGGCGCCGCGCCCACATCGTCGTCGGCGACCTCGCGCACCCGGAGACCACCGCCGCGCTCGCAGGCACCGCCGTCGAGGCCTTCGGCAAGCTGGACATCATCGTCAACAACGTCGGCGGCACCATGCCCAACGCACTGCTCAACACCAGCGTCAAGGACATGAAGGACGCGTTCACGTTCAACGTCCTGACCGCACACGCCCTCACTCTGGCCGCCGTGCCGCTGATGATCGAGCACTCCGGCGGCGGCAACATCATCAACATCACCTCGACGATGGGCCGATTGGCCGGCCGCGGGTTCGCCGCCTATAGCACCGCCAAAGCCGCGCTGGCCCACTACACCCGGCTGACGTCGCTGGACCTGTCGCCCAAGATCCGGGTCAACGCGATTGCGCCGGGCTCGATTCTGACCTCGGCGTTGGACATCGTCGCCTCCAACGACGCGCTGCGCGAGCCGATGGAGAAGGCGACACCGATGAAACGCCTTGGCGACCCGGCCGACATCGCCGCTGCCGCGGTCTATCTCGCCTCGCCTGCCGCGAGCTACCTGACCGGCAAGGTGATCGAGGTCGACGGTGGCCTGATCGTTCCGAACCTCGATCTCCCGATCCCCGATCTGTAAGGAGCGCCATGGCCATCCGCGTCGCACAGGTGGGCACCGGCAATGTCGGCGTCCACGCACTCAAGGCATTGATCACCAACCCGGAATTCGAGCTCACCGGGGTTTGGGTGTCCTCGGATGCCAAGGCGGGCAAGGACGCCGCCGAACTGGCCGGGCTCTCGGCTGCGACCGGCATCACGGCCACCACCGATCTCGACGCGGTGCTGGCCACCGAACCGCAGTGCGTGGTCTACAACGCACTGGCCGATAACCGGTTGCCGGAGGCCTTGGAGGACTACCGCCGCATTCTGGCCGCCGGCATCAATGTCGTCGGCAGCGGTCCGGTGTTCCTGCAGTGGCCGTGGGAGGTCATCCCCGACGAGATGATCAAGCCGCTGGAAGATGCTGCCCAGCAAGGTAATTCGAGCCTCTTCGTCAACGGTATCGATCCCGGCTTCGCCAACGACCTGCTGCCGCTGGCACTGGCGGGCACCTGCCAGAGCATCGAGCAGATCCGATGCATGGAGATCCTCGACTACGCCACCTACGACAGCGCCACGGTGATGTTCGACGTGATGGGCTTCGGCAAGCCGCTCGACGAGATCCCGATGCTGCTGCAGCCCGGCGTGCTGAGTTTGGCCTGGGGGTCGGTGATCCGTCAGATCGCGGCCGGTCTGGGTCTGCAACTCGACGGTGTCGAGGACATGTACGTGCGCGAGCCCGCACCGGAAGACATCGAGATCGCCGCGGGCACGATCGCCAAGGGCACCGCGGCGGGGCTGCGCTTCGAGGTGATCGGTCTGGTCGGCGGCGCCCCGGTCATCGTCCTCGAACACGTCACCCGGCTGCGTGAAGATCTCTACCCGGAGTGGCCGCAGCCGGCGCAGCCCGGCGGCAACTATCGCATCGAGATCACCGGCGAACCGTCCTACGCGGTGGACGTCTGCCTGGGCTCACCCAACGGCGACCACAACCATGCCGGACTGGTGGCCACCGCGATGCGCCTCGTCAATGCCATCCCCTCGGTGGTGGCAGCCCCGGCCGGCATCCGCACGACGATCGACCTGCCGCTCGCGACTGGGAAAGGCCTGTACGCTGCAGGATAGGGGGACTGCCAGGAAGGGGAGGTATATGCGGTTCATGCTTCACTACGTGTTGCCGGTCATCGTCGCGGCTGGTGCCGCCGCCGGTGCGTTCGCGCCGGTCGCCGGTGCCGACACCACGTTGATCGAGCCGACGGTTCCCACCTGTGTCGATACCGGAGGCAGCACCGTGATCGGTGGCCAAACCACCGAGTGCGCCACCCCCGGCAATGTGCAGCTCAATGCAACCCCGGAAGTTCCGGAGGATTTCGCTTACCCCTGGGGCGATGAGTTCTTCGGTCCTGCACTGATTTTCGGTGGCCCCGGCCCGGCCTTCCACGGTGGTGGCGGCTTTGGCGGCGGCGGCCATGGCGGCGGGGGCCGCTGACCCCAACGCGCGGCCCACGAAGGAGGCCATCATGCGGACCAGGATTGTTATTGGCACTCCCCTACTGATTGCGGTGGCGAGCGTGGTGCTGGCCGCCCCGGCCACGGCGCGCCCCGCTCAATGCACCAACACCGGACCCAACACGACGATCTGCGAAACCCCTGGGCACTCTCAGATCACCACCTCCCCGAACCCGGCTCTGCAGAACCCGCTGGCCGGCTGGGGCTATGGCGGCTTCGGCATCGGACTTGGCGGCATTTTCATCGGTTTGTGACGAGTCTTTTCGGTTACCCTAACTTTTCAGTTTGAGGGTCCGGAGAGAAGGCTCGGGGATTGGCACAGGTCACGCGCACCCGCGGGGCGGGTTTGTCGCTGCTCGGCCCGGCCTTCGTCGCGGCGATCGCCTACGTCGACCCCGGCAATGTCGCGGCCAACATCAGCGCAGGTGCCCAATTCGGGTTCCTGCTGGTGTGGGTGATCGTCATGGCGAACGTGATGGCCGGGCTGGTGCAGTACCTCTCGGCCAAGCTGGGGCTGGTCACCGGCCGCACCCTGCCCGAGGCCGTGCGGGACCACACCCGCACCCCGACCCGCATCGGCTACTGGCTGCAGGCCGAACTGGTGGCCATCGCCACCGACCTCGCCGAGGTGGTCGGCGGGGCAATCGCGCTGCGACTGCTGTTCGACCTGCCGCTCCTGCTCGGCGGCGTGATCACCGGCGCGGTGTCGCTGCTGCTGCTCGTCGTGCAGGACCGGCGCGGCCAGCGCGTCTTCGAACGGGTCATCACCGGGCTGCTCCTGGTCATCGCGATCGGGTTTCTGTCCAGCCTGTTCGTCCACACGCCGCCGACCGGTGAGGTGGTCGGCGGCCTGCTGCCCCGGTTCGAAGGGCCCGAGAGTGTCCTGCTGGCCACGGCCATGCTCGGCGCCACCGTGATGCCGCACGCGGTCTATCTGCACTCCGGGCTCGCCCGCGACCGGCACGGCCACCCGGATGCGGGTGCACCGCGCGCCCGGCTCCTGCGCGCCACCCGCTGGGACGTCAGCATCGCCATGCTCGTGGCCGGGGCGGTGAACATGTCGATGCTGCTGATCGCGGCGACCAACCTGCAGGGACGCGACGACACCGACTCGATCGAAGGGGCGCACGCCGCCGTCCGCGACGCGCTGGGCCCCGCAGTGGCGCTGCTGTTCGCGATCGGACTGCTGGCGTCGGGGCTGGCGTCGACCTCGGTCGGGGCGTACGCCGGCGCGATGATCATGCAGGGCTTGCTGCACAAGACATTTCCGCTGTTGCTGCGCCGGCTGGTCACGCTGATCCCGGCCCTGGTGGTGCTCGGAGTGGGACTCGATCCCAGCCGCGCGCTGGTGATCTCACAGGTGGTGCTGTCGTTCGGGATTCCGTTTGCCTTGATCCCGCTGGTGCGCTTGACCAGCAACTCCGCACTGATGGGCGCCGACGCCAACAGCCGGGTGACCACGGCACTCGGGTGGCTGGTGGCGGCAGTCATTACGCTGCTGAACGTGGTCCTGATCTACCTGACGCTCGCCCACTGATGCGACACCCGTACTTCGCCTACGGGTCCAACCTCTGCGCGCATCAGATGGCCCGGCGTTGTCCCGAGGCGGTCGATCCCCGGGCTGCGACCTTGGCCGACCACGACTGGCTGATCAACGAGCGCGGCGTCGCCACCGTCGAAGCCTTCCCCGGGAGCACGGTGCACGGGGTGCTGTGGTGGCTGACCGATCACGACCTGGCCACCCTGGACAGCGCCGAGGGGGTGCCGGTGCGCTATCGCCGCGACCGGCTGACCGTGCACACCGCCGACGGCCCCGCCCCGGCGTGGGTGTACATCGACCACCGGACCGAACCCGGCCCGCCGCGGCCCGGCTATCTGGAGCGGATCATCGACGGGGCGCAGCAGCACGGTCTGCCACAGCGCTGGGTCGACTTCCTGCGGCGCTGGGACCCCGCGCACTGGCCGCGGCCGTTGGCATCGAATACCTCTGGCCCGCAAACCCTTTCAGAGCTTTTGACCGATCCCTCGGTGGTCGAGGTGAGTCGGCTGAGGTCACCGTTCGGTTTTCTCGCCATCCACGGCGGCGGCCTGGAGCAGATGACCGATGTCATCGCCGAGCGCGCCGCCGATGCCGCGGGGGCGTCGCTGTACCTGCTGCGCCACCCCAAGGACTATCCGCACCACCTGCCGTCGGCCCGCTACCTCGGCGCCGAATCGGAGGCACTGGCCGCTTTTCTGGACCACGTCGAGGTCGCGGTGTCGTTGCACGGATACGGGCGGATCGGCCGCAGCACCGAACTCCTCGCCGGCGGCCGTAACCGGGTGCTGGCCGACCACCTGGCCGCTCACCTCGATCTGCCGGGCTACCGGATCGTCACCGACCTCGCCGCGATTCCGCCCGAGCTGCGCGGCCTGCACCCCGACAACCCGGTCAACCGGGTGCGCGGTGGCGGCGCGCAACTCGAGCTGCCGACGCGGGTGCGCGGCATCAGCCCCCGCAGCCAGCCGCCGGACCACGACGGCCTCTCGCCCGCGACGTCGGCCCTGGTACAGGGTCTGGTCACGGCCGCCAATTCCTGGACGCACTGACCCATCCGCGCGCGCGGCGGCTCCGAATACCGGGTGTGGAACCGACACGCACCCTCCGCCGCCGCCCGACACCCGCGCTGTACCGGACCCGCATCACCGAACTACGCAGGTCACCGGTGCATCACCACACCGAGCGCCGCAGCTACAGCTGGTATGTCGACATCGACGACCTGCCTCGGCTGCCCCGCTGGCTGCGGCCCTTCGCCCGGTTCGACGCGAACGACCACTTCCACGGCGCACCGCAGGACAGCCTGCGGCAGCGGGTCGACGCGGTGCTGGCCGCGCACGGTGTCCACCTGCCGGGCGGCCGCACCACCGCACTGGTGATGCCGCGGGTACTGGGCCGGGCCTGTAATCCGCTGAGCCTGTTCTGGTGTCACGATTCTGCGGGGGTGCTGCGGTGGGTGATCGCCGAACTGCAGATCGGCGGGCGTCGGCACGCCTACTTGCTGCCACCGGGTGAGCACACCGTCGACGGGGAGATCGGCCGCTACGTGATCCACGCGCCGAAACCCGGCAAAGAGCTCGACGTGCGGATGTCGCTGCTGAACGAGGACGGGACCGCGCTGGTGGCGACGGTCCGCGGCATGCGCCGGCCGGCCACTGTCGGACAGGTTCTGCGCCTGCAGGTGACGGCTCCACTGGCGCCGCAGATGACCGCGCTGAGCCTGTGGGCCGACGCCCTGGTCCTGCGGATGCGCGGCGTCCCGGCGTCGCCACGGCCGGCCGAGCCGGAGCGGGTGCCGCACCCGGTGGCGATTCATCCCGGTTGGACCGCACAGAAACGCTCGTGGATGGCATCGTGACATGCGTGGCCAAAGCGGCCGTTAGGCTACGCCACGATGCCAGCGACATTGGGACGGCGCCGTTGACCGCCACCGACCTCGACGCCCTGCTGCGCCGGGTGGCACAGCGCGACGCCGACGCCTTCGCCGCCTTTTACGACGCCACCCGCTCCCGGGTCTACGGACTGGTGACCCGGGTGCTGCGGGATCAGGGCTACAGCGAAGAGACCACCCAGGAGATCTACCTGCAGGTATGGCGAACCGCGGAGAGTTACGACCCGGCCTCGGGCAGCGCGGTGGCCTGGTTGCTCACCCTCGCGCACCGTCGCGCCGTCGACCGGGTGCGCTCCGAACAGGCCGCCACGCAGCGCGAGTCCCGGTATGGCGCCGCAAGCGTGGAGCCGCCGTCGGATCACGTCGCCGATGCGGTGATCACCGAGGACGAACGGCGGCAGGTGGCCGCCTGCCTGGGCGGGCTCACCGAGGTGCAGCGCGAGTGCATCGAACTCGCCTACTACCAGGGAATGACCTACGCGCAGGTGTCGGAGCGGCTGGCCGCCAACCTGGCGACGGTGAAGTCGCGGATGCGCGATGCGCTTCGCGGTCTGCGTAATTGTTTGGGTGTGCGATGACTGAACCACACAACAGCGACCTGCTGGACCTGGCTGTGCCGTACGCGCTGCATGCGGTGTCCGAGGACGAACGCGCCGAAATCGAGGACCGCCTGGCGCAGTTGGGCGGGCCGGACGCCGACGCCTTCTACGACGAGGTGCGCGCCGTGCGCGAAACCATGGCCACGGTGTCGGCGGTCAGCGCGAGCGAACCGCCTGCCGATCTTCGCCGCCGGCTGTTGTCAACGGTGGCCGAGGACAACCTGCGCAGTCTGCCTGTTGCACAACACAATTCGGGACGACGCAGGCAGTCGGCCGTGCTGGCGGTGGCGGCCGCGCTGGTGATCGGCCTCGGCGCGGTCGGCATCGGAATCGCGCTGCGGCCCGAACCGGCGACCACGTCCACCGCCCAACAGGTGTTCGCCGCACCCGACGTGCACACCGTCTCGGGCCCGATCCCCGGCGGCGGCACTGCGACCGTGGTGTTCTCCCGCGAGAAGAACGCCGGCGTGCTGGTGATGAACGACGTGCCGAAGCCGGCGCCGGGCACGGTCTACCAGATGTGGCTGGTCAGCAACAGCGGCGCCACGTCGGCGGGGACCATGGACGACAAGGCGGTGACGCCGTCGACCACGGCGGTGCTGCCGGATCTGGGGAACTCCACGGCACTGAAGTTCACCGTCGAGCCCGGCACCGGCTCGACCCAGCCGACCGGTCAGGTCGTCGCCGAACTGCCGCTGGTCTAGAACTCCAACGTTGCCTTCGCGGCGACGGCGACGACGTCGGCGATCTCGTGACGTTCCCGCCACGCCGCGCGCTGCCGCATGGCGCCGTTTCCGTCCCGCAACAGCCGACCCATCTCCGCGTGCACCCATTCGCTGTCGCCGAGTTCGTCCAGCGCCGGCTGCAGCAGCGCCAGCCACTCGCCCAGCACCCGCGACGTCGGAGCGGTCGCCCACCCCTCGATGACGTCGATCGCCTGGCCGTCCAACCCGTCGTGCGCGGCCTTCCAATACGCCGTCCGCACAAGGTGATCGTCGACCTTCGGCGCCGTACGCCCGCCCCGCTCGGCGGCCAGCGCGGTCATCACCGCCGCGCGGGACAGCGTCGCCAGCAGCACCGTCTCGGCCACGGTGGCCGGCACATCGGCGACCCGGATCTCCACCGTCGGGAACTTATCCGACGGGCGGACATCCCAATAGACCATGCCCGTGTCGAGCATCGCGCCGGCGTCGTTCATCAGCGCCACGATCGTGTCGTAGTGCTCCGCGGAATCGAAGTGCGGCGGCGGCCCGGCACTGGGCCAGCGCCCCCAGAGCACACTGCGCCAACTCGCGTGGCCGCTATCGGCGTTGCGGTAGATGGCCGAGTTCGCGGTCAGTGCCAGCAGCATCGGCAACCACGGCCGCAGCCAGTTGCTGACCGCGATCGCCGCATCCCGGTTGGGCACCTCGACGTGCACGTGGCAGCCGCAGATCCCCTGCTCGTGGGCGATCATGCCGAACCGCTCACCGATCTCGCGGTAGCGCGGGGTATCGGTGATCGGGAAGCTCTGCGGCACCGTCGGCGGTAGACCGACGGCCAACAGCTGCGCACCCGCCTTTTCCGCGGCCTCGGCCGCGACCTGCCGCCGCTCGATGATCTGTTGGCGCAGTTGCGAACTCGTGTGCGCCACCTCGGTGGCGGTTTCGACCTGACACGAGGTCAGCTCCAGTTGCAGCTCGACGCCGCGCTCGGCCGCATACTTGGCCACCTCGGTGTTGCGGGCAACCGGCTCACCGGTTTGGGGATCGACGAGAAGGAACTCCTCCTCCACGCCGACGCTGGGCGGATTCACGATCCACCAGATGCCCGGGCCGGGGTGCAATCAAACGCGAACCGCAGGTCAACTGTGCCACATACCGAGACCGACGCCGCCGGGAGAGTGATCTCGGTCATAACATCCCGGGATGGCACGAGATTTTCGCTTCGGCATCGGCGTGCGGTCGGTCAAGTCGGCGCAGCGGCTGCGCGAGACGGTGCGCCGGTTCGAAGATCTGGGGTTCGACGTCCTGCATGTCCCGGACCACCTCGGCCGGTTCGGGGTGCCCGCACCGTTTCCCACCATGGTGGCCGCCGCCGAGGCCGCCACGACGATGCGGGTCGGGACGTTCGTGATCAACGCGGCGTTCTACAAACCCGCGCTGCTGGCCCGCGACGCAATCGCTGTCGATGTCCTGAGCGAGGGCAGGCTGGATCTCGGTCTCGGCACCGGCTATGTCCGCGAGGAGTTCGAGGCCGCCGAGATGCCGTACCCGAGCGCCGGGGAGCGCGTCGACCATCTCCGGCACACCACCCGGTACCTCAAGGAGACCGCGCCGACGATCCCGATCCTGATCGCAGGCAACGGCGACCGGGTACTGCGGATCGCCGCCCAGCACGCCGACATCATCGGCCTCACCGGCGGCGGAGTGCCGCAGTACCCCGGCCACGACCCGCTGGCCGAACGGATCGCCTTCGTCCGGGCCGCGGCCGGGGACCGGTTCACCGATCTCGAACTGAACATTGCGATCACCGGGGTGCCCACGGACTCGTCGGGCATCCCCGATCTCGCACTGACCCGCGGCTACGCCCCCGACGCCACCGAGGAGCAGCTGCTGGCCCTGCCGACCGTTCTCACCGGCACGCCGCGGGACATCGCCGATACCTTGCGGGCCCGCCGCGAGGACTACGGGATCACGTACTTCACCGTGCAGGACTATCACGCGGAGTACTTCGCCAAAGTCATCGCAGAACTGCGCTAACGGGTTTGCGAATCCGTGAGCCGGGCAATCGCTTCAGGCACGGGAGGCAGAGCATGACGGTTCTACAGGACTTTGTGATGGAACATGACGGATACGACCATGCACCGACGCAGGAGTGCGCCGAGGGTGTGCTGGTCGGGTTGAAGCGGTGCACGGTGGACGCGGCGTCCGGTGAGATCGACCAGGTGTCCCGGCGCCATCAGCTGGACCGCGGGCGGGTGGCTCAGGCGCTGGTCCGGCTGGCTCAAGGCGTCGACCCGGTGGTCGACAGCAATGCCACCGCCGTCGCCCGCTACGAGTGGGGTGCACTGCTGGCCGGAAGGAGGCAATCATGATGCGACGGGTGATCACCTGGATCCGTCACGACTATCCCACCACCGCGCCGAAGCAGGGGCACTGTTACCTCGTCGCGCTGTGCCCGCGCAGCGGGGCGCTGCGGTAAAAGCTGAGACGACGGGCGCGCGGCCGGCACGCGGTAAGCTGCCAGCCGTTGCGCCCCCGTAGCTCAGGGGATAGAGCACGGCTCTCCTAAAGCCGGTGTCGCAGGTTCGAATCCTGCCGGGGGCACTGCTGTGAACAGGGCAAATGCCCCTATCTCAGGCGATCGACTGATTCGCACCCTCTTCGCAATCGGGCGGGCGACGGCCGATCGGGTCGGTGTCCTGATGCCGGAAGCCATTGCCACCGGCGCGCTTGGCTCGGTACATCGCCCAGTCGGCGGTGTCCACGAGCCGATCTATGAGCCGTTTGTGGTCATCCTTGGTGTCGCACAACCGGACCGCGGTGGTGCCGACGCTGGCGGTGACCCCCGCCGGCGACTCGGCGATGGCGGCGCACAGGCGTTCGGCCAACTCGTGGCAGTCCGAGCCCGGCGACGCGACCGCCACGACGAACTCCTCGCCGCCGCTGCGGGCGACGACCGCCTCATCCCCGGCGGCCTGCTTGATGGCCCGGGCCACGTGCATCAGCGCCTGGTCGCCGGAGGCGTGCCCGTAGCGGTCGTTGATCGCTTTGAACTTGTCCAGGTCGATCAACGCCACCGCCAGGTGCCCGCCGGTGTCTCGTCCCGCCTCGATCAGCCGGGACGTCTGTTGTCGGAACGTGCGCCGGTTGAGCAACCCGGTCAGCGGGTCACGCTCGGCGCGGAGGAGATCGGTTCCCAACGCACGCACGAGGACTTGGATGGCCAGCGGCAGAGCGATGTTGACCTGGATGATCAGCCACCAGTCCACCGCGGCGAGGACGGGCTGCCCTGCCGCCGCCATCCGCACCGCGCCGAAGGTCGCGACGGTGGCCGCGACCGCGAAGTTGTACAGCACGAGTGCGGTGGTGTGGAAGAACGCGATGTAGGCGCCGATCGTGGCGAAGGCGATGCAACCGACCACGGACGGCATCGGCCGCGGGTAGGCAAGACAGGCCAGCGCGATCGAGGCGATCGTGATCAAGGCGAATGCCAGCGACTCTCGCCGGCTCGGCCACTTCACCGCGAACAGGGTCGAGCCCGCAATCCCGCCGGCGATGGCCAGCCACGTCATCACGACCGGAATGGTCCCGATCGGGCCGTCAGGAGATGACAGCAATCCCAGCAGGCACGCCACGAATGACGCGGCGAGAAATGCCATGAGGGCGCGAGTTGCGCCGCTCATACCGCGGGCGGCGAGGTAGCCACTCAACCATTCATAGTGAGTGGACTGCTGCCACCAGCGCTTGAGCGCATCCCTCACCATTGAGCGACCCCCACGACCACCGGAAACTGCCCCAACGATACCGGCGGGACCCCACCGCTCCCGACTTAGGTTCCCCGGGTCTCGATCACCCGGTTGGCGATGTCGACCAGCCTGGTGTTCGACGTCTGCGACAGCTCGCGCAGCATTTCGAAAGCGCGCAGCGCGTCGACGTTGAACCGTTCCATGATCACGCCCTTGGCCTGACCGATGACATCGCGAGTGTTGAGCGCCGATTCCAGTTGCTCGCCCTGGCGGCTGGCCAGGATCGCCGACGCCGCGTGCGCGGCCAGCACCGAACCGATGGCCTCGGACTGCCCGTCGAAGGCGTGCGGCTGCAGGCCGAACAGATTCAGCGCACCAGCCGTCGTCTCGCCGGTGTAGAGCTTGAACGACAGCCCGCTGCGCACACCGAGTTCGGTGACCGCAGCGCTGTATTTGGGCCAGCGCCGCTCACTGGTGAAGTCGTCGGTACGCACGATCAGCTCGTCAACGGCAGCCTGGATGCACGGGCCTTCGCCGCACTCCTCCTGCAGGGCGTCGACCTTGTAGATCAGTTCCGACGTCCCGAACAACGACTCGAACTTGCCCCCCTTGCCGATCAGCAGCACGCCGCAGGTGTCGGTGCCGGGAATCATCTCGGTCGCCGCGGCGGTCACCCCGGCCAACACCTCGTCGACTTTTCGGGGTGGCGCGGTCGCCCTGGCCAACTCGGCCATCCGCTGCGCCAGATCGTGGTTTGGCAAAGACACCCAGCAAGTGTTCCCCACCAGCCTGCGAATGACGAGCCCCCCTCCCCGGTCACGACGTTTGTGGATCAACGCCCGGGGCAATGCTGGGCTGCAAGCGGGCGCGGTGGTCGACACCCACGCCTGCTGAGGTCCTGTCGGTTCAGACCACGAGCCGACGGGACCGCCCTGAATCCGGCCCGGCACTCTCTTAGCTGTAGTAATTTCGGCGCTGTGGCAAGCGCTGAAGCGATCGGACTGTAGTGGCCGAAGCGCAACCCCTCGAGACGCCGACCGTCCTGGCGCCGGACAGCCCCAATGCCATCGGACGGATGTTGGGCTTGCTCGGCGACGAGTGGAACCTGCTGATCGTTCAGCAGGCCCTGCTGGGCTCCCGCCGCTACAGCCAGTTCATGGCGCGGATGCCGATCTCGAACTCGGTGCTGACCAACCGGTTGCGCACGCTGGTCAACGACGGCCTGCTGACCCGCAAGGTGCATGCCTCGACCCGGGCCCGCACCGAGTACGTGATCACCGGCCGCGGCCGCTCGCTGTGGCCGACGCTGCTGTTGATCTGGGAGTGGGAACGAAACTGGGTCAACGCGCATCCGGAACCGTTGCCCGCCATGCATCACGCGGCGTGTGGGTCCGACTTCGCCCCTCTGCTGCGCTGCAACAGCTGTCATGCCGTCGTCACCGGATCGGACGTGGACCTGCACCTCGGTCCGAGCGGAGCGTGGACGCGATCGGCACCCGCGGCCGCGACGCGGCGCCGCTCGGAGTCCGACGGCGTGACGCGCGAGGCCGGGCTGTTCCCCGAAACCATGAGCGTGTTCGGCAACCGTTGGGCCGCAGCCGTTCTGGTGGCCGCGTTTCTCGGCACCACCCGCTTCACCGATTTCCAGACCCAACTCGGCGCACCGCCCAGCCTGCTGGCCGACCGACTCCACACGTTCTGCACCATCGGTGTCTTCACCACCGAGCCCACCGAGCGTTCAGGGCCCGAGCGCGCGGCTTACCTGCTGACCGACAAGGGCCGGGCGTTTTTTCCGGTGCTGACCGCCGCGCTGCAGTGGGCACAGTGGTGGTTCCAGGCACCCGAAGGCCCGGCCGTGGTGATGACGCACCACGACTGCGGCGGCGAGTTCACCGGCGAAGTCGCCTGCGACCAATGCACTCAGCGGCTGGCCGGCGCGGACGTCAGCACATACGTCACTTCGGCGGAAGTATTTGAAATCCCTTGAGAATCGTCGCCGAATCGGCGGCGTAGGTGGGGTTGTCGGGTTTGATCGTCTGCACGGTGAGGGTGGTGACGTAGTTGACTTCACCTTCGGTGTAGACCACCGCCAGCGAAGACGCACTGCGGGCCGGAATCTTGCCCATCGCCGGGGCGGTGTAGGTGGTGGACTGGGCGGACAGACCGCACACCTGCGCCGAGCTCGACTTGAGATCGGTGACTTTCAGCCGCGCCACCAGCTGCTGGTTCTGGGCGTCGAGAATCTGCTGGGCGTTGCCGACCGTGACCCCCACCTTCTGCAGGGTCACGACGGCGTTCGGAGTGAACCCGTCGGCGGAAAGACCTTCGTTGCGGATGGCGTACCGGATGGTCTCGGAGTCCAGCTTGGTGGTGCGTTCCCAACCCTGCGGCTGCGGAAGACGCAGCCGCGGGTCCTGATCCGTTCGCGTGGGGTTATCGGTCAGCGGCACCGACACCTCGTCGCATTTGGCGGCGACCGGCTTCGAGTCCTCCGAGCAACTCGTGATCGTCATCGCGAGCGCGACGGCCAGTACGGCCGACGCGAGACCCGTCACCTTGTGCACACCTCACCCCTTCGCAAAGCCCGGCCCAGCCTACCGGCGGCGCCAAAAAAATTTGCCGAAGACTATTAGCACTCGCCCCCTTAGAGTGCTAATCTGGCCGTGCACAGTAAAGCTGCCCGCCAGGGTGGTGGGCTTGCGTTCAGCGATGCAGGAGGTGAGTACTGTGCTCCGCTTCGATCCGTTCAACGAACTCGATGCCATGGCCCGCGGACTGCTGGGCAGCCAGGCCGGGACCGATCGCAGCCCCAGGTTCATGCCGATGGACCTCTACAAGGTCGACGACCACTACGTGCTGACCGCCGACCTGCCGGGTGTGGATCCCGGTTCGATCGACGTCAACGTCGACAACGGCACCCTCACCCTGACCGCGCACCGCTCGGCCCGCTCCGAGGATTCGGTGCAGTGGCTGACCAGCGAACGGTTCTTCGGCACCTACCGTCGCCAACTGGCCCTCGGTGAAGGCATCGACACCGGCAAGATCTCGGCCACCTACGAAAACGGTGTGCTGACGGTGACGATCCCGCTGGCCGAGCGGGCCAAGCCACGCCGCATCGAAGTCACCCGAACCACTGAGAGCAAGCCGATCGAGGCGACGACAACTGTCGAAGCCGACTGACGCTCAACCGATTCCGTTTCGGCTCAGCCGTTACCCGTGGCGGCTGAGCCGAAACGTCAGGTTGTTGCGCACCGCCGGCCATTCGATGTCCAGGATCGAGTAGACCACCGTGTCCCGGCGGGACCCGTCGGCAAGTAGTTGGTGACTGCGCAGCACGCCGTCGAGCTTCGCGCCGAGGCGCTCGATCGCCGCCCGGCTGACCTGGTTGAAGAAGTGCGTACGGAACTCCACTGCGACACAACCGAGTTGGTCGAACGCATGGGAGAGCATCAGTAGTTTCGATTCGGTATTGACCCCGGTGCGCCGCGCCGACGCCGAGTACCACGTATGGCCGATCTCGAGCCGGCGGTTGGCGGCGTCGACATGAAACATGCTTGAGGAACCGACCACCACTCCGTCGCCGCGCCGCCGGATCACATAGCTGACGCCCTCATCGACGGCTTGCATCGCCTGCATTCGCCGCACCCAGGCCGCGGCGGTCTCTGGCGACGGAGCGCCCGTGAACCACAGCTCCCCGACATCCGCGGCGGCCGCCACGAGCTCTGGAACATGGGAGTCGTGCAGCGGTTCTAGCGAAACCCATTGCGCGCCGGTCAAAGTCACCGGCTCGACGAATCGGCTCATCGCCTGCGCACCAGCGCGGAGATCAGCGCCCACACCGAGGACAACACGACCCCGACGGCACAGACCGCCCCGATGTAGAAGCCGTAGCCTGCCGATACCGGCGGGCGGACATTCTGGTCGTAGAACGCATAGGCCAGCACACCGACCATCACCGAGACCGCGAGTCCGGCCGCCGCGGCCAGCCGCGGCGACAGGTTGCGCGCCACCATCGCGCCGGTGACGATCAGCACCGAGGACAACAGCACGATCAGCTGTCCCACCCCGAACCGGTTCGGCAGATCGACGTTGCCGACCGTGCCCCCGATCGCGCTGGCCCGACCGCCGCCGTCCGCGCCGATCAACCACGGCAGCCAGGCGCTGACCGACAGCAGCGCAGCGCACAGCACGACGAACCAGCCCGCGCGCAGGTGTGCCATGGTCAGACCCTAACCCGCCGCGTCCACGACCCCGGGCTGGCGCATCGACAGCGTCCGGTCCAGATCCAACCGGGACAGGAAGTCGTCGTCGTGGCTGACCACGATCAGCCCGCCGCGATAGCCCCGGAGCGCATCGACCAGCTGGTCGACACTGGCCAAGTCCAGGTTATTGGTCGGCTCGTCGAGGACGATCAGCTGCGGCGGCGGCTCGGCCAGCAGCAGCCGAGCCAGTGCCACCCGGAACCGTTCCCCGCCGGACAGGGTGGCCACCGGCCGGTGCACCGCGTCGCCGCGCAGCAGAAACCGGGCCAGGCGGGTCCGCACCAGCGCCGGATCGGCGTCCGGCGCGGCGGCACGCACGGTGTCCATCACGCTGGCTGTCTCGTCGAGACCGTCGATGCGCTGGGGTAGGTAACCGACTCGATCGGTCAGCAGCCGGCCTGTGGTTCCGGCGAGCAGCTGGTCCAGCAGCCGGGTCTTACCGATGCCGTTGGCTCCGACGATCGCGATGCGCTCCGGGCCCATCACCACGAACGGTCCACGGGCGCTGGGCAATTCGGCGAGTCGGCGGCTGGCCGGAACCCCGGGGTCCGGCAGGTCGACGAGAATGTGTTCCTCATTGCGCAGCCTGGCCTCGGCTGCCTGTAACGCCTCGGCGGCTCCTGCGGCCTTCTCGTCCAGCCCGGTCCGTAGCTTGCCCGCCGCCACTTCGGCCGATGCGGCCCAGTTGTTCATCACGATCTTCGGCGCCCGCTTGTTGGCGTAGTCCTTCTGCGCCTTGCGGTTACGGCGAGCCAGTTTGATCTCGGCAGCCGCGCGCTGGCGCTTGTGCACCCGCACCGACTGTTCGGCGGCCGAGACGGCTTGCGCGGCGGCGGCCTGTTCGGTCTCCACGTGCGCCCGCCACTGCAGGTAGGGCCCGCCGAACGAGGTGAGCCGCTGGTCGTGCAGTTCGGCGGTGTGCTCCATCCGGTTCAGCAGGGCGACGTCGTGGCTGACGATCACCAGCGTCCCCGGCCAGTCGGCAATGAGATCGAACAGCCGGGTACGGGCGTCGCGGTCGAGGTTGTTGGTCGGTTCGTCGAGCAGGGTGATCGCCGCGGGTTCGAGCCGAAGTGCGGTGATGGCCAACAGCATTGCCTCCCCGCCGGAGACCTGCCCGACCGTCCGGTCGGTGTCGGCGGGCCCCAAACCGATCACCCGCAGCGCCTCGGCGGCACGGTCGGCGACATCCCAGTCCTCGCCGATCACGTCGAAGTCCCGCTCGGTTGCCGAGCCGGATTCGATTGCGCGCAGGGCGGTCAGCTTGGCGCCCACGCCCAACACGTCGGCGATCGACAGGGCGGCATCCAGCGTCAGCGTCTGCGGCAGGTAAGCGACGTCACCGCCGGTGAGGATCCGGCCGCCGGTCGGGGTGAGTTGACCGGCGATCAACCGCAGCAGGGTGGACTTTCCGCTGCCGTTCGCGCCGACGAGCCCGGTGCGCCCCGTCGACAGGGTGGCGTTCAGCCCGCTAAGGGCGACGGTCCCGTCCGGCCAGACGAAGTCCAGGTCGATCAGGGTGATGGCAGATTCGGTAGGCATGGGTCTCCAAGCGGTGGGCAGCGGGCAGGACGGCGGCGCTGTGATCCACGATGGGGACCCCTCCTTGGTGCATGGGAATCGAACGAGCGCCACGCTAATGCGGCAATGTCGACGCCGGCAACCGATTTATCCCTACCCTGAACGCCATGACCGATCTCCCCGACTGGGTCCGAGAGCTCGAGATGGGACCCCATCCCGAAGGCGGCTTCTTCCGCGAGACGTGGCGCAGCGAGCTCGTCGTCGGCGAGGCGGCGTTGCCGCCGGACTACAACGGACCGCGCAACGCCGGGACCGCCATTTACTTCGTGCTGCTGCCGGGCCAGCAGTCGGCCTGGCATACGGTGCGCAGCGCCGAACTGTGGTTCTATCATCGTGGCAGCCCGCTGCTCCTCGAGATCGGGGCGGAAACCGATAGCGCCACAACGGTTCTGCTTGGTTCCGACATTCTCGCCGGCGAGCAGCCGCAGGTGCTGGTACCGCCGGGGTATTGGCAGCGCGCCCGTCCCCGCGACGATGAGCCGACGTTGGTCAGCTGCGTGGTGGTGCCGGGCTTCGACTTCGCCGACTTCGCGTTGAGCCCGCCTATCGACTGACCTCGCGCAGCATCGCGAATGCCGCGGCGACGAGTTCGGCGTTGCCCGGTGGCGTCGACCCATCTGGCAGCAGCACGGTGTCCTCCAGTCCGATCCGGGTCTGGAGTCCGCGCCGACCCGCGTGCTCCAGCAGCGGCCAGCAGCTGTCGTCGAGACCGTGCAGCAGGACCGGCGCGGGCGAGTCGGCAGCACGGATGCGGCCAAGCAGGTCGTCGGCGGTCGCGGCGTCCCCGTCGGCCGGCAGTTCGATCATCACGCGCAGGCAGTGCGGTGCCAGGCCGGAGCTCGCCCACGCCTGCGCGGCGTTGGCGTGGAAGATGCCGGCCTCCACCCCGATGCCCCGGCTCAGCAGCAACCGCACGAGCTCCTCGGCACCCGGTTCATGCCAGTTGACCGAGGCGAAGTCGGGCAGCACGTCCCACGACTCGACGGCGCGCAGCCGCTGCTGCGGATCGGGTAGCGCCCAGAACCCCGTCGTCACGCCCAGGGGCAGCCCCGGCACCGCCTGCCGCACGGCGCTCACGGCCGCCCCGACGGTCTCCGGCGCCAGCGAGTCGACGCCGTCGGCGGTTTTCGGATGCAGGTGCACCGCCATCGCCCCTGCCGTGTGCGCGGCGACGGCGGCGTCGGCCAGCTGCTGCGGTGAGACCGGAAGACCCGGGTGCTGGTCGGGTGTGCGGGCACCGTTGATGCAGGCCTTGACGTAGGGGAGGTAGGGCATACCCGATTCTCCCCCGGCGCGGCCGCTAGGACAGGCCGAGCACGCGCCGCGCGTTGTCCTTGAGTATCAGGGCGACCACCGCGGGATCGAGGTCGAGTGCGTCGAAGTCCCGCCGCCAGCGGTCCAGCGTGATGTACGGGTGGTCGGTGCCGAATAGCGCCTTGGTCCGCAGCTGCCGCGAAAGCGCCGAAACGAGCTGCGGGGGAAAATATTTCGGCGACCAACCGGACAGGTCGACGAAAACGTTGGCCTTGTGCGAGGCGATGGCGATCTGCGCGTCGACCCACGGCACGGCGGGGTGGGCCATCACCACGGTGAGGTCGGGGAAGTCGGCGGCGACGTCGTCGAGCAGCATCGGGTCGGAGTAGCGCAGCTTGATGCCGTGCCCGCCGGGCAGGGCCGACCCCAGCCCGGTCTGGCCGGTGTGGAACAGCGCGGGCACCGCCGCTGCGGCGATTGCCTCGTAGATCGGGTAGAACCGGCGGTCGTTGGGTTCGAAGCCCTGCAGGCTGGGGTGGAACTTGAACCCCCGCACGCCGTAGTCACCGGTCAGTTCCTCGACCCGGCGCACGGCGTCGGCGTCCCACGGGTCGACGGACCCGAACGGGATGAGGACGTCATTGTTGCGCACGGCCCCGGCGATCAGCTCCTCCACCGAGTTGGGCTGGTGCCCGGACACCGTGTGCGCATCGATGGTGAACACCACCGCGGCGGCGTTGTGGCTGCGGTAGGCCTCGGCGAGGTCGTCGACCCCGGCGAAGTAGTCGGCGCCGAGCTTGAAGTACTGACCGGTGGCCCGCGCCAGCTCGTCGTCGTAGGCGCAGTGTCCGGCCGAATCGATCTCGACGTGGGTGTGGAAATCGATGGCGTCGATGCCGGCGACGTCGACGGCGGGCTGGTATTTCATCGCCGCAGTCTAGAAGAACCCTGCCTGACCTCGGCGGTCCAGCGATTGTCCGTCGATTTCGGGACCAAAGTCTCTACCGGCTCCACACCCGCCCGAGCTTCACTGCGGTGTGCTCAAGGTGTTCCTGGTCGACGACCACGAGGTCGTGCGGCGCGGGCTGGTCGACCTGCTCAGCGCCGACCCCGAACTGATTGTGGTGGGCGAAGCGGCCACCGTGGCCGAAGCCCTGGCGCGCATTCCCGCCGCCGCCCCCGATGTCGCGGTGCTCGACGTCCGCCTGCCCGACGGGAGCGGCATCGACCTGTGTCGGGATCTGCTGGCGGCACACGCCGATCTGCGTTGCCTGATCCTGACCGCGTTCACCGACGAACAGTCCATGCTCGACGCGATCCTGGCCGGCGCCAGCGGCTACGTGGTCAAAGACATCCGCGGAATGGAATTGGCCGAGGCGATCAAGACCGTCGGGACCGGAAAGTCGTTGTTGGACAACCGTGCTGCCGCTGTTCTGATGTCGCGGCTGCGCAAGGAGACCGAGCAGGACGAACGGTTGCGCGACTTGTCGTCCACCGAACGCAAACTGCTGGAACTGCTCGGCGAGGGGTTGACCAACCGGGAGATCGGCCAACGGATGTTCCTCGCCGAGAAGACGGTGAAGAACTACGTCTCGCGGTTGCTGCTCAAGCTGGGATTCGCCGGGCGCACCCAGGCCGCGCTGTTCGCCGCCGAAACGCTGCGCCGCGGCGAGCCCGGGCCGGTTGTGGCGCCCTAAATCAGCAGGAAATCTCGATCGCCGGTGCGGCGATGAACTGCTCGCGGCAGTGCCGCTCGACGAACAGTGGGACGAATTCGCGGATGCGGGCGTCGTCGAATCGGTGGTAGGTGCTGTCCACGGTCTCGGTGATGACGTGGTCGGGCACGTACGGGAACAACTCGGTCAGGCGAACCACCACCTGATCGATCTGGCGCTGCTCGTGCGCGGTCTCCACGCCGCACATCATCGGACGAACTACGCGGTTTGCGCAACTGCCGCGATGCCGGTGAATGACGCGGAGGCGTCGGGTCGATGAACAGCGGGCGGCGGCACCGATGCGGCGTCCCCGGAATGCAGATTTTGCGGCCGGGTCGGTTACAGTTCGGCCGTGACCTCACCGAGCATGGTGGACATCGGCAACCAGACCCCCGAGTCCGCGAATCGCCTTCAGGCCGAACACCTCCGGGAGATGTTGCGGGCCCAGTGCGAGCAACTCGACGCCGACCTGGCCACCTACGGTTGCGCCCTCGATCGCTACCAGCGCCGCGGCGAGCACACCCAGGCGCGTCGCATCCGCGGGATGATCCGCGCCGCCGAACGGGAGCGCCGCTCGGCGCAGGATCTGATCGCCGGGATCGAACGACGGTTCCTTGCTGAGGAGCACGCCCGACCGGCGGCGCCCGGCGGCGGCGCGGCCCGCCGCAGCGCCCCTCGGGTTCACCCGAGCCCGCACCGGGTGATCAGGAATTAGACGGAGCAAAAACCGTTACGAAGCGGTTCAGCGACTCCTTGATGTCGCCCCGCAGCGCACCGGCCACCACCATCCCGATCGGCCCGAACAGCGCGGGACCACCCAGATGCAGGTCCATCGTCACCACCGAGCTGTTGGCGTCTTTGTCATGGGCGCGGACCTTGCCGATCAGCTTCACCTTCACCCCGCCCACGCCTGCGCCGTTGAGCGTCATCGCCTCCGGCGGCTTGAAGTGGACGATCGTCCATTTCACCCGGTTGGGCATGCCCTTGACCTCGACGATGGACTCGACGACGGTGCCCTTCTCGAGGTTCTCGGGCAGCTTCGAGCGCCAGACCCGGTGGATGGTCAGCCATTCCTTGTAGCGGGACAGGTCGGCTGCGTGCTGCCAGGCCTGCTCTGGTGGAAGTGGAACGTCTACGGATACTGAGAGTTTCGCCATAGGTCAGGTTGGTTGGTCCCCGGAGTCGGTGCGGTTTTTGTCGACGTAGTTCTTGGCGGCGTCCTGCACCTTGTCGACGGTGCCGGAGTACTTGCCCTGCGTCTTCTGATCGATGATGTCGCCGGCCTTATCGATGGCCTGTTCTACCTTGTCGGCATTGGAGCCCAAGACTTCCTTGGTCTTGCCGAGGGCTTTGTCGAGGAATCCCATTGGTCAATCTTGCACCTCGCGCTCGGTTCGCCACAACATCCGCCGCTCCCCGAGCACCCTGCCCTGCAGCCACCAGGCCGCCTCCACCAGGCCGGCGGCCAGCAGGCCCATCGCCACGCCCGTCGAGGTGACCTCCAGGTTCGAGGGGTCGAGCATGAAGGCCTTGCGCGCCACCGGTAGGGCAAAGATCACCACGTACGCCAGCCCGGAGGCGGCCACCAGGGCGACCCGCCACCACTCGTAGGGCCGGGCGACGACCGCCAGCACCCACACCGCGCCGATGAGCAGGGTGATCAACGCAGCGGTGGAGGCCTGCGTTTGTTCGGCCGTCGTCGCGCTGTTGCCGTGGTAGGCGATCAGGTACGACGTGTAGGTCATCACGCCGATCACCACCCCGGACGGCAGCGCAGAGGTCATCACGCGTCGCACGAACCCGGTGTGTGCGCGTTCATTGTTCGGCGCCAGCGACAGGATGAACGCCGGGATGCCGATGGTGAACCAGGCCGCGATCGTCACGTGGATCGGCTGAAAGGGATACAGCAGCGGCGGTGTGCCGAACAGCTTGTGGGACAGGCCGGCCAGTCCGACCAGCAGGGCCAGCAGCACCGAGTAGACGGTCTTGGTGAGGAACAGGTTGGATACCCGCTCGATGTTGCCGATGACCCGCCTGCCCTCGCCGACGACATACGGCAGGGTGGCGAACTTGTTGTCCAGCAACACGATCTGAGCCACCGCGCGCGAGGCCGGACTGCCCGAGCCCATCGCCACGC
>JAEZIA010000305.1 GCA_023416315.1 Actinomycetes bacterium
TGGAGCAGCCGGCCAACACCGTCGCCGCCACCAGGAGGACCACCAGCCGCTTCACCGCCCGGCGAGCTCCGAGTATCCCCAGCCGGCATAGTCGTCCCCGTCGAAGTAGAACGACGTCACTGATGCCAGGTTGCACAGCCGCCGGGTCGGGAAGTGGTGCAGCTGCGCCCCGGTCATCGACCGGCGCAGGGTTTCGACCGGCAGCTGATGGCTGACGCACACCACCTCGTGGCCGACGCCCTTGGCGCGGGCGCGATCCACCGCGCGTCGCATCCGGGCCGCGATCTCGCGGTACGGCTCCCCCCACGACGGCGACCGCGGGTTGCGCAGATGCCACCAGTTGCGCGGGTCGCGCAGCGCACCGTCACCCGGCGAGACCTTCTCGCCCTGAAACACGTTGTGCGACTCGATGAGCTCGTCATCGGTGTCGACCGCCAGGCCGTGATGGCGGGCGATCGGCGCGGCGGTCTCCTGGGCCCGCTCCAGCGGTGAGGCCACGACGTAGACGACATCGCGGGCAGCCAGCCAGGTGGCCACCGCCTCGGCCTGGGCGCGGCCGCGGTCGGAGAGATGGAAGTCGGGCAGCCGCCCGTAGAGAATGCCGTCGGGGTTGTGGACCTCACCGTGGCGCATGACGTGCACGATGGTCCGCTCGCTCATCGGGTGGCTCCCGCGGCCGCCCGTGCCGCCGCGGGCCGCGCATCGGCGATCTTCTCGAAGGCGGCGTCGTCGAGTGCGGCTGCGACGAACCAGGTTTCGAAGGCGCTGGGCGGTGCGTAGACACCGGCCTCGAGCAGCGCGTGGAAAAACGCCGGGAACCGCCAGGTGTCGCTGGCTTTGGCTTCGGCGAAGTTGGTGACCGGCGAGTCGGTGAAGAACACCGACAGGAAGTTGCCGGCCCGCGGACCCTGATGGGCCACACCGGCTTCGGTGAGTGCGTCGGTGAGCAGTCCCGCCAGCCGGTCGGCGTTGGCGTCCAGGGCGGCGTACACCGCGTCGTCGGCGTTGCGCAGGGTGGCCAGGCCTGCAGCGACCGCAACCGGGTTACCGGACAGGGTGCCGGCCTGGTACACCGGACCCAGCGGGGCGAGGCGTTCCATGACGTCCCTGCGGCCGCCGAACGCCGCGGCGGGCAGCCCGCCGCTCATCACCTTGCCGAAGGTGAACAGGTCGGCTTCCACGGGATCGATTCCGTACCAACCGCTTCGGCTCATCCGGAAGCCGGTCATCACCTCATCGACGATCAGCAGGGCGCCGTGTTCGGCGGTGATACGGCGCAGGGCGGCGTTGTAGCCGGGCAGCGGGGGGACGGCGCCCATGTTGCCCGGGCAGGCTTCGGTGATCACCGCGGCGATCGTGTCGCCGAACTTGGCGAAGGACTCCTCGACCGCGGCGACGTCGTTGTAGGGCAGCACGATGGTGTCGGCGGCGGTGGCGCCGGTGACGCCCGGCGAGGACGGCAGGCCCAGGGTGGCGACGCCCGAGCCGGCGTCGGCCAGCAGCGCGTCGACGTGGCCGTGGTAGCAGCCGGAGAACTTGATGACCTTCGAGCGACCGGTGTAGCCGCGGGCCAGACGGACCGCGCTCATGGTGGCCTCGGTGCCGGAGTTGACCAGCCGTACCCGTTCGACCGGTTTCATCCGGTCGATGATCTCGGCGGCCAGCTCGGTCTCGGCGGGGGTGGGCGCGCCGAACGACAGTCCGTCAGCGGCGGCCCGCTGGACCGCCTCGACGACGGCCGGGTGGGCGTGGCCCAAGATCATCGGGCCCCACGAGCAGACCAAGTCGATATAGCGGTTGTTGTCGGCGTCGGTCAGCCAGTAGCCCGACGCCGAGGTGATGTAGCGGGGGGTGCCGCCGACGGAGTTGAAGGCCCGGACCGGGGAGTTCACTCCACCGGGGATGACCGCGCAGGCGTCAGCGAACAGCCCGGCTGATACCGCCGTCGAGGCGGCCTGATCCGTACTGCCCATGGCCACCAGTGTCCCAGACTGCGGAGGTGCTCAACTACAGGGTGTAGGAGGGGCGACGAGCATCACATGCGGCCCTCGGCGGTACCGCACCGTTCGCCGCCGCGTGGCGTCAACCTCGCGGTCACCGCATACCCTTGAAGTGGGCCTGTCCTGGGAGTTTGATGGCGTCATGCAACTCCCCCAGTGGCTGGCCCGGTTCAACCGCTATGTCACCAACCCGGTCCAGCGGTTGTGGGCCGGCTTCGTCCCGACGATGGGGATCCTCGAACACGTCGGTCGCCGTTCCGGGAAGCGGTACCGCACCCCGCTGACGGTGTTCACCACCGATGACGGCATCGCGATCCTGCTCACGTACGGCCCGAACCGCGACTGGCTGAAAAACATCACCGTGGCCGGGGGCGGGCGGCTCAAGCGCTACGGGCGCACGTTCGCCGTCAGGAATCCGCGGCGGGTGACCAAGGCTGAGGCCGCTCCGCATGTGTCCGCAGCATGGCGGCCGCTGTTCACGATGTTGCCGTTTGACGACGCGGTGCTGCTGACCCGGGAGAGGTGATTTCGGCGCGAAACCGCCGCTGAGCGAACTGTGCTGTTCGGGGACATCGCTGACAGTTCTATGTCTCGGGACATCGCTGACACCTGAGTAGGGCTGGGACCAGCATGGTTCATGGCCCAGAAGGTGACGGCGATGGA
>JAEZIA010000306.1 GCA_023416315.1 Actinomycetes bacterium
TCCACCGCTGATGATCGGGACAGGGATGGTCGCTGCGTCGCTGGTACCGGAATCCGGGAGTTCGAGACAGCTGCTCACTCCGATGCCCTTCGCCCCGTGTGGTTGGTGGAACCCCCCACTTCACCGCGTCGACCAAGTGTCGCGCTCAGGTAGCCCAGCTAAGTTTGCCTCGGCGCGCTCAGCGCAGCCACCCCTGTCGAAACCGGTCATGCGCACGTACTGAAGTTTGCCAGAATTTACTGGCCGCGCAATAAGCTACCTTACAACGAGCCTGATTGTGCAGATTGCAGGCAATTTTTCTTGAATTCATAACGTGCAACTGGTACCGACATCCTGTCGCTATATCTGCACCACCACGTCGATCCACTATGCGCCGGTGGTCTCCGGCGGGTCGCCGGCGGCAGTGGTTCACTTCCAAAAACCGTGATCCGACCCGTCCAGGTCGACCATCAGCGTCGGCAATACGGAAAGCTGTACTCGTGAGCGCCGCCCACACCACCTCGATATACATCGCGTCGCCCGAGGGTGACACCGGCAAGTCCACCGTCGCGCTCGGCATCCTGCACCGGTTGACGGCCGTGGTGCCCAGGGCCGGGGTGTTCCGCCCGATCACCCGGCGGGAGAACCGCGACTACATCCTTGAGCTGCTGCTGGCGCACAGCAACGCCGGTCTGACTTATGACCAGTGCGTCGGTGTCAGCTACGAGCAGCTGCATGCCGATCCCGACGGCGCGATTGCCGACATCGTCGACCGCTATCACGAGGTGGCCGACCGCTGTGACGCGGTGGTGATCGTCGGATCGGATTACACCGACGTCGCCACCCCCACCGAACTCAGCGTGAACGCGCGCATCGCCGCCAATCTCGGCGCTCCGGTGGTGCTGTCGGTCCGGGCCCGCGATCGCACGCCGCAGGAGGTGACGCAGGTAATCGAGCTGTGCCTGGTCGAGCTCGCTACTCAGCACGCCCATACCGCGGCGGTGGTCGCCAATCGCGCCGACCCGGCGCAGCTGACGGCGGTGGCCGACGCCTGTGCCGATCTCGGGCCGCGGGTCTATGTCCTGCCCGAGGAGCCGCTGCTGGTGGCGCCGACGGTGGCCGACCTGCGTGATGCCGTCGACGGGGTGTTGGTGCACGGTGACGACGCGCTGCTCGGCCGAGAGGTGATGGACGTGCTCGTGGCGGGCATGACCGCCGAGCATTGCCTGGAGCGGCTCACCGAGGGCGTCGCGGTGATCACCCCGGGTGACCGCTCCGATGTCGTCCTTGCCGTGACCAGCGCACATGCTGCCGAGGGATTTCCCTCGCTGTCGGCCATCATCCTCAACGGCGGGTTGCCGCTGCACCGATCGATCGCCGAGCTGGTACACGGGCTGGGCCTGCGGCTGCCGATCATCGCCTGCGAGCTGGGCACCTTTGCCACCGCGAGCGCGGTGGCGAACACCAGGGGCCGGGTCACCGCGACCTCGCAGCGCAAGATCGACACCGCGATCGCCCTGATGGAGCGCTACGTCGACATCGACGAGTTGCAGGACCGGCTCAGCCTGCCGATCCCCACGGTAACCACGCCGGAGATGTTCACCTATCAGCTGATGGAGCGGGCGAGCGCCGATCGCAAGCGCATCGTGCTGCCCGAGGGCGACGACGACCGCATCCTGCACGCCGCCGGGCGCCTGCTGCGCCGAGGCGTGGCCGAGTTGACGATCCTCGGTGAGGAAGCCCAAGTTCGTTCGCGCGCCGCTGAGTTGGGCGTTGACCTTGCCGCGGCGACCGTGCTGAACCCGCGCACCAGCGAGCTGTGCGACGAATTCGCCGCGCAGTACGCCGAGCTTCGGAAGAAGAAGGGCGTGACGCTGGAACAGGCCCGCGAGACCATGCATGACGTCTCGTACTTCGGAACGATGTTGGTGCACAACGGGATCGTCGACGGAATGGTCTCGGGCGCCGCGCACACCACGGCGCACACCGTTCGGCCGGCGTTCGAGATCATCAAGACCCGCCCCGATGTTTCCACGGTGTCGAGCATTTTCTTGATGTGCCTGTCCGACCGGGTCCTGGCCTACGGTGACTGCGCGATCGTGCCCGACCCGACGGTTGAGGAACTCGCCGACATCGCGATCAGCTCCGCACGCACCGCCGCGCAGTTCGGTATCGATCCGCGGGTGGCGATGCTGTCCTACTCCACGGGTAATTCAGGCAGTGGAAGTGGTGTCGAGAAGGTAAGGGAAGCAACCGAATTGGTGCGCCAGCGCGCTCCCGAGTTGTTGGTGGAAGGTCCGATCCAGTACGACGCCGCCGTCGACCCGACCGTCGCCGCCGCCAAAATGCCGGAATCGGAGGTGGCCGGCCGCGCCACGGTGCTGATCTTCCCGGACCTCAACACCGGGAACAACACCTACAAGGCCGTGCAGCGCAGCGCGGGCGCGATCGCCATCGGCCCGGTGTTGCAGGGCCTCAACAAACCCGTCAACGATCTGTCCCGCGGGGCGTTGGTGGAGGACATCGTCAACACCGTCGCGATCACGGCCATCCAGGCTCAGGGCGAGTGAGCGGCGTTTCCGGCACGAACCCCACCGCACGCCGTTACGATTGGCTACTTCGGGGGTGCGGGATCGACTGTGGGGGTGAGGGTGGCGGCGAGCGGCTCGGACGGGAATCCTTCCCCGTCGCTCAAGTTCGCGTTCTTGACCGAGCTGTGTCTGCCCAGTATTGGCGGGCAGGAGATCTTCTTCGCCGAACTCGGTGAAGCGCTTGTGCGGCGAGGTCACTCGGTCGACATCTACTGCATCGCCCATGAGCCCGGACTGGCCGCCGAGGAGACGGTGAACGGCGTCCGAGTGCATCGCTACCCCAACGGGGGTCGCTACAAGAATCCTCGGGTGAAGGCGTTGCGGCGGAACTGGTCCGACATCGCCAAGTACAGCGCACGGGTGCGGCGGATTGCCGCCGAGGGCAGCCACGACTTCTACCTCCTCAACGAATGGCCGTTGCTGCATGCGGCGGCGCTGCCCCGCCGGGTGCGCAGCCGCAGCGGCTTGCACTGGTGCGAGATCCGGGAAGATCCGCTGCTGCGGACCCTGCAGGCGGTGTTGCCGCGCACGGTGGCATCCAGCTTCGCGATCAGTGCGGCGGTCGCCGAGGGGATCCGGAAAGCGTCGGGACGGTCGACGCTGGTGCTGCCGAGCGGAATCCAACTCGAGCGGTACCGGTCGAAACCGCGCAGCGAGCGATCGGGTGTGCTCTACGTGGGCCGGCTGGCGCCGCACAAAAATCTGGAGCTGCTCATCGATGCCTTCAGCCTCGCCAGCGAGCGAGGTCTGGCCGGTGACCTGCTGATCGGCGGTGACGGGCCGTCGAGGGGCGATGTCGAAGCCCATGCCCGGCGGTCATCGGTCGCGGACCGGATCCACGTGCTGGGCTCGGTCAGCGAAGACAAGAAGATCGAACTGCTTTCGCAAGCCGCGATTCTGGGCATGCCCAGCAAGCGTGAGGGGTTCCCGCGGGTGATCACCGAGGCGATGGCCAGTGGGCTGCCCGTTGTCACCGGCGGCTTCCCGGAGAACGGCTCGACGGCAGTGGTGACGCAGTATGGTTCCGGTGTTGTCTGCGGCACCGAGCCGGCGGATTTCGCCGATGCACTGCTGACCGCCGAAGCAGGCTGGGAAGGTTTCTCGCAAGCCGGGCTGCGGGCAGCGCAGACGCTTGACTGGTCGGATATCGCCCGCACGCTCGAGAAGCGGGTACGTGAAGTGACGGCGACATGACTGCCGAGTCGGCGGACGGGGGAGGACAGCGCATGCGGATCTTGGTGACCGGTGGTGCCGGTTTCGTCGGCAAGGAGCTGGTGGGGATCCTGCGCGATCAGGCCGACGTGCTGGTGATCGACCTCCTGCGATACGGGACTCCCGACTGGCTGCAGGGGGAGCCCGAGGGATTCGCATTCCGCAGGGTCGACATCCGCGACGCCGCCGCCACCGCTGAAGCGGTCCGGGATTTCAATCCCGAGGTCATCATCCACTTGGCGGCGATTCACTACATCCCGGAGTGCGACAGCGATCCGGCGAATGCGGTGGCCACCAACGTCGCGGGTACTGTCAACCTGCTCGCCGAGTGCTCACCGGGGACTCGGTTTGTATTCGCCAGCAGTGGAGCGGTCTACCGGCCCGACGAGGCGCCGCACCGGGAGTTGACGTCGGTCGTCGAGCCCGCCGACATCTATGGCTTCACCAAGCTCCACGGCGAAGCCTACGTGCGGTCGCTGGCGGCCAGTCGTGGGTTGAGTGCCGTCAATGTCCGGTTGTTCAACGTGATCGGTCCAGGGGAGACCAACCCGCACCTGCTGCCGGCGTTGATGGATCAGTTACGCAACGGCTCTGAGGTTCTCGAGGTCGGGAACACCTGGCCCAAACGGGACTACATCGATGTCGTCGATGCGGCAGGCGGTTTCGCGGCGGTCGCACTCGGGGACAACCCCGGTCCCGGCGAGTGCGAGACGGTGAATCTGTCCAGCGGTGACCAGTACTCCGTGGACGAGATCCTCGAGCGGCTGCAATCGGTGTTGGGGTGCAAGTTCGAGGTGCGGCAGAGCAAGGACCGGATGCGTGCGGTCGACCGTCCGTTCCTCGGCGCGGACATTACGCGGATCAAGGAGAAGTTCGGCTGGGCCCCGCAACACAGCCTCGAATCCAGCCTTGAGCGCGCGTGGGCCAGCCGCGACTCGTTGCCCGACCTGCGTGGCCGATTGAAGTAGAGGCGCGCGATGGCTGACGGCGCCGGGGTCGACTTGTTGTTCGACGTGCGACACATCAACCAGAGCGGGATCGGTACGTATATCGCCACCGAGTTGCCGTATCTGCAGGACACCGTCGCCAAATATGGGCTGTCCCTTGCTGTCCTGGCGAACCCGGGCAGCCGGCCTGCCGTGCGCGACTTCACCCGGGTTGTCCTTGCCGACCCGGCCGACGCGGCGATGTACACCGTGGGGGAACAGAAGGCGTGGGCCAACGCGCTGCGCACCGCCCGGCCACGGGCATTCTGGGTCCCGCACTATCCGTACCCACTTGCGTTGCTCGCCCCGTCGAACCGCGGCATTCGCGGTTACGTCACCGTCCACGACACCCTGCACATCATGCCGCGACGGATCAACGACCAACCCCTGCCCAAGCGGCTCTATGCGCGGGCCATGTTGACTTTGGACGCGCGGCGGGCGACGAAGATCTTCACGCCGTCGCACTCGACGGCCAAGACCCTGCTCGCTGCGCGGCCGTCCGCGCGGGTGCTGGTGACCCCATTGGGGCTCGACGACGTCTGGTTCACCCCCGTCGATCCGGCACTGTCACCGGTCGAAGCCCCGTATCTGGTCTATGTCGGTAATGCCAAGTGGCACAAGAACTTGACGGTGCTGCTCGACGCATTCGAGCAGGTGTTGCCGGTGATCCCGCACAAACTGGTGATCGCAGGCGGTGGCGAATCGGTGCGCACCGTCGACGGCCGCGTCGACGCCCTCGCCGCACGCAGCCCGGACCGAGTGGTGATCAGCGGACGACTCGACTTCCCCGCACTGCGGTCCCTGGTGGCCGGTGCGGATCTACTGGTGATGCCGTCATTGCACGAGGGCGTCGGACTGCCTCCGCTGGAGGCGATGGCGTCGCACACCGCCGTTCTCGCGTCACACATTCCCGCACTGACCGAAACGTGTGGCGACGGCGCCGAGTATTTCGACCCGCATGATCCGGCGGAGCTCGCCGAGCTGATCCGCACATACTGCGGCGACGACACGGCCAGGGCGGAGCTGGCGAGCCGGGGGTTCGCTCACGTGACGGCACGGCAGGCCCGCATATCGCTGGCCGCAGCTTCCGAGGCCATCTGCGCTGAGCTGGGCGCATCCCGCAGTGAGCTAAGGTAGCGCGGGTGAGCGGCAGCGTGGCGAATCCGGTGGCCCCGCGAATCGGTGTCGCCATCACGACCGTGGGTCGATGGGATGCGCTTGCAGGCTTGCTCGACAACCTGGCTCAGCAGTCGCGACCGCCCCAGGCGGTGGCGATCGCCCACCACGACCCCGGCGCCGAGGCGGCGCTGGACACGGTGGTGGCGCCCTTCGCCGACAAACTTGCGATTTCGACGGTGGTCAGCCCGCGCGGAATCTCCAACGGGCGCAACGCGGCTGCCGAACTCTTGGGTGAGGACGTCGACTGGCTGTGGTTCCCCAACGACACCAGCCGGATCGACGACGATTTCTTCGAGAGGGTGGCACCGCACCTGCGGCCGGAGGTGGCGGTGTGTGCGGTGCAGTTGGTCGACCGCGAAGGCCCGAGGAATACCCTGCCGGCCCCAGGAACCGAACTGACCCGGCGCAATGTCTGGGGCCCGATCGAGCCCGCCACATTGTTCCGGCGCCGAGAGTTCGTGGCCGCCGGGGGATTTGACCCGGCAATAGGTTCGGGTGCGGGCACTCCATGGCAGGCCGGGGAGGGTACCGATCTGCTGCTGCGCATGTCGGAGCTCGACGGCTTCTCGGTCGAGTGGGTCGGCG
This sequence comes from Actinomycetes bacterium, assembly GCA_023416315.1. Lineage (GTDB taxonomy): Bacteria > Actinomycetota > Actinomycetes > Mycobacteriales > Mycobacteriaceae > Mycobacterium. The sequence continues at coordinate 6,533 of JAEZIA010000306.1, forward strand.
ACATCGCCGTGCGCGCCCAGACGGAGTTCGCGCATCTCACGCCAGAGGAGCGGCGCCGCAAGATCCGCTGCTATGGCCGAGGCACGGGGTATCTGTACCGGCGCTGGAATTATCCGGCCTGGCAACGCTTTCGGCATATCGGCGGTGCCGCGCTGATGTGGTTGCGCAACTCCGAGAAGTTCACCTTCGGCGATGGAATGGCGCTCGCGGTCGGGCGCGCCGAGGGCATCTTCGGCAGGGTGCTTCCCGGTGACAAGGACAATCGGGCGATTGTGCGATGACCGGGGGCAGAGGCAAGGCGGTCGTGCGCGTGCTGGCGCTGGTGCTGGTCGCGCTGATGGCGCTTTCCTGCCAGTCGGAAGCGCCGGCCAGCCGCGTTCCGATCGGGATGACCGTGCATCCGCGCGGTGCCGACGCCGCGAACATCGAGCGACAGTTCGAGCTGATGGCCGCCATGGGTGTGACGTGGGTCCGAGTGGATCTCGCCTGGGCCTGGATGGAAAGTCAACAGGGGAGCCTCGAATGGGGGTACACCGACAAGGTCGTGGAGGAGGCGACCGCGCGGGGCATGAAAGTGCTCGCGGTGTTCTCCTCCACACCCCAGTGGGCGCGCCCACCCGATTCCGGTGACGACGCCGCGAGTAATTACGTACGGCCCGTCGACCTGACGAGCTACGCGAATTTCGCGGGTGTCGCGGTGGAGCGCTACGCCCCGCGGGGAGTGCACCACTGGGAGGTATGGAACGAGCCCAACGTCAACCAATTCTGGCCCGCCAAACCCGACGCCGACGAGTACGGGCGACTGTTCAAGGTGGTTGCCGAAGCGATCCGCAAGGCCGACGGCGAGGCGACCGTTCTGGTCGGCGGCTTGGCTCCCAAGTACGACGAGTCACCCAACGAGGAGTCGCCTTTCGACTACCTCGAGCGGCTCTACGCCAACGGCACGGCACAACTGGCCGATGCGATCGCCGTTCACCCCTACACGTTTCCGGCGCTGCCCATGGCCGATAAGCAGCGGATGGTCGGCGGGTTCAAGGATCTGCCGGATCTGCGCCGGGTGATGGTCGAACACGGCGACAGCGACAAGAAGGTCTGGGTCACCGAGTACGGCGCCCCCACCGGCACCAGCTCGCACGCCGTCTCCGAAGAGGACCAGGCACGGGCGCTGATCGAGGCGCGCCGTCAGCTCGCCCAGTGGGATTGGGCAGGCCCGCTCATCTACTACGAATTGGTCGACGGCGGAACCGATCTCAGCTACGACCAGGATAATTTCGGGGTGCTCCGCACGAATCTCGAACCCAAGCCGGCCGCGGATGCGTTGATGCAGGCCGCTTCTGGTGGCGGGGCGTAAGCCATGTCCGGTCACATCAGCCGCAAACCGCCGGTCGAGGACTGCCCGGTCGTTAGGATCGAGCGGTGACCTCTTCCGGTGGCGGATCCCTGCAGGGGACCGCCGTCCGGGGTGGAGCCGCCGTGATGCTCGGCCAGGTGCTGCGCACGCTGATTCAGTTGGTCGGCCTGATCCTGCTGGCCCGCCTCCTCACGCCCGTCGACTTCGGGTTGGTGGCGATGGTCACGGCGGTCATCGGCGTGACCTCGGTGCTCAGCGACTTCGGGCTGTCGATGGCGATCATGCGGGAGGCGAAACTCGAACCGGCCGTCCGGGATGCCCTGTTCTACATCAGCGTCGTGCTGGCCGTGAGTACCGCGGCCCTGGTGTGGCTGGCCGCGCCGTTGATCGCCGGCTTCTACGGTGAGCCACTGTTGGAAGACGTCACCAAGTGGTTGGCCGCGACGGTGTGTATTTCCGGTCTGGCACCGCAGTTTCGGGCTGAATTGGCGCGCACGCACAAGTTCGTGGCGCTGGCGTCGGTCGACACGGTCGCGCAGGGAGCGGCGCTCGTCGCCGCGTGCGTGGCGGCGCTCCGCGGCGCGGGGTACTGGGCGGTGGTGATCCAGCAGGCGACCGCGGCGGTCGTGCTGGTCTTGCTGTTGGTGGTGTTGTCACGGTATGTACCGAGGTCGCGGCCAACCTTGCGCGGCGTCAAGAGTCACGTCAGCCTGGCGGCGTCGTCGCTGGGTATCGACGTCACGAACTACGCGGCGGTGTATGCCGCGCCTGCCGCGGTCGGTCAGGCGCTCGGCGCCGCGGCGGTAGGGCTGTATTCGCGTGCGTTCCAACTGGTGGCGTTCCCCCTGGCCCAGCTGGCGGGGCCACTGACCCGCGTGGTCGTGCCGATCCTGGCGCACGTTCCCGAGGGCCCCGAGCTGGTCGCGGCGGCAAAGCGGGTCCAGATGGTGATGGCGTACGCGCTCTTGCCGTTCTTGGCGCTGATCATTGTCGGTGGTGCCGACCTCATCGAGGTCTTGTTCGGCCGAGAGTGGCGCCCGTCAGGACACCTGGCTCAGATCCTCGCTGTCGGCGGTCTGTTCCAGATCTTCGGCTACGTAAACTACTGGTTGTTCACTCGCAAAGGCAGATTGGGACTCCTCTGGGCGCTCGACGCCTCGGTCTGGGTCCCCATCACCGCGACGTACTTCATCTTCAACACCAGGGGCACGGCCTGGATCGCCGCGCTGTACGCGTTGAGCCTCCTGCTGAACTGGCTGGTTTCCACCACGATCGGGCTGCCTCGGCTCGGCCTGCCCGCCAAGGACTTTCTGCTGCCCTCGCTGAAGCGCCTGATCTTGCTGCTCCCCGTGGTGGCGGTAGGGCTCGCGGTCAGCGAGGTGTTGACGCGTAGCGGCTGGCAGGCGATCTGGGTCCTGGTGGTGGTGACCATTGCGTCGCTGGCGGTGGTCGCCGCGCTGGCGCTGGTCCCGTCATTCCGGAACGAGGTGCGGGAGTTTCTCCGCGTTCTCGGCAATGTCAGAAAGCGCAGTTCGTGACGGAAGTCACTGGCGTGAAGGAAGTTTCGGCGCCGGTGTCTTCCAGGTGGTTGCGCCGTCCTTGGTGAACAGGCACGGGGTCACCGCTCCGCCGCACTCGCGTTCGAGGTTCTCCTTGACCTCGATGCGTCGCCGCGGATCGACGATCATCATCAGGAACCCGCCACCGCCTGCGCCCGAGACCTTGCCGGCGACCATGCCGTGCGACTCGGCGACCTGATAGGCCCGCTCGATCTCCGGGTTGGATATCCGTGAGGCGAGGCGTTTCTTCGCCTCCCAACCCCGCCGCAACGACCGTGCGAATCCTGGCGTATCACCAACGACCAGAAGGTCTTTCATTTCCAGCGCTTCTTCTCGAATCGCGTGCGTGGCCTCTAGTGCATCCTTGTCACGGTCGACGACGTGTTGCTGTTGTTCGGCGATCACCTCAGATGACAACCGGGATACTCCGCCGAAGTACAGCAGCAGGGAGGCTTCCAGCTCGGCGATGACGTCGCGCCGGATCCGAAGCGGGTTCACCACCACTTCACCGCCGGGGCGCGTTTCCATGTAGTTGAATCCGCCGAACGCGGCGCCGTAGTGGTCCTGCCAGCCGCCAGCCATGCCGAGGTCGACGCGCTCCACTTCCCACGCCGTCCGCGCCAGCTCATACGGGCCAGGTGACACCCCGATGAGGTCGCAGGTGGTGATGAGCATCGCCACCACCAGCGCGGAGGAGGAACCCAGACCGGAACCGGGTGGCGCATCCACCTGGGTTGCCAGCTCGAACGCAAACGGTTTGCCGCCGTTGAACTCTCGAACAACTCGGCGATAGACTGCGACGTGCAGCGGAAAGTCCTCCTCCAGGGAGGACAGGTCGTCGATATGGGCTTCGCCGGCCCGCGCCCGGTCGGGTGAGCGAAATGCCACGGTGCCTTCGGATCGTCGTTCGGCGAAGGCGTATGCGTAGCGGTCGATCGTCGCATTGAGAATCCGCCCGCCGTACTCGCTCGAGTACGGTTCGACGTCTGTCCCTCCGCCGCCGAGCCCCAGTCGCAGCGGAGCGCGGCCCCGCAACACGGTCATTCGTGAATTACCCCCTGGTGAGTGACTGCGGTGGCGAACTCCCACAGCGAGTCGAAAGAAACATCTGCGATGTCCTCGATGTCGACGTTTCCGATCTCTATACCCGCGCAGCCGCCGGTCGTTACCGCGACATTGCGGGCAAGCTCGAGGTCGCTTCGGCTGTCCCCCACCATGACACTCAGCGACGGTTGGCAGCTCGGATGTCGTTCGAGCCAGTCGAGGATGAGTCCGGGCTGTGGTTTGCGACAGCGGCAGTGCTCCGATTCGAGGTGAGGGCAGACCGCGAAGTCATCCACCGCCACGCCGAAAGCCGCCAACTCCGCCTGGATGTTGGCGTGAATGCGGGCAACGCTGTCCGCGCTCATCAGCCCCTTGCCGATGCCCTGCTGATTGGTGACCACCACGACGTGCGGCGCCCACCCACACAGGGCGGCCAAGGCTGCCTTGGCATCCGGCAACCATTCGAACTCGCGCCAACTGCGTACATAGTCGTCGACGATCCGCCGGTTGATCACGCCGTCCCGGTCGAGGAAGAGGCACCACTCCCGGCCGGCGCGGTCGGCGAGGAGAGTGTGTAGGTAGTCGCGCCGCTTCGAGTCGCTAGTCGGCGCGCGGTGCGAAGAGTTCGTACTCGACATGTTCGGAGATGGAGTGGATGAACACGATATGGGATTCCTGGATTCGTCCGGTGTCCGCCGACGGCACATTGATCAGGTAATCGGCGAGTTCGGCGAGCGCACCGCCCGACTCACCGGTCATCGCCACCACCGTGACCCCGAGCTCTTTGGCGGCGGTGGCGGCCCGGATGACGTTCGGGGAGTTGCCCGATGTGCTGATCGCGATGAGGGTGTCGCCGGGGCGGGCGGATGCTTCCAGAGCCCTGGCGAAGACGGTCTCGTAGTCGTAGTCGTTCGCGACGGCCGTCAGGTGTGAGGTATTGGCGTGCAGCGCCTCGGCGCCGAGCGGGGGACGATCGAAGATGAAGTGGCCGGTCAGCTCGGCGGCGAAGTGTTGAGCGTCGGCCGCGCTGCCGCCGTTCCCGCACATGAATACCCGCGCGCCCGCGCGGTAGCCGGCCACCAGGTGATCGCCGACCGCCTTGGCGGTGCCAAGCAGCACCGGGTCATTCAGAATTCGGGTCTTGACCGCCACCGTTTCGGAGAAGATCTCCTCAACCGTTCTCACACTCGTCCCCCTTTGACATACCTCTGATCACTGTGCCTCAGGCTACGGTGGTCAGGCGGTGGGTGCGTAGACCTTGGCGAGTTCGAGGCGAACTTTTGGCCAGGACAGCCGATCTTGTGCCGCGGTGTGGAGTGCGATGCAGCGTTCGCGGAGTTCGCTCGGGCTGAGTGCGGCGACGGCGTCGTACTTCGACCAGAATTCCTCCGGCGACGAGAACAACGACTGATCTCCATCGGCCACGTAGTCCGTCACCCCGTCGATGCGGCTCAAGAACGCCGGGAGATACGCGTTGTAGGCTTCGAGCAGCGCGTTGTTGGCGGTGGCGAACGTCAACGGGAGCAGTAGCGCGAACGACCCCCACAACAGGTCCTCATAGCTGTCGGCGTCGAGTCGTGGATGACAGAACACCCCCTCGTGATCCGCGAAACGCTTGCGTGTCGCGTCGTCCATGCCGACCAGGTCGATTCGGACGTTACGTGAACCACGTTGCGCGGCAATCTGTTCCAGCATGTCGAAGTCACGGTAGTTGGCACCGATCATGACCAGCCGGTGCTGGCCGGTGGCGCGGTTGGAGAACAACTCCAGCGATGGCTCGCGTACTTCGGTGAAGGTGAATCCGTGCGGAACGAACTTCACCTCTCGGTCCGGAAGCTTCTGGCTGAACACCTCGCGTTGCTGGCTGCTCAACGCCACGATGGCATGGGCGGCGCGCAAGGAGAACTGCTTGATGCGATGATGCGGGCTGCGCGAGGGCCCGAACCACTGCTTGTCATCGAGATTCACGGTATAGACGATGCGTTTCCCGAGCAGTCGAAGGGGCCAGGGCGAGAGGTACGCGGTCGCTTCCGGCTGGAAGTAGTGCACCGTGTCGTAGCGAAGGCCGCGCAGCAGCGTGAGGAGATCGAGTAAAAGGAAGTTCAAGTGCCGCGGCCGGGTCGACTCGAGTCGGTCGGCGAACGGTAGGTTCTCGCCGCTCACATAGTGGCGATGGTCGGCGACGACCTGGTCGTAGCCCGAACCGGGGTTGATGTGGCGGTAGTGAAATCCGGAATACAGCACCCGGGTCGTCGAGCCTGATCGTCTCGCCATCACAGTCGTCCTTCCGTAGGCTTGCCCCGGGCCATCAGCAGTGTTGCGAAAATCAGTCCGCTGGTCGGGAATTGCTGAATGTTCGGCCAGAGGTCCCAGACCGCCTCGGTGGTGGCGATGATGAAGAACGCGATCAGATAGCCGAAGATGGCGACCTGTTCATTGCGCATCCGAATCCGTCGAGCCGCGAAAATCGCACCGACCCAGATCGGAAGCAAAGCGGCCAGCCCGGCCAGACCGGACTTCACCAGCGTGTCGACGAGGATGTTGTGTCCGGTGCCCGCGCTCGCCCAGATCACCAGTTCCGCCGCCCACTGCCCATACACCAGGAACCAGTTGAACCCCAATCCGACGATCGGGGACTCGCGCCACAGTTCGAGCGCTTCTGCCCAGATGAACGCACGCCCGGTGAATGTTCCCGGGTCCCAACCCAGCAACGGCACAATCAGAGCGGTGGCCAATGCGAGGGAAGCGAGGACAGTGCCCGCGAGGCGTACCGATATCACCGACCGCAGCCAGCAGAACAGCCACCACAAAGCGATGAGGGTGGCGGCGGTGACCGCCGTTCTGGTGGCTGACAGCACGATCGTCGCGAACAGGATCGACGCGCAGATCACCCGCCACCGCGTGCCCGTGATCAGCGGCACCAAGGAAAACGCCACGGCGCAATACATCCCGAGCGCGTTGCTCTGACCAAACGGCCCGGCCAATTCCCAGCCGGCGACGAGGGACTTCCTCGATACCATGTTGTACATCATGTATTCGGGGATGATCAGCCCCCCGATGATCGAGTACGCGCCGACGCAGGTCACCAAGATGGCGATCCACTTCAGTTCGGCGACTTGCGCTCCGGTGTTCCAGATCGCCACGAGAACGGCATTGGCCAGCACGATCTTGACCAGATCGGTCGGGGTGACCGGTTCGGGTCCGACCACATAAGGCAGATTCAGCGCCAGGAGTAGGAGGAACAGCCAGGTGACGTCACGGTTGGGATGACCGCGCATGACGACGATGATCGAGGCCACCCCAAGCAGTGCGGCCGAACCGGCCCATCGGGCAAGGCCCGCGAGCGGCGCCTCCGCCTCGATCAGTGCTCGTTCGATGGCGAGGTCGGGGGTGTGCTTGAGAATCAGGTGGTTGATGATCTCCGGAACGATCACCAGAGCCAGTGCCGTCACCAGCAACACGACGTAGGCCCGATCGCCCACCCGTAAACCGGCTGCCAGGGAGTCGAAAGCGCGAGCGGGTGCGGTCAGGAAGGTGTCCGCCGCGTCTGGGCGACGTCGACCGTCGAGTTCTCTGCCGACAGACATCGGCGGTGCGACCGCGAAAGTGCCTCGCGTGTCACTGAACTCGGATCGGTTCTGATTCACGGCTCGCCGATCAGATCACTTCTTGCGCGAGCGACGAGGGGCGTGGCGCTGTGGTGGCCGCGAGTTCTTCGGCGTCTCGCCGTAATATCTCGCCTCGACAGGACTGCGCTTCCTCGCGGTGGTCATGGTCACCACGGCGCCGAGTAGCGGTACAGCCGCACGGCTGAGGCTGTCGGCGGCATGCTTGAGTTGGCTTCGGGTGGTCCGACCGAAGCGGCTCAGTAGCAGCACACCTTGAGCGTTGCCGGCCAAGATGACCGCATCTGTCACCAGCAGTGGCGGGGAGTCGACGATCACGTAGTCGAACGACCGGCTCAGTTCAGCCAGAACATGCTCGGCCGCTTGGGATTCGAGAATCTCCGTGGGATTGGCCGGCACGGGGCCCGAGGTGAGTGCGGTCACCCGGGCGAAGCGGGTCTGCACAAGTGCGTCCCGAAGTGTCGTTGCACCGGTCACGACGGAGCTCAACCCCACCTGCTGATCGAGGTTGAGGTACGCGGCGACGCTCGGGTATCGCAGATCCCCGTCGACCACCACCACATTCTGGTCGGCCTCGGCGAGCGCCAACGCGAGGTTGAGCGCTGTCGTCGTCCGGCCCTCGTCGGGCATCGGGCTTGTCACGACGAGAGTCCGCGAACCAGCCCTGATCTCGAGGGACTGCAGATTGATTCGCAGCGCTCGGAATGCTTCGGCGGTGACCGAGTTATCGCCGGCGAAGGAGATCAGCGGCTGGGCCCGGCTTCCGGCGTTGGCGGGGATCTCACCGATAACGCCTACGCCGGTGACCTTTTCGACCGTGTCGGTTTTCCGGATCCGGCGATCGAAGTGGTCACGGATCACCGCGGCGATGACGCCGAGCACCAAACCCAGCGCCGCCGCGATTGCCAGGGTGCGCTTTTTCCTCGGCGATGCCGGTGTGGTGGGAGTGTCGGCCCGCTGCTGGACGATCACCTGTGCGTTGGGTCGCAACCCCCCGGCCGGCGTCTCCAAAGCGGCAGCCATGGTGACGAACTCGTCGGACAGCGTGTTGACGATGTCGCGCGCCCGGGTCGGTGACGGGTCCAACACCGAGACGTCGATCAGCACCGTGTCGGCCGGGGCGCTGGCCGTGATCTTCTCTTCGAGCTCTTTGGCGCTCATGTCGAGGTTGAGCTTGTCGATGGTGCGCTGGGCCAGGATCCCACCGGTCAACAGCTTCGTATACGAGACCACCCGACGCTGCGCGAACAGCCCGCCGTCGTTGGTCTGCGTGGCATTGCCGTCCGCGGTCGTCGAGACGAACAGGCGCGTCGACGCCTCGTATTGGGGCGTTGCGAGCAACAAATAGGCGACAGCGCACAGAATCGAGATGGTGATCGTGCCGACGATGACATGCCATCGGGACCGCAAGATTCGCGCGAAGTCCTGACTAGTCAATTGCGACCCCTTCATCGCCAACGCTTGCTCGCGCAATCACTTTTCGGATGCCTGTCGGGCAGCGAGCACTCGAACGTCCGGCACTCTCCAAGCAAGTAGTTTGACATCCCGGTGGAGGCGCGGCGCCATTTGTCCGGCGATCGTCGCGCCATCTCCCCGACGACCACCCATGTGGCCATGGTCTCCTGCCGGTCGGTCCCGGGACACTGGACTGGGCAAACTCGCCGGTCCCGATCACATGAACACGGCTCACGGGGCTGTGGCCGCCGGTATCGTGCCTGCCTTGTTAGGCTAGCGAAGCTCGAACACCGAAAGTAGACAGCGTGCACCCGGTCAGTTCAGTTTTGTCATCGATTCGTCATCACTGCCGGGCCTGCGTCACGGCTGTGAGCGCCCGCGCAGGTGGACGGTGATGAGTCTTCGCGGTGCAGTGCGTGCCGCACTCGCGGCACTCCTGGTGATGATTCCGGTGCTGCTCGTAGGGCCGTCGGTCGGCAGCGCAGGCGCCGCTCCCGGTGATCCCGACCCGGTCGCCCTGACCTTGCCGTGGACCGCTCTCGGTTTGAGCCCGAGCCTGGTGCTTGCTCCCGACGCGAGCTCCGGTGCGACGGTGCCGATACCGTCCGGCCTGACCGCCGCGCGGATCCAGGGCACGATCGAGGCGCCGTTGAACATCAGCGCCGGCTTCCTCGAAGTGAACGACGCCACCGGCCGGCTTGTCACGGCGATCTACCTGCCGCCGGCCGGCCCCGACCGGATCTCGACGCCGTTCGACGTCGACATTTCGTCGATACCAGCGCAGTCGAGGTCGATCGACGTGTCGTTCGTATTCCGGCCGATGTACCGCGCCGATGAAGTCTGCGCCACCCAGCAGGTCACGCTCGATAACCTCGCGACGGTATTCACCGGGATCGAACCCGCGACGAATTCGGTCGCAAGCTTCTTCCCCGCCGTCCTGCAGCGGTTCACGATCTACGCGCCGACCGACGCCGACAACGCCGAAAAGCAAACGGTGCTCACCCTCGTGGCGACGCTGGAACGGCTCTACCACCCTCAGCCGCTGGCGATCACGGTGGTCAACCAGCCGCGTGGTGCGGTCCCGCCGCCGGCGGCCCCGTTGACCCGCTCCATCGTCGTCGAGTCGGGGACCGTCGGCTACAGCGTCGAAAACCCCGGCGCTCCAGACGCATTTCTGCGCATCTCCGGCCGGGATGATGCGCTCATCGCGCAGGTTTCGCTTCTCGTCAACGAGCTGCAGTCTCTGGTGCAGTCGCCCGCGGCTCGTGTCGAGCAAGCCGGGTCCACGCCGGCGCCCACCGGTGACACGCTGACCTTCGGCCAGTTGCGGATGTCCGGGAAAGTCGACGTGCTTCGGACCGCCAACATGACGGTGGGTATCGATCGGTCCTCGCTGGGCGCCGGACGGGTCGACAACGTGCGGGTGCACCTGCTCGCCGATTACACCCCGGTACCGAGGAATGATCCGGCGGCGGTTGTGATCCGCTCCAAGAACGTCGTCGTCTATCGGGCGCCGCTGGATAATTCGGGGCGTCTGGATGCGACGTTCGATGTGCCCGGTAGGGCGTTCGGGCAGTGGCTGAACCTCGATTTCGCGTTGACGTACACGCCGATCCAGCCGTGTGGCCCGCTGCTCGCCCCGATCACCTTCCAGGTCCACCCCGATTCGACGCTGAGCATCCGCCGCGGGGGTGGCCCGCTCGGCGGGTTCACCGCGGTGCCGTCGGAGTTCAGCCCCGCGTTCATGGTCGCGCTCGACGGCAGCGACCCGAACCAACTCGCCTACGCCGCCGGCATCGTCGCCGCGATCGCCCGGCTGACCCCCAGCCAGCTGACGCCGAAGCTGGTCGACCTCAAGACCGCGGCCGACGCCCAAACCGGTGCGCTGATCGTCGCGCGGTCCGCCGCGCTGAAGGAAACGTCGCTCAGCCTGCCGATCGGTGGCGATGGGACGGCGATCGATTTCAACCTGCCGGATCAACTGCGTGCCGACATCAATGACGGCCTCGGCTCAATCCAGGCCTTCGCCGACCGGCCGCGCAACCGGTCCGTCGTCCTGGTGACGACGACGTCGGCATGGACCCTGGTGGACCCCCTATTCACCTATCTCGATGGCTTGACCGGGGGTTGGGCTCAGCTCAGCGGCGACGTGCTGGCCGCCGGTGTCGGAGGGACACCGACGATCGCCACGATCCGCGACGACGGCGATACCCTCGACACCGTAGAAGCAGCGCCGGCGTCACAGTCGACGAACAACTGGGTCCTCATCGGAATCGGGGCTGCCGTTCTGGTGGCGTTCGCGGTTGTCGCGGCCATCCTCGGGTTGCGCAGGCGGCGGACTGCGGTGGCCGGGCCGCGTGCCGCCGAGCCGCTGGAATAGCGTCCGAGGCACCGATGGCGGAAACAGTACTTGTCCTCAACTCGGGCTCGTCGTCGCTGAAATATCAGTTACTGCAACCGGATACCGCCACGTCGCTGGCGCACGGTCTTGTCGAGCGGATCGGCGAGGAGACCTCGACCGCGACGTTGGTGCTCGGCAACTCCGAAATCCGCCGCGACGGTGCGGTCGCCGATCACGAGGCGGCGCTGCGGACCGCGTTCGCCTTGTTCGGTGAGGCAGGCGGAGACCTGGACACCGCGGGTCTGGTCGCGGTCGGACACCGGGTGGTCCACGGCGGGCAGGATCTGTACCGACCCACCGTCGTCGACGACGCGGTGCTCGCGAAGCTGTGCGAGCTCGCTCCACTGGCACCGCTGCACAATCCGCCCGCCGTGCTGGGCATCGAGGTCGCGCGCCGGGTCGTGCCGGACCTGCCGCACGTCGCGGTGTTCGACACCGCGTTCTTTCACGACCTGCCCGCCGCGGCGGCGACGTATGCCATCGACCGAGATCTCGCCAGCCGCTGGCAGATTCGCCGCTACGGTTTCCACGGCACTTCACACCAGTACGTCAGCCGGCAGGCCGCGCAGTTCCTCGACGCGCCGATCGAATCGCTCAACCAGATCGTGCTGCACCTGGGCAATGGGGCCTCGGCGTCGGCCATCGCCGGTGGGCGGCCTGTCGACACCTCGATGGGGCTGACCCCGATGGAGGGGCTGGTGATGGGGACACGTTCGGGAGACATCGACCCCGGCGTGCTCGTGTATCTGTGGCGCACCGCGCAGATGAGTGTCGAAGAGATCGAAACCATGCTCAACCGGCACGCCGGCATGTCCGGGCTGAGCGGCGAGATCGACTTCCGCGTGGTACACCAGCGCCTCGAATCCGGCGATGAGGCAGCGCAATTGGCCTACGACGTGTACATCCATCGGCTGCGCAAGTATGTCGGTGCGTATCTGGCGGTGCTCGGGCACACCGATGTCGTGACGTTCACCGCCGGGGTCGGGGAGAACGACGCTCGGGTGCGCCGCGACGCATTGAGCGCCCTGGCGCCGCTCGGCATCGAACTCGACGAGCACCTCAACGACAGCCCGGCCAAGGGTGCGCGGCGGATCTCGGCCGAGACGTCGCCGACGACGGTGCTGGTGATTCCCACCAACGAGGAACTGGCGATCGCGCGGGACTGCCTGACGGTGATCTAGCGCAGCGGCCGGGGATCGTGCGGGTCGTTGGGGTCGGGGTCGCCGAACCAGCGCGACGGCGTGTGCTCGCCGTAGTGGTCGTGCCAGGCCCACCACTCGTAGGGCTTGGTCTGCGGGTAGCCCTGCGGTGAGTCCTCCCAGGTTTCCTGGCGTCCGAGCGCGGTCATGTCGAGGAAATGCCAAGTATTGACAAAGATCTCGTCGCCGCGGCTGTCGATGAAGTATGTGCGGTAGATCTGGTTGCCATCGCGGATGAACGCGTTGGTGCCGTGCCATTGGTCGACGCCGAAGTCGACGTCGAAAGCGCTGTCCGGGTGGGGGAGCATCGTGTACCACGGGATGTCCCAGCCCATGCGCGCCTTGATCCGCGCGATGTCGGGCTGTGCGCCGCGGGAGGTGTAGACCAGCGTCGTGTCACGGGCGTTGAGGTGGGCGAGGTTGCCGATGTGGTCGGCCATCAGGGAACATCCGACGCAACCGTGGTCGGGCCAGCCGTGCACCTCGGGGTCGAGGAATGCGCGATACACGATCAGCTGGCGTCGGCCCTGGAACAGGTCGAGCAGGCTGACCGTGCCGTCCGGACCTACGAACTCATAGTTCTTCTCGACGGGCGTCCACGGCATGCGCCGCCGCAGCGCGGCCAGCGCATCGCGGGCGCGCGTGAGTTCCTTTTCCTTGACCAGCATTTGGTCGCGGGCGGCCTGCCATTCCGCCGCGGACACGATGTTCATCGCTACTCCTCGTTCAACGAGTTAGTTGAATATCTGCTTCCAGCGAAACACGGCGCGGCGCTATAGTCAACAAGATGGTTGAAGATCAGATCTTGGACCGTGCCTATGCCGCGCTGGCCGACCCGACGCGCCGCCACCTGATGGAGGTGTTGCGCGACGGCGATGCGCGGATCACCGACCTGGCCGCGCCGTTGCCGATGACGTTCGCCGGGGTATCCCGCCACATCGGTGTCCTCGAATCGGCCGGACTCATCCGGCGCGACGTGCGGGGGCGTGAGCACTGGGTGTCGTTGCGGCCAGAAGGGCTTGGCGCCGCGCAACAGTGGATCGACGAGCAGACCCGGTTCTGGTCGGTTCGCGCCGACGCATTGGCCGCCCGGTTGCGCCGCAAGAAGGGCGAGGGTCGATGAGCGAGACCGTGACGGTCGTCGTCGCTCGGGTCATGCCCGCCACCCCGGATGTGGTGTTCGACGAGTGGCTCGACCCCGAGTCGTTGCGGGAGTGGATGTGCCCGAACCCGGTGCGCGTCGTCGATGTCACCGTCGAGGCCCGAGTCGGCGGCACCGTGCGCTTCGACGTCGACAACGCGGGCACCAGGGTACTGATCAGTGGCCAGTTCCTGACGATCGACCGGCCACGCCTGCTGCGGTTTACCTGGAGTAACTCCGACTGGGACGACCCGACCCAAGCCAGTGTGGTGGCGGTGACGTTCGAGCCGATAGGCGCCGACGAGACGCTGATGTCCATCGAGCATTCGCTGCTGCCGCCTACCGAATTCGAGTCGTTCCACAGCGGCTGGATCGCGACGTTCGACCAGCTCGCGAGCAAGCTGGAGTGACGTCCTCGAGTGTGGGTCTCACGCACGCAAAAGCACGCTTTCGTGTGCACAAGCCCCACAGTCGATCCCAAGCTAATCGGGCTACCGTCAGCGGACGTGGTTCGCTGGTCGTGCGCGGTATTGGGCGTCGCGGTATGGGTGGTCGCCACGTTCAGCGCCATCGGCATGTACGCGCCGGTGCTGTTCTGGGTCCGCGCACTGCAGGTGGTGCTGCTGCTGTACGTCGTACCGTTCCTGCTGGCGATGGCTCGTCCGCTGCCCCTGCGGTCCAGGGCTGTTGGCATCGCGGTCGCGCCGCTGATGACGTCGGTTGCCATGCTGGCCACCCCGTGGCTGCTGTACCTGACTCCCTGGTACGTCGCGTCGATGACCGGGCCGCTGGCGGCCGGCACCCAGGTGCTGCTGGTTGTCGTCGGCTTCGCGTATTTCCATACCCGCCTGCAGGCCGGTCCGACGCAGCCGCGTTTCCCGCCACTGCTGGCCATCGGGATCAGCGTGGTGGAGTCACTGGCTGACGGGCTGCTCGGCATCGTGCTGTGGCTGGGCCCGCTCATCGCCGTCGACTACTACGCTGCACTGCAACGCAATTGGGGCCCGAGCCCGCGCATCGACCAGTCCATCGGCGCCGGCATACTGTGGATCCTCGGCGATGTCCTGAGCATCCCGTTTGTCATCGTCTTGATGCGCAGGCTCGGTACCGACGAGCGCCGCAAGGCCGCTCAGGTGGACGCCGAACTCGACCACGCCACCGCCGAGCAGAGCACCCTGTGGTGGGAGAACGACCCCCAACTGCGCGAGCGGTTCCGGCACTAGAACGTGCTGGTGGGCCGGACGTTGTTGGCCATGTCCACCAGCGCATAGCGGTGCGCTTGACTGGTGGCGACCCGGGCCAGGCTTCGCAGCGCAGCCTCGACACCGAGCCGCAGGCCGTGCTCGGTGAACGGGAATCCGAGGATGTGGTTGGTGCTGGCGGTGTTCTCACTCATCCAGTCCATCGCCGTGCCCAAGACCAGCGCCCGGATCTGCAGCACGCGGGGTTCGGAATCCGGCAGTGCCTCCACGCGGCGGGCGGCGTCGCGGATCTGCTCTTCGGACAGTTCGTGGGCTGACCGACCGGACAGCAACGTCACCGCGCTGGTCAGCCGGGCCGTCGTGAAATGCCTTGACGCAGCTGGGACTTCGTCTAGGGTGCGGACCGCGGCTTCGCGGTCGCCCTCCACCGACTGCGCGCGGGCCAGGCCGAACGCAGCCGAGATCGAGTTGTTGTCGGTGTGCCACACCGTTCGGTAGAACGGCAGCTCGTCAGAGGTGGCGGCCAGTTCCGCCGTGGCTGCCAATGCCAGCTTCGGCGCCAGCTCACCCGGGAAGATGTCCAGCACCTCGGTGAAATGCTTTGTCGCCGAATCGTAATCACCGGTCAGTAGTTCCGAGACCGCCTTGAACCAGACCAGCCGCCAGCGCCAGCCCACCCGCTCCGCCAAGTCGTCGAGCTTGCGGTTGGCCTTGGCGACGTCGCCGAGGTCCAGGAGTGCGCGCACCTCCATCAGCGGCAACTCCACCGATTCGGTGAGGTCGATGCCCTCGGAGTCGAGCACACCGTGCCGGGCCGCGCGCAGCGAGTCCAGCGTCTGCACCGGCTGTGACAGCACCGTCGCGGAGAGCACCGTCGCGGCGATGTCGGTGGGATCCACCAACGGAACCGGTAGCGCGGTGACGATTTCGGCCGCCGTCAGCTTCTCGGCATGCGCCAGCCCGTCGAGGTAGACGTCGGTGTGTGCGACCAGCAACTCCACCCCGAACGCCGCCCTGGTGCGGGTGAACACCGTGGACAGACCGGGCCGAGGCACGCCGGTGTCCTCGGCGACCACCTCGCGCAGCACGCCCATCAGTTGCGACGACATCTCCTCGGCGCTGGCGAACCGGCGCCGGGGATCGGGGTCGATCGCCCGGCGGAGCAGACGCGCGAACGAGTCGTACTTTTTGAGCACCGGATCGTCTTCGGGCAGGCCGTCGACGTAGCGGCCCTTGCGGGTTCGCAGGTTCAACGTCAGCGCGGCCAGTGTGCGGCCCACCGTATAGATGTCGCTGGCGACCGTCGGACCGGTTCGCACGATCTCGGGCGCCTGGTAGCCGGGCGTCCCGTAGAGGTATCCGAACGAGTTGATCCGCGACACCGCGCCGAGGTCGATCAGCTTCAGCTGCTCCTCGGTCACCATCACGTTCTCCGGCTTGAGATCGTTGTAGCACAAGCCGATCGAATGCAGATAACCCAGCGCGGGCAGGATCTCCAGCACATAGGCGATGGCTTCGGAGACCGGAAGCTTCTGCCCCTTGTGGGTTTTGAGGGATTTACCGCCGACGTACTCCATCACGATGTAGCCGACCGGCTCGCCGCGGGAGTCCGGATGCTCGACGAAGTTGAAGATCTTCACGATCGACGGATGGACCACCTCGGCGAGGAACTGCCGCTCGGCCATCGCGATCGCCTGCGCCTCGGCGTCGCCGGAGTGCACCAGACCCTTGAGCACCACCGGGCGTTCGTTGACGTTGTGGTCGACGGCCAGGTACACCCAGCCCAGACCACCGTGCGCGACGCAGCCCTTGATCTCGTACTGGTCGGCCACCATGTCGCCGGGAGCCAGTTGCGGCACGAACGAGTACGCACTGTTGCAGTGCGGGCAGTACCCCTCCGAGGCGGCCTCGCCGTCCTTGGTCGAACGGCCGACCGGGCGCCCGCAATTCCAGCAGAACCGCTTCGACTCGGCGACAACTGGATTGACCATCAACGCGGCCAGTGGGTCGATCTCGGGTACGCGGGGGATCTCCACCAGGCCGCCGCCGAGGCGGCGGGTCGGCGACAGTTTTCGCCCCACCGTGGGGTGATGCATGCTCTGCGGTTCGGTGCCGACGCTGCCGACCGAGTCCTCGTCGTCGTCCTCGAACTGCGGGCGGTAGATCGCCTGCGTGGCCATCGGCCGCATCGTCGACGCCGAATCCATGGTGAGGTCGTCGAACGCCGCCGGCTGGGTTCCGACGTCGACGTCTGATTGCTCGGAGGCGTCCATCAGTCCAGATACCTCGGCGTCGGGGGTGCCGGTGCTGGCCCCAACACCGTCAACCACTTGCGGTACAACGTGTTCCACGTCCCGTCCCGGCGGATCCGATCCAGCGTGCCGTTGACGAAGCGGACCAGACCGGGATTGTCCTTGTTGATCCCGATGCCGTACGGCTCCTCGGCCATGCTC
>JAEZIA010000324.1 GCA_023416315.1 Actinomycetes bacterium
CAGTGAGTCGTCCTTGGACTTGCTGGGCAGCAACAAGTTTGCCTGGTAGTAGCCGAGATCTTCCAGGCCGCGCCAGTATTCGGGGTCGACCGGTGTGCCGAACGTCGTCAGCGGCACGTCGTGGCCCGCGGCATCCCGAATCTGTGCAATCCTCTTGGTCAGGTGCTCGATCGGCAGCGGGTTGGAGATCCAGCCTGCGCCGTGGCGGATGATCCGTTTGACAGTGGCATCGGAGTCACCGCCGATCAGGATCGGCGGGTGCGGTTTGCGCACCGGCTTGGGCCGCTGGTAGGACGCATCGAAATCAACGAACAGGCCGTGGTATTCGGCGGGTTCGGTGGTCCACAGCGCCTTGATCGCTTCGATTCGTTCGTCCAGCAGGGCGCCGCGGGTCGTCGGGTCGGTGCCGTGATGCCGCAACTCTTCGATGTTCCAGCCGGCGCCGACACCGAAGACGAACCGGCCGCCGGAGAGCAGGTCGATGCTGGCGGCTTCCTTGGCGGTGGTGATCGGGTCACGCTGGATCAGCAGGGCGATCCCGGTGATCAACTCGATCTCCGAGGTGACCGCCGCGGCCGCCGCCAGCGTCACGAAGGGGTCCAGCGTGCGGTAGTAGATGTTCGGCAACTCGCCGCCCATCGGATACGCCGACTCCCGGCTGGCCGGGATGTGGGTGTGCTCGGCGATCGCGAGCGCGTCGAAACCTCGCTCTTCAATCGCACGCGCCAGCGTCACGGTGTCGATGGTGTCGTCGGTGACGAACGTCGAAATCCCGAATTTCATGTGTCCTCGCTTCCGTGGCACCAACAACCGCTGTCGGCAAGGCTATTCCCGCTACCTGAGTGCCTACTCCGGATCGCGGTTTCCGATGAACACTCCTGCGGTCGCCAGTTCCACCCGGCGCCGGGCCCGCTGCGAGTCGTCGCCGAACCGGTCCACCGCCCACGACACCGCCGTGGCAAGTTGGAAGAGTTCGTCGGCGCTGACCGCGGCGACCGGAGCCCCGCTGCGGCGGAGCTTGTCGAGAAAGGCGGCAGTCCGATCGATGAGCCGAGCGGTGACGGTCGCCACCGGCGAGGTCGAGTCCTCGGACGCCGAGGCAATGCAGGTCGGCAGGTCATGCCAGATCCGCAGCCCCCACGTCAGTTGGTAGAGCCACTCCTGCAACGCCGCGGCGGGACTCAGGTCCCGCCCGTAGGCCTCGGACGCGGTAAGGATCTCGCGCACGGTGTCCTCGATGACCGCCGTCAACAGGGCGTCGCGGGTCGGGAAGTTGCGGTAGAGCGTCGCGTTGCCCACCCCGGCCGCCATCGCGATGGCGTCGATCGGCGCGAAGATTCCGTCGGTGGCGAACGCCTCGCGGGCGGCACGCAGGATCGCCTCCCGGTTCCGTTGCGCGTCGGCACGGCGGCGACGCACGGACGCTTCGGCCACTGATCCCTCCTGCGCCGGAATAAACGGGGAGTGTCCCCACATATGTAGATGGGGACCGTCCCCAGTTAGCCTAATTCGTCAGCGAGGAATCTGATGGCCGAGCAGTTCAAGGGCAGAACAGTACTGGTAACCGGCGCCAACGGCGGCCTCGGCGAGGAGTTCGTCCGGCAGGCGTTGACTCGCGGCGCCGCGCGGGTGTACGCGACCGCCCGGCGCCCCCGGCTTTGGGAGGACGCGCGGATCGTGCCACTGACGCTCGATCTGACCGACCCCGCCTCGGTCCGAGCGGCGGCTGCCGCGGCGCCCGACGTCGATCTACTGGTCAACAACGCCGCGATCGCACCCGGCGACGACACCTCGATGTTGGCCCAGGACGAGGAGACCAGCCGCCGCGTTCTCGAGACGAACTTCTTCGGCACGCTGCGGGTGGCCAAGGCTTTCGCGCCGGTGCTGGCGGCCCAGGGCGGTGGCGCGATGCTCAACGTGTTGTCGTTGTCCGCGTGGCTGCCGCTGCCGACGGCCTACGCCGCGTCGAAGGCGGCAACCTGGTCGCTGACGAATGCCCTGCGGACCGAACTGGCCGCTCAGGGAACCGCGGTCACCGGCCTGCTGGTCGGGCTGATCGACACGCCGATGTCGGCGGGGTGGGAACTCCCGAAGGTCAGTCCGGCCAGCGTCGTCGAGCAGGCGTACGACGGAATCGCGGCAGGCAGCTTCGAAGTCCTCGCCGATGATGAGACCCGGTTGATCAAGTCGTTGTTGAGCGGTAGCGCTGAAGATCTCGACGCCGCTGTGGCCCAAGTCCTCAGCGGCGTCGAGTCGTAGGCCGACGGCTCAGCCGCGACGCCGCCGGGCATCACCGACCGTAAGCCACACCGCCGAGATCAGGAAGTAGAGCGCACCGAAGGCGGCGTAGGGCGCGATCACCGCGATGCTCGGCACCTCGGGCGCATTCGACCGAATCACGAACATGACACCGGCTCCGGTCGACTGAATACCGCTGAGGATCATCGGCCATTGGGCGCCATAGCTTTTCCAGCGCCGGACCCCGGTAGCGAGCTGCAGCACGCCGGCCAACCCCGCCCACACCCCGAACACCCCGAGGACGGCGTTCATGCTCTGCGTCAGTGCGATGAGCACGGCCACGGTGGTCACCACGCTGACCGCGGCGTTGAATGCCTGGGTGGGGTTGCGCGTCGGCCCGCCATTGCGTTGCGCGTCAAGGAGATTGGCCAGCGCGTCGCAGGCCGGGTACATCAGCAGCAGCGCGGCGGTCACGACCGCGTTGCTGTGGGCCAAGCCGACGGCGGCTGCCACCCAGGCGGCGGACACCCCGGCTCGGGGGTGAAGTAGTAACGCTTGAGCCAGGCATTGCCCTGGTCGAGCGTTCGGGTGTCGTGGTTGTCATGCCTGCTCGTGTCGTCGATGGCGGCACACCAAACACAGCGTGGGGTGTCAGCCACGCTCTGCGGAGCACCGAGACCCGCCCATGGCGGGTCAGCCGACGCCGCGCCTGTCGCGACTCGGGAGTCTGGGTATCTACTACGGGGTTTCAGGCGCCGTTGCCCGATGTTGGGGATGCGAGCCGGTCGATCACGGCTCGGGTGATCGTCGCGAAACCTGGGGATCGCCGTAGGCGCGCGCCGACGACATGGCGCCGTGCACGGCGGCCATCAGCGCCTCCGCCTCGGAGTGGGTGTCGTCGGTCAGGGTGATCGTGCCCTGTCCGGCGCCACGTTCGAGCACCGAGGTCAGCCATGCCGACAGGGTCCGGAAGCACGCCCGCAACTCGACGACGATCTCCTCAGGCAGGACCGGGATCTGCGTTGCCAGCAATGCGCACAGGCAGTAGCTCGTTTCGAGGTCACCGATGCAGGACTCCCAGTAGCCGGTGTAGGCGCGGAGCTGGTCGAGGGGTTCGGGAAAGCGCCGCTCGAATTCGGCGATGCCCGCCTGCGCCTCGCCGCGGTACTGCGTGACCAGGGCGCGCACCAAGTCGACTTTGGTCGGGACGTGGTGATGGATGCTGGCCTTGCGAATACCCACGAGGTGCGGCGGTCAGCCGGCGATGCTCCCGCCGCCGTCGGCCCGGACAACCTGGCCCGTGATGTAGCCGGCGTCCTCGTCGAGCAACATAAAAATGGCGTGGGCGACCTCGCGCGGTGCACCGACGCGCCCCAGCGGAATGCTGGCCAGCAGGCGGGCTTCCCGATCCGATCCGATCGGGCTGCGCTCGCGGTACAACTCCGTCTCGGTGGGCCCGGGTGCCACCGCGTTCACCGTGATGCCCGTCGACGCCAGTTCCTTGGCCCAGATCCGGGTGCACGCCTCCAGCGCTGCTTTCGCCGCGGCGTACGGTGTGCGTTCAGTGGTGCCGAGGGTGGTCAGGCTGGTGACGTTGACGATGCGGCCCCACCGTCTCTCCAGCATTCCGGGCAGCACGGCCTGCACGACCTGAACGGCGACCCGGACGTTCATGTCGTAGGTGTCGAACAGGTCATCCAGGTTCAGCGACCCGATCAGGCCCATCCGGGCGAAGCCGACGTTGTTGACCACCGCATCGATCGGTCCGGCGGCGAGGACGGCCGTCAGTACCTCCGCCGTCGCAGCCCGGTCGGCGAGGTCCACCTCGTAGAACTCGCCGGGAAAGTTCTCCGGCCTGGTACGCGCGAGGCCCACCGGAATGTCGCCCGCGGCGGCCACCCGCTCGGCTACGGCACGGCCGATGCCTTTCGATGCACCGGTGATCAATACCCGTCGTTGCGACATCGCTTCTCCTCGGAATCGTTCCTGCTGAGTGCAACGTGCAGACAGGGCAGATTCCATACCAGCGGGTATCCCCATCCCGAACAAGGAGGTTCTCATGGATGAGGTCTGGGAAGTCGTCGTCGGTGACGCATACGATGCCGGCGACCCGAGCAACGGCGCACAGGAAAGCTCGCTGATTCGCGGGTCCGAAACCGAAGCCCGTCGCGTCTACGCCGACAGCGTTGCGGTGGCGGCCGACCAGGGCCACGCGTACGTCAAGCTGCGTCGCGACGGCGCCGATGTCGAAACATGGCCGCAGGTGACCGGGTGGACCGTCTAGGGCGGAGTACCGTCGTTGGGGTGAATCTCGGTCCCTGGGGTGATCTCACGATTCTGGCCGCGGTGCTGGAAATCGCGTTCGTGGTTTGCGTATTCGTCTTCATCGGCCGCCTGGAACGTCGGACGTCGCATCCGTTGGGCGATCAGGTCGGCGCTCACAAAGCGGTGCTGGCCAAGATCCGCAAGCGGGAACCGCTGTCGCAGGACGAATTCGACTACGCGGGTGAGCTGGTCGCCGATGCTCGATCACCGCTGGCGTACGCGATGCCCGCGGCACTGTTCACCATGGGGTTCTTCTATGTGGTCGGCTGCCTGTTCATGCTGCACCTCGACGGCGGCAACCCGTCATTCCGGACCTTCATCGGCGGTATCCCGATGCTGACGTCGATGAACATCGCCGCGCAGTTGCGTCGAGTCGCGGTCCTGAAGAGCAAGCTGCGCGACATTCCACTGCTGCACACCGACCGCACCGACGAGATCACTTCGATTGGCACAAAGTGACTTTCGTCAGCTTTGCTGCTTGACGACCGGATCGCCGTCCTCCCACAGCAGCAGCTGCCGCACCGACTGACGAGTTCCGTAGGGCTGCAGCATCCGGCTGGCCGGCCGCGGCCGCACCTTCAGCGGCCACCAGAACCAGCGGCCGAGCAGTGCCGCCACCGCAGGAGTCATGAACGACCGCACGATCAGCGTGTCGAACAGCAGGCCGAGCGCGATCGTCGTGCCGATCTGTCCCAGAATCCGTAAGTCGGCGAAGATGAACGACGCCATCGTCGCGGCGAACACCAAACCGGCCGCGGTCACCACCGCACCGGATCCGGCCATCGCCCGGATGATGCCGGTGTTGAGGCCGGCGTCGATTTCCTCCTTGAAGCGGGATATAAACAGCAGGTTGTAGTCCGATCCCACCGCCAGCAACAAGATGACGGCCAGGGCGAGCACGATCCAGAACAGATGAATCCCAAAGATGTCCTGCCAGATCAGGACTGAGAGCCCGAACGACGCACCGAGCGACAGCGCCACCGTGCCGACGATCACGAACGCCGCGACGATACTGCGGGTGATGAACATCATCACAAGGAGGATCAGGCTCAGCGCCGCGATCCCGGCGATCATCAGGTCGTACTTGGCGCCGTCCTGGATGTCCTTATAGGTGGCCGCGGTCCCGGCCAGATACAGTTTCGACCCGGCCAGCGGCGTGCCCTTGACGGCTTCCTGAGCGGCATGCCGGATCGCGTCGATGTGCGAAATGCCTTCGGGCGTCGCGGGATCGCCGTCGTGGGTGATGATCATTCTGGCGGCCTTACCGTCCGGCGACAAGAACAACCTGAGGCCGCGTTCGAACTCGGGGTTGGTGAAGGCCTCCGGCGGCAGGTAGAACGAGTCGTCGGTCTTGGACGCGTCGTACGCCTGGCCCAGCGCGGTGGAGTTCTGCAGGGCAGCCTGAGCTTGGTCGTTGATCCCGGACGTCGTGGCGTAGTTGGTCAGCGTGAGATCACGGTTGGTCTGCTGGCTGTCGATCTGTGGTGGGATCAGTGCGAGCAACTTCGGCTGGAGCGCATCGAGTTTGGCGATGCTGCCCGCGACGTTGCCCAGCTGATCGGTCAGCGCGTCAATGCCGTCGAGCGCGTCGAACAACGACCGCAGCGCCGCGCACGCCGGGATGTCGTAACAGTGCGGCT
>JAEZIA010000325.1 GCA_023416315.1 Actinomycetes bacterium
TGGTCCGGCTGCAAAGGGATGGTGTCGTCCCGATACATGATGGCGCCAGGTCCCCCGCTCTGGGCGTCGCTGTGCCGCACCACGCGGCCCAGCTTCTGCAGATCGATTCCCGCGGCTTCAGCAAGCCGTTGCGCCTCGCACGCGGCCGTGAAACCGATGAACGTCAACATGTTCCGAGCGATCTTCATCCTGGTGCCGGCACCCGGCTCACCGGCGCGGACCACCAGCGAGGCCCACTGCTTGAACACCGGCTTGACCAGTTCGTAGGCCTCGTCGTCGGCGCCGACCATCACGGCCAACTCACCCTTGTCGGCCGCACCGGCGCCGCCGCTGACCGGGGCGTCGACGATGTGAATGCCCTTGGGCCGCAACTGTTCGGCCAACTCGCCGGCGGTGCCCGGCTCAATGGTGGAATGGATCGCGATGACAGTGCCCGGTTTGGCGTGCTCGGCCAGCCGGCCCACCACGTCGCGTACCTGCTCGTCGTTGAGGACGGTCACCTCGATGACGTCGGCCGCTGCAACCCCAGCGACGTCGTCCGCTAGTTCGGCGCCGAGTTCGGCGAGCGGCGTCATGGCCTCGGTCCGTACGTCGAAGACGATCAGACCACCGGGCCACCCGGCCAGGCGCTTGGCCATCGGCGCACCCTGGTTGCCCAGCCCGATGTAGCCGACCTTGGGTTCACTCATCGGAAAATCTGTCCACCGTCGACATTGAAGATCTGACCGGTGATCCACTTGGCTTGATCCGACAGCAGGAACAGGCACATGCCGACCAGGTCGTCGACCTCACCCATGCGCGACAACGGAATCCCCTTGACGATGTCGGCGACCATCTCCTGCGGGGTGGTGGTGCGGTTGGCCTCGGTGTTGATCGGCCCCGGCGCGATGGCGTTGATCCGGATGTTCTGGCCGCCGAGTTCGGTCGCCAGCTGTTGGGTGAGGCTGTTGACACCGGCCTTGGCCAGGCCGTAGAAGTTCGAGTACAGCCATGCCGCCGTCGACGACTGGTTGATGATCGCGCCGCCGCCACGCTTGGCCATCTTCTTGTACACCGCACGCGTGCACACCAGCGCCCCATCGAGGTTCACGCTCATGAACTTCTTGTAGTAGTCCCAATCCACGGTGATCAGGAAGTCGAGCTTCATCCCGCCGAAGATCGCGGCGTTGTTGACCAGATAGTCGATACCGCCGAACTCGGCGAGCGTCGTGTCGGCCATTGCCTTGGCCGACACCGGGTCGCTGACATCCACTGGCAGCGCGAGCGCGGTACCGCCCTCGCCCTTGATACCGTCGGCGACCTTCTGCGCCCCTTCGACGTTGATATCGGCGACCACCACCGCCGCGCCTTCGCGGGCGAGCGCCTCGGCATACGCCTGGCCGATCCCGCCGCCTGCGCCGGTGACGATAGCCACCTTCTCGTCGAACTGTCCCATGTTGTTCCTCTCTAGCCTGTGGCGCGATTAGACCGCTGTGGCAATGACTTTGAGTTCGAGGTACTCCTCAAAACCGGCCAGCCCCATCTCGCGGCCGACCCCGGACTGCTTGTAGCCGCCGAACGGCGCGTCAGCTGAGTACCACACTCCGCCGTTGACGTTGACGGTGCCGACCCGCAGCCGGTCCGCGGCGGCCTGTGCGCGCTGCGGATCGCTGCTGAACACGGTGCCCGACAGTCCGTACGGCGAATCGTTGGCGATGCGGATGGCGTCGTCGTCGCCGTCGTGGGCGATCACGGTCAGCACCGGACCGAAGATCTCCTCGCGCGAGACCCGCGCGGAGTTGTCCAGTCCGGCGATCACCGTCGGCTCGATGAAGAAGCCGGTGTCCCGGTCGGCTGGGCGACCACCACCGCAGGCGAATCGGCCGCCCTCTTCGATCGCGAGATCCAGGTAGGACTGCACCCGGTCGCGCTGGCGTTCGGAAATGACCGGGCCGCATACGGTTCCGGGATTGGTCGGGTCGCCCGGCTTGATGCCGCCCATGGTCGCGGCGGCCGCCTCGACCGCTTCGTCGTAACGGGCCCGGGGCACCACCAGGCGGGTGGTGATCGCGCAGCCCTGCCCGGCGTGCATCGACGCGGTGAACGCCGCCATCGAGCAGGCGCCGGCCAGGTCGGCATCGTCGAGCACCAGGAACGCGGATTTGCCGCCGAGTTCCAGGAACACCTTCTTGATGGTGGCGGCACCGGCGGCCATCACCGCACGGCCGGTGTTGGTCGACCCGGTGAACGACACCATGTCCACGCGCGGGTCGCTGGACAGCAGCGCTCCCACCGCGTGGTCGTTGGAGGTGACGATGTTCACCACGCCCGGCGGGATATCGGTGTGCTCGGCGATCAGCTCACCGAGAACCGCTGCGCACCAAGGAGTATCGGGCGCAGGCTTGAGCACGATGGTGTTGCCGGCCGCGAGGGCGGGGCCTAGTTTGGCGAGATTGATCTGATGCGGGAAGTTCCACGGTGTGATCGCGCCGACGACGCCGACGGCCTCGCGGGCGATCGTCCGCTGAGTCTTAATCCCCATCGGGGCGGCGACGCCGAGATCCTGGCGCCACGAATAGCTTTCGGCGATATCGGCGCAGAACGACAGGTCCTCGACCGGGCCCTCCAGTTGTGCGGCCGAGGTCAGCATGCGCGGGGCACCCACCTCGGCCATCGTCATCTCGCGCAGTTCCTCGACGCGCTCCTTCATCGCATCGCGCAGCTGGCGGATACTCCGCACCCGCAGTTCGGTGTTCGTGGACCAGTCGGTGGTGTCGAACGCGCGGCGGGCGGCGTCGATCGCCCGGCTCATGTCCTCCGCGTCGCCGTCGGCGGCCGTCCCGAGGACTTCCTCGGTCGCCGGGTTGATCGTCGGATATCTGCCGTTGCCACCCGGCACCAGCTTGCCGTCGATGAACAGATCACTGTTCCTGTCGGCCGCAATCGCCATCCCGACTCCCGTCTGCTTCATTGGACACGTGTCCGAGATTTAATGATTCGCACCTTAGCCGCCGACCGCAGCAGGGTGCAAGGTTCTGCGTAAAGCCACTCGCAAGATGGGACTGAACAGGCACTTCATGGCGATGCCTTGCCTAGCCCGGCACGGTTCCGATAACTTGGACATGTGTCCAGCGATGCCGCGATTGCCGTCACCCCAGGTGATGGCGATGTGCCGCGCAATCGTCGCCAAGAGGAGACGTTCCGCAAGGTCCTGCGCGCCGGCATGGAGATGCTGCGGGAGTCGTCGTACGCCGATCTCACGGTGCGCGCAGTCGCCGCCCGCGCCAAGGTCGCCCCGGCCACCGCCTACACCTATTTCTCCTCGAAGAACCATCTGATCGCCGAGGTGTACCTGGATCTGGTTCGCGAGGTGCCGTACTTCACCGACGTCAACGACAGCCGACTGCACCGGGTTCAGCAATCGCTGCGCAGCCTGGCGCTGGTGATCGCCGACGAGCCCGAGTGCGCGGCGGCCTGCACCACCGCAGTGCTCAGTAACGACGTCGGGGTGGTCCCGGTGCGCGACCGGATCGGCGCCGAGATCCACAAGCGGATCAAGGCGGCGCTGGGGCCTGACGCCGACCCGAAGATCGTGTCCGCCTTGGAGATGACGTACTTCGGCGCGCTCGTGCACGCCGGCAGCGGCACCCTGAGTTACCGCGAGGTCGCCGACCGGATGGAATACGTCGTGACCCTGATTCTGGGAGAGAACCAATGAACGTGCAGAGTCCGGATATCGTCCTGGACCCGTATAACTACGACTTCCACGAAGACCCCTACCCGTACTACAAGCGGCTGCGCGACGAGGTCCCGCTGTACTACAACGAAGAGCTGAAGTTCTGGGCGTTGTCCCGGCATCAGGACGTGCTGGCCGGCTTCCGCAACAGCACCACGCTG
This sequence comes from Actinomycetes bacterium, assembly GCA_023416315.1. Taxonomy (GTDB): domain Bacteria; phylum Actinomycetota; class Actinomycetes; order Mycobacteriales; family Mycobacteriaceae; genus Mycobacterium. The sequence goes on from JAEZIA010000325.1 coordinate 3,877, forward strand.
TCCAACAAATACGGCGTGTCACTGGACCCGGCATCCCGCGGACCGCACGCTTCCAAGACCATGTCGTTCCTGGCGATGGACGACCCCGCCCACCTGCGCCTGCGCACACTGGTCTCCAAAGGATTCACGCCCAGACGCATTCGTGAACTGGAGCCCCGCGTCACGGAGATCGCCACCAAGCACCTCGACGCCATGCTCGAGAAGGCTGCAGGCGGTGAGACCGTCGACTACGTCGACGAGTTCGCGGGCAAGCTGCCGATGGACGTGATCTCCGAGCTCATGGGCGTGCCCGAAGCGGACCGCGTGCAGGTCCGGGCTTGGGCCGACGGGGTGATGCACCGCGAGGAAGGCGTCACCGATGTGCCGCCGGAAGCCGTCGAGGCCTCGCTCAATCTGATCGTCTACTACCAGGCGATGGTGGAAGAGCGGCGCAAACAGCCGACCGACGACCTGACGTCAGCCCTGCTGGACGCCGAGATCGACGGCGACCGGCTGACCGATGACGAAGTCCTTGGTTTTATGTTCCTGATGGTCATCGCAGGCAACGAGACCACCACCAAACTGCTTGCCAACGCTGCATTTTGGGGCCACAAGAACCCCGACCAGCTCACCGAGGTGTATGACGACCTGTCTCGGGTACCGCTGTGGGTGGAGGAAACGCTGCGCTACGACACGTCGAGCCAGATCCTGGCCCGCACCGTCGCCGGGGAACTGACCCTCTACGACACCGTCATTCCCGACGGTGATGTCGTCCTACTGCTGCCGGGCTCGGCGCACCGCGACGAGCGGGCGTTCGACAGGCCCGACGACTACCTCATCGGCCGCGACATCGGCGCCAAGCTCCAGAGCTTCGGCAGCGGCGCGCATTTCTGCCTCGGTGCCCACTTGGCCCGCATGGAGGCACGAGTTGCCTTGGAGGAGTTGTTCAAACGTATCCGCGGCTACGAAGTCGACGAGGCCAACTCGGTGCGCGTCCACTCCAGCAATGTCCGCGGTTTCGCTCATCTGCCCATCACTGTGCAGTCCCGCTAGAAGGAGTTGAATTGCCCCGTTTCGCCCCCCTTCCCGACCGTAGGCCCGCGATCGTTGCCGGCGCCTCGTCCGGTATCGGAGAGGCCACCGCCATCGAGCTCGCCGCGCGCGGGTTCCCGGTCGCCCTCGGTGCGCGCCGCGTTGAGAAGCTCACCGATATCGTCGGCAAGATCAACGCCGACGGTGGCGAGGCGGTCGGGTTCCACCTCGATGTCACCGACCCGAACTCGGTGAAATCGTTTGTCGCGCAGTCAACGGAGGCGCTCGGCGATATCGAGGTGCTGGTGGCCGGCGCCGGTGACACCTACTTCGGCAAGCTCGACGAGATCACCAGCGATGAGTTCGACTCCCAGCTGCAGATCCACCTGGTCGGCGCCTTCCGGTTGGCCAGCTCCGTGCTGCCCGGAATGATCGAACGCCAGCGCGGCGACCTGATCTTCGTCGGCTCCGATGTCTCGTTGCGCCAGCGCCCGCACATGGGCGCCTACGGCGCGGCCAAGGCCGCGCTGGTCGCCATGGTGACGAACTTCCAAATGGAGCTCGAGGGCACCGGTGTGCGAGCCTCGATCGTCCACCCCGGCCCCACCAAGACCTCGATGGGTTGGAGCCTGCCCGCCGAGAAGATCGGGCCCGCACTTGAGGATTGGGCCAAGTGGGGCCAGGCCCGCCATGACTACTTCCTGCGCGCAGCGGACCTCGCGCGGGCCATCACGTTCGTCGCGGAAACACCCCGCGGCGGGTTCATCGCAAACATGGAGCTCCAGCCCGAAGCTCCGCTGGCCGATAACAAGGAACGCCAAAAGCTCGCCCTCGGTGAGGAAGGGATGCCGTCATGACGATCACCAAAGAGGTCCAACGGGTGTCCGGTGGTGAAGAGGAACACGGCCACCTCGAGGAGTTCCGCACCGACCCGATCGGGTTGATGCAGCGCATCCGGGATGAATGCGGCGACCTCGGCTGGTTCCAGCTCGCCGACAAGCAGGTCATCCTGCTGACCGGCTCGAAGGCCAACGAGTTTTTCTTCCGCTCCCCCGATACCGACCTGAACCAGGCCGAGGCCTACCCGTTCATGACGCCGATCTTCGGCGAGGGAGTGGGGTTCGACGCCGATCCCGAGCGCCGCGCCGAGATGCTGCACAACACCGCACTGCGCGGTGAGCAGATGAAGGGTCACGCGGCGACCATCGAGAACGAAGTCCGCCGGATGATCGAGAACTGGGGCGAAGAAGGCGAAATCGACCTGCTGGAGTTCTTCGCCGAGCTGACCATCTACACCTCGACGGCATGCC
>JAEZIA010000347.1 GCA_023416315.1 Actinomycetes bacterium
ACATCACGAATTTGCCGACCACCCTCGACGTGCTGGCCGGCGGCGCCGGGCAGCCCGTCCACGCGCTGTACAACACGCCGCAGTTCTGGAACCTCGACGGCCAAACCGCAACGCAGTGGACACTGAACTGGGCGCGCAATCTCATTGAGAACGCGCCGCATCCGAAACACGGATGACGTGGCCGCTTCGGTGGTCGGCGATTTGGCCACCGGGGCGACTACGCCTAACATTAAGAAGAAAATAAGAGCTGCACGCGTGAGTTGTCGGTGCGGAGGTGTTCAGGCGTCCGACCCGACGGTGTCCCGACCTTCGTGGTCCCGGATGGACCTGGGATGGATCTGTACCATCTGTGAGGTTTGGGGCCGAGACGCAGGGCGACCGGTGGCGCGAGGGTATGCGCGGCCGCCGCGAGGCCCGACACGGATGTGTTCTGACAGGAGACAGGTATGCCGTTCCACAACCCGTTCATCAAGAACGGCCTGATCACCTTCCCCGAGGGCGCCAGTGTGGTCAAGCACGTGGAGCGCTGGGCCAAGGTTCGCGGTGACAAGGTCGCCTACCGGTTCCTCGATTTCTCCACCGAGCGCGACGGCGTCGTTCGCGAACTGACGTGGGCCGACTTCGGTGCCCGTAACCGGGCCGTCGCCGCTCGCCTGCAGCAGGTGACCCAGCCCGGCGACCGGGTGGCCATCCTGTGCCCGCAGAACCTGGACTACCTCGTCGCGTTCTTCGGCACCATGTACTCCGGCCGCATCGCGGTCCCGCTGTTCGACCCGGCCGAGCCCGGTCACGTCGGCCGCCTGCACGCCGTGCTGGACGACTGCGGCGCCACCGCGATCCTGACCACCACCGACTCCGCGGAGGGTGTGCGCAAGTTCTTCCGCAGCCGCCCGGCCAAGGAGCGGCCTCGCGTGATCGCCGTGGACGCGGTGCCCGACGAGGTCGGCGCGACCTGGGAACCGTTCAATGCCGTCGACGAGACCACCATTGCCTACCTGCAGTACACGTCGGGTTCCACCCGCATCCCCAGTGGCGTGCAGATCACCCACCTGAACATGGCCACCAACGTGGTCCAGGTGATCGAGGCGCTCGAAGGTGAGGAAGGCGACCGCGGCGTCTCGTGGCTGCCGGTCTTCCACGACATGGGTCTGGTCACCGCGCTGCTGCCGGCGATGATCGGCCACTACTTCACGTTCATGACGCCCGCCGCGTTCGTCCGCAGGCCCGGGCGCTGGATCCGTGAGCTGGCCTACCGCGAGGGCGACACCGGCGGCGCGATCTCGGTGGCGCCGAACTTCGCGTTCGACCACGCCGCGGCGCGCGGTGTTCCCAAGGACGACGAAGAGCCGCTGGATCTGTCCCATGTGAAGGCGATCCTCAACGGCAGTGAGCCGATCTCGGCGGCCACCGTGCAGCGTTTCAACGATGCGTTCCGGCCGTTCGGCTTCCAGCCCAAGGCGATCAAGCCGTCCTACGGTCTGGCCGAGGCCACCCTGTTCGTGTCCACTACGCCGTCGTCCGAAGAGCCCAAGATCGTCTCGGTCGACCGCGATGAACTCAACGCGGGCCGCTTCGTCGTGGTGCCCGACGACTCGCCCAAAGCAGTGGCGCAGGCATCGGCAGGAAAGGTCGGCATCGCCGAATGGGCGGTGATCGTCGACAACGAATCGGCCACCGAACTGCCCGACGGACAGATCGGGGAGATCTGGATCAGCGGCCAGAACATGGGCACCGGCTACTGGAACAAGCCGGAGGAGACCGTCGCGACCTTCCAGAACACCCTCAAGTCGCGGACCAGCCCGTCGCATGCCGAGGGTGCCACCGACGACGCGACCTGGGTCCGGACCGGCGATCTGGGTGCCTTCTACGACGGTGACCTGTACATCACCGGCCGCGTCAAGGACCTGGTGATCATCGACGGCCGTAACCACTACCCGCAGGACTTGGAGTACTCCGCTCAGGAAGCCACCAAGGCGGTGCGGACCGGATTCGTCGCGGCGTTCTCGGTGCCGGCCAACCAACTGCCCGACGAGGTGTTCGACAACGCTCACGCCGGGCTAAAGCGTGACCCCAATAACAGCTCCGAACAGCTGGTGATCGTCGCCGAGCGCGCGCCGGGTTCGCACAAGATGGAAATGGGGCCGATCTCCGACGACATTCGCGCGGCGATCGCGGTGCGCCACGGTGTGACGGTGCGCGACGTGCTGCTGACGCCGGCCGGTGCCATCCCGCGTACGTCGAGCGGGAAGATCGGCCGTCGGGCCTGCCGCGCGGCCTACCTCGACGGCACTCTGCGTAGCGGGAAGGTGGCCAATGCCTTCCCTGACGAATCGGAATGACCACCGAACGAAAGACTCAACCGATGAAGGGGAGTTCGCCCCTTCGCACGAGGTGAGGCCTCATGTCTGAATCAGAAACGCCCGACACCCCGGCCCGCACCGACATTACGGTGCCGGAGATGCGCGACTGGCTGCGCAACTGGGTGGCCAACGCAACCGGGCAAGCGCCTGACGCGGTCGACGAGTCCACCCCAATGGTGGAATTGGGGCTGTCCTCGCG
>JAEZIA010000357.1 GCA_023416315.1 Actinomycetes bacterium
GCCGGATACGGTGCCGAGGATGGCCGTGCCCACCGGCGCTACACCGTCCGGCTGCAACGCGGTCAGGTGGGTCTCGTACCCCACCGAGTTATTCCAGGTTTCGGTCACCAGGTAGGTGGTGTCACCGACGACGATGGGGCTGACCGCCCACCGGTATCCCGGGAGCGGCTCGCCGATCACCGTGACCCCGTCAGGTGTGGGCGCCAACGTCGTCACCACGGTCTGCCACGTCCCGGCGGCATCGGAGCTACCGATGTGCGAGCTGAAGTACGTGGTGTCGCCGACCACGATCGGATCTCCGCTCAGCACACCGGGAATGGACCCCACCAATGTCGCGCCGTCAGACGTCAACGCTACGACGTGGGTCTCGGTGCCCGACGGCGTGGGCACGAGTAGGTAAGTAGTGTCGCCGACGACGGTCGGATCGTCCCAGAACCCGCCGAGAATCGTCGTCGTCGGTGACACGCCCTGAGGTCCCACTTCTGTGACGTGAGTGTTGTAGCCGGATTCGTAATCACCCGTCTGCGTCACCAGGTAGGTGATATCGCCCTTGACGATTGAATAACCGCTGGAGTCTTCGTAGAACCGCCCGGGTATCGACGTCGTCGAGATCACGCCGTCGGGTCCTAGCGCGACCAGATGGGTTTGGTAGCCGGATTCGTATGTGCCGACATGGGTCACCACGTAGGTGGTGTCGCCGACGACGAGCGTGCGGCCGTTGAACGTGCCGGGTACCTCCGTCGTTGAGGTCACGCCATCGGGTCGCAGCATGGTCAGCTGGGTGTGGTAGCCGGATTCATCCGTCCCGCTCCGCGTCACCAGGTAGGTCGTGTCGGCCACGGTAAGCGGTTCCTGGACGTAACCGGGAATCGGGTCACCGAGAGGGGTCAGTCCGGCTGGTCCCAACGTCGAGACGTGAGTCTGGTAGCCGGATTCGTAATCGCCGGTCTCCGACGTCACAAAGGTGGTGTCGCCGATGACGAACGCCTTGTTCGCAAAGCCCACCGTCGTATCGCCGATGGGGGGACTGCTGTAGCTGCCGTCGGGGTGGATGATTGCGGCCACGTAGGAGAACGTGTTGTGGTCAGGAGGATTGAACGGGTCGCCGCGGTAGGCGAAGACGTAGGCGTTGCCGGTGCGGGGATCGACGAACGACAGAATCGCGATCGTGCCGGCGGGCAACGAAAGCGCGGCACGGTCGGCTCCGGCAATGTGTTCGCTCACCACGATGGGCGCGGTGCCGGCTTCGCCGTCGGTGGCCACCACGGCGAACGTAAGCTTGACTGCCGCAGGCGAAGTCGGCTCAACGGTACCGGCGAGGACGCGGGTGCGCGGATTCGGGGTGAACGTCCACTGGCCGGTTTGCGCGTTCAGTTCGAACGCGCCCAACGTGGGATCAGGTGCAGTCGCCAGCTGATACGTCACTGGCTTGTCGTGGGTGACGTTGAAGTGCCCGGTGATCTTTCCGGTATCGACGTCGACTCCGTCCACCGTGTACGGCTGCTGCTGGTCGACGACCGGCGGCGGGGCGACGTACTTGACCGCGATGGTGACGGTGCCAATGGCGTTGGCGCCCTTGGTGTCTGCGACGGTGTAGCTGAACGAATCGGCGCCGGAGTAGCCGGCGTTCGGCGTGTAGATGAAGGCGCCATCGGCGCTGAGGGTGAGGCTGCCATGACTGGGTGCGGTGCTCACGACCGCCGTCATCGGATTGCCGTCCGGGTCGATGTCGTTGGCCAGCACGTTGCCGGTCAACTGGGTGTCCTGGTCGACGCTGTAGCTGTCGTCGACGGGTCGCGGAGGACGGTTGGTCGGTGTGGTCGCCCGGTAGATCGTTGCCGACAGCGGCGCACCGATCACCGGGACCATCCCGATGACGTCGAGGGTCATGTCGCCGATCTCGTCACGAATATCGGCGACATCGCCCTTGAGGGCGGCGTTGGTGAAGTCGACGAAATCTGACGCCAGGTTCATCGCGTTGAAGACCGTCCCGACTCCGGGCACCCAGCCGACCGACATATTGATGTCGGCGACCGACCGCTCCCGCGCCAGTTCGGCGGCCCCGTTGGGTGTCGCGGCCGCCGCCGCGGTCGCCGTAGGGGTGGTTTCGGCTTCACCGGGTTCGCGGCGGGTCGCGGCTCCCGTGATGACTCCGACCACTTCGGCGCTCGGGCTGTTCGGTTTGGCAGGAGTAGCTGGCGGCTTAGAGCGCAACGATGCCGCGACAGCTGTGGGGGATGTGTGAATGCGTGCGCTGCCCGCAACACGCGCACCCTTCGCGGTGGCCGGGGCGCTGGTCGCCGGGTCGGCTGACGCGGCGGTGGTCGGGCCTTTGCGTGACGGTTTCACCGCCGAGGCTCGGTCGGATCCGGCCGACGCGGCTCCCTTCGCAGCCGACTGGCCCGAGGTGCCGGACGGCATGCCACCGGAGTCGTTGTCGGCGTAGGCGATACCCGAACCGCCAGCCAAGGCCGCGACGCCTAGACCCAGCGTGAGCGCACCGGCGCCCAGCCACTGGTACGGCTCGATTTGGCCTGCCTTCGTCGTGCGTGCCCCGCAGGTGCGGCGACGATTACGTTGACCCGAACGGTGCTGACCCGCCACCGACCCCCCCAGTGAACTGCTGCAACTTAACGTGCAGACCTAGTGCGGCTATGCATACCACATAAACCCGCATAGGGGTGCGACTACAGCAAATTGACACTGTGGAGGTCAAGTTTGCTGATGCGTGCGTTGGTGTCGGCCGAACGAACTACATCCGACCCTCGCGGCGGAGCAGATCCGCCGCGCTGACGCCGCCACCGCGGCGGGGCCGCTGCTCGCCCTCTTTCTTGCCGCGCGAGTTCAGCTTCTCGGTGGCCACCTCGGAGTCACCCTGATCGGGCCGGCTGACCGGGATAGCCCGGGTCTCCTCGGCGCTGATCGCCGGTGAGACCTCGTCGGCGACGGTCGGTTCCTGAGCCGGGAGTGCGGTGGTGGCGTCGTCCGGGGTCGACGACGCCTTGGGCATTGCCCGGTCGCTTCGCTCCTGGCCTCCGGATCCGCGCAACTCACCCAGCCACGACTCGATCTCACGATCGGGCGCGGGCGGCGCCGCCGGGCGGTTCGGCCTGGCCGCCGAGGCGGCGGTGTTCACCGCGTTCTTGACGACGTTCTTGGCCACCGAGAACCGCGTGGTCGGCGCCTCCGTGATGCGCTGGTCCTGCCCGGTGGCGGTGGTCGCGTCGACCGGGTCCGCCATCCGCGCGGTACCGGCGGCTGACGGCGCCTCCTGCGGGGGCGGCGGTGTGGGGTATTCGCCGCGTCCGACAAAGCGGGGACGCGCCCGGCCCGCGAGGGGGTGAGTCGGGTCGTGCACCGGGCGGCGCGCCTCGGCAGCTGAGACCGGCGCGCCGGCACCGACCAGGGCGGGGTCCGGTTCCCGCACGACCGGCCGCTTGCGCTCGTCGGGCAGGTGGGTTTCGCCGAGACCGATCCTGTTCTGTAGACGCTTCATCCACCGTGGCGCCCACCAGCAGTCGTCGCCCAGCAGTTTCATGATCGCGGGCACCAGGAACATCCGGACGATCGTCGCGTCCAGCAGTAGCGCGATCAGCAGGCCGAACGCCAGGTACTTCATCATCACCAGGTCGGAGAATACGAACGCGCCTGCGACCACGGCCAGCACCAGGGCGGCCGCGGTGATCAGCCGACCGGTGGTGGCGGTACCGATACGGATCGCCTCGGTGGTGGACATGCCCCGTTCTCGGGCCTCCACCATGCGGGAGACGAGGAACACCTCGTAGTCGGTGGACAGCCCGTAGATGACGGCGATGATCAAGCCGATCATCGGTGCCATCAAGGGCTGTGGCGTGTAGTTCATCAGCCCGGACCCGTGTCCGTCGACGAACATCCAGGTGAGTACGCCCATCGTGGAGCCCAGGGTCAGCGCGCTCATCAACGCCGCCTTGATCGGCAGCACCAGCGATCCGAACGCGAGGAACATCAGGATCGTTGTCGTGACGATCAGCAGGACAACCATGAGCGGGAGTTTGTCGAACAGGCTGTGAATGCTGTCCTGCTCGAGCGCCGGTGTGCCGCCCACGTACAGCGACACCCCCCGGGGCGGTGTGATCGACCTCAGTTCGGCGATCTTCTTGGCGGCGTCGTTGCGGTTCACCAGACCGTTCTGGATCACCCGCACCGACGAATCCTTGGACGCCCCGTCCAGGTAGGGGCGTTCCTTCCACATCGCGTCGGGGTTGTTGTCCGGGTCGGTGAACCCACTGACGGCCATCGCCTTGTTGCGGACCTCGGCGACCTGCTGGTCGGTGACGGGCTGGTCGTCGTTGTTCTTCATCACCAGCGTGATCGGCTCGGTGCGGAAGCCGGGGAAGATCTTGTCGAACTCCTCCTGGGCCGTGCGCACGGAGTTGTCCGGTGGCAGGTACTTCTCGCTGATGCCGCCGAGCGACAGCTTCCCGAGCGGGACGATCAGCACGATCATGAAGATCACGATGGGGGCGGCGAACAGGATCGGGCGTTTCATCACCCGGTTGACGAGCTTGCCCCAGAAGCCGGCTTCGACCTCTTCGCGGGTCTTGGTCTTCTGCGTCTTCTCGGCGAACCAGTCGATGATGGCCCGGGAGAAGCCCCAGTTACGCAGGAACGGCACCCGCAGCAGGGTGCGCACGCCGAGCGCGTCGACGTTGGGGCCCAGGATGGCCAGGATTGCCGCGAGCACGGTGATCGACAGGACCGCCGAGAGCATGACCGAGGCGATGATCGCGTAGGTGATCGACTTCAGGAAGCCCTGCGGGAACAGCAGCAGCGGCAGCGAGGACGCGACGATGATCACCGCGGAGAAGATGACGGTGCGACCCGAGGTCATCATCGTGCGGCGGACCGCCGCCTCGGTGTCGTAGCCCTCGGCTATCTCCTCCCGGAACCGGCTGACGATGAACAACCCGTAGTCGATGGCGATACCGAGGCCGATCAGCGTCACGACCGGCTGGGCGAAGAAGTGCACCGGGGTGACCAGCGCGATCAGCCGCATGATGCCGAGTGCGCCGAGGATCGACAGGCCGCCGATGATCGCGGGCAGGCTGGCGGCGACCACGCCGCCGAAAACAAAGAACAGCAGCACGGCCACCAGCGGGATCGCGGCCACCTCGGCGCGCTGCTGATCCTCGCCGATGGTTCCGGTCAGCTCGGCGGCCAGCGGCTGCAGGCCAGCGAGCTTGACGTCGACATCCTTGATGAAGAAGTCGTTCTCGACCTTCTTGTAGTTGTTCAGGATGGTGTCGTCGTCGTTGCCCTTGAGCTGGATCGACATGAACGCGTGCTTTTTGCTCTCGTCGGCCATGTTCGACAACAGCTCGGGGCTCTTGAAGTAGCCGATCGACCGCAGGATCTCGTCTGGATGGTCACGCTCGACCTGCGCGAGGTTGTCCAGGATCTTCTTCTGGAAGGCCGGATCATCGACGGTCTTGCCGTCGGGCGCGGTGTAGATCCCGATGATGTGGCCGGAGGTGTCTCGGCCGTAGGCGGCGTCGGCGATCAGCGAGGCCTTCACCGACTGGCTGCCCTCGTCGTAGAAACCACTCTGCGTGACGTGCTTGCCGAGGCTGGCCCCGTAGATGCCGCCGCCGACGCACAGCGCGACCATGACTCCGATCACGATGTATCGGTAGCGATACACAGTCCGACCCCACCAGGCGAACACCTAAGCTCCTAACCAAATCTTCTGCGACCTGCGCATCGGTTTCTCCTACTCAGACGCGCGATGTCAGTAATGAGGACAGCGGCCGGAACGGTTGCAGCCATGCCCCCTGCTCCGGGAGCGAATCGAGGCCGATTCGCGGCAGCGGCTCCCGGAAAACACCAGGAATGTCCTCCAGGTCGACAAACTCCAAGGTATCCGACGCTAACGCCCAGCTGGCATGTTCGCGAAATCCGAGCACGTAGGCGGGGGTGCCGGCCCGGGCGATCTCCTCCAACGGCGTGCGGAACGCCTGCCCGTCGGCAGAGGCGACCAGCACCGCGGCCAGGCCCTCGGTGCGGCGCAGTTCGATGTGGGCCAGCATGTCGGAATCGACGTCGCTGTCCTCGTCGACCTTGGGCTTGGCGAACACCGCGAAACCCACGTTGCGCAGCGCCTCCACCCACGGACGCACGACGTCCGCGCTGCCCGGCGCGATGTTGGTGAACACTGTCGCCTCCGGTTCCACCGAAATTTCCGGGTGGCCGGCCGACAGTTCGGCGGTGCGGGTCAACAGCCAACGGCCCAGCGCGTCGAACCGCGGCCGGTGAGCGGCCGTGGG
>JAEZIA010000379.1 GCA_023416315.1 Actinomycetes bacterium
CATCCGGCCCGCCCGGCCGGCACGCCGGTGCCCTACCGCGGCACCGGTGTCGCGTTCTCCCGGGCACCGCATGCGCGCAGGCCGGTCAGCACCGCTGTCACGGTCGCGCTGGCCGGGGTGGCAGCGCTGATCACCCTGTGGCTGGGGCTGGTCGGCCACGTCAGCGGCTCGTCGGCAGCCCCCGAGCAACAGCTGCCGGACCAGCTCGCCGTGGTCCAGGTGCAGGCCGGTGAGACCCTGCAGCAGTTGGCCGGGCGGGTCGCGCCGGATGCGCCCGCCAGTCAAGTCATGGCGCGCATCCGCGACTTGAACAAGCTCGATTCGGCGGCGCTGGACGCCGGGCAGACGCTCATCGCGCCGATCGGCTGATCCCGTGTCGGCCGTGGCCGCTCGACGGACGGCGCAGGTAGGCTCTGAGTGGTTCGAACCATCGGACTACGGCAGAGGCGAAGGAGCGGTCATGCACTGTCCGTTCTGTCGTCATCCGGACTCGCGTGTCGTCGACTCCCGGGAGACCGACGAGGGCCAGGCCATCCGGCGGCGGCGCTCTTGCCCGGAATGCGGCCGGCGGTTCACCACCGTCGAGACCGCCGTGCTGGCGGTGGTGAAACGCAGCGGCGTCACCGAGCCGTTCAGCCGGGAAAAGGTGATCAGCGGCGTGCGCCGCGCATGTCAGGGCCGCGACGTCGACGACGATGCGCTCAATCTACTGGCGCAGCAGGTCGAGGACACTGTTCGGGCGGCCGGTTCTCCCGAGATTGCCAGCCACGAGGTCGGATTGGCCATCCTCGGACCGCTTCGGGAACTCGATGAAGTCGCCTATCTGCGGTTCGCGTCGGTGTACCGCTCGTTCAGTTCGGCCGAGGACTTCGAGCGCGAGATCGAGGCGCTGCGCGCCCATCGCGCCGTCGGCACCTCGGGCTGAGACACTCAGTCCAGCTGCCGCACCCCGGCATCGACGACCCGGCCGGCGACCAGCACCCACCCTTCGGCGTTCCATGTGGTGTAGATCTGCGACCCCTTGCCCTGCGTGATCGTCAGGTCGCGGCTCAGATACTCGGTGATCCGCGCCGCCGCCGACCCGGTCGCCTCATCCTCCGGCACGCCGAGATCGGCGGCGAACATACGCGACCGGATGTGCCCGTCCTCGCGGTCGGTCCAGGCCCACAGGTAGTGCTCGGCGTCGTCGGAGTAGTCATCCGGCCCGGCGGCGAGCACTTCGTCCACCGAGCCCAGTTCGTGCAGGGCGAACTCCGGTGACCACTCCGCCCGCGCCCGGATCGCGGTGCGGTCGCCGTCGTAGCTGATCTGTACGATTCCCGCCGGAACCTGCAGGGTCCGGATCGGTGTGCCGCGCTGCGCCAGCCACCAGGCGGCGCCGACGGTCGGGTGTCCGGCGAACGGCAACTCGGCGGCCGGGGTGAAGATGCGGGCGTGCGCGGTGGTCGATCCTTCAGCCGGCAGGTCGACGAATATCGTTTCGCTGTAACCCAATTCGGTGGCGATGCGTTGGCGCTCACCGGCTGGGACGGTGGCCGCGTCCACGACACCGAGTGGATTGCCGAAGTTTCCCTGCGAATCGGTGAACACCCGCAACACGGTCACGTCGACGGTCATGACCCGACTCTACGACGCGAAACCGAGGTGCCGGTCAGGTGGCGCTGCGCTCGTCGGTTTCCATCGCGTCGAGTACCGCCACCCGGGTGTCCAGCGAGCCGGTGACCGCGCGTTCGGCCATCCCGGTGCGGAGCAGGTCGCGCAGCGCGTCCTGGTCGTATTCGGCGGGAGCGGTGGAATCGATGAACTTCTCGACGACCTCCACGAAGCGGTCGGGGTCGTCGTGGAACGGGAAGTGCCCGGAGCGGGCGAAGATCTCAAGTCGAGAGCCGGGCATGGCCGAGTGCGCCATCCGGGCGTGGCTGACCGGTATGACCGCGTCTTGGTCACCCCAGATGAGTTGCACCGGAACGGATTCGGTCAAATAACATCGGTCGAGCATGGTGACCACCTGCCCGCGCCAGTCCACCACCGAGCGCAGGGTGCGGGTGAACGCCGACGACGCGGTCGGTTCGGGCAGGTCGGCAAGGATGCGCAGCGCGTCGGGCAGGTCGCGGCCCAACCCGGTCGAGCCGAAGACGCTGCCCAGGGCCCGGCCGGCGACCTGCAGGGCGGGTAGCACCAGCGGCAGCCGCAGCAGTGCCAGCGCCTCCCCGCCGAGCGGCAGCGAGGCCATCCGCAGCGCGATGTTGACCTCCTTGGTGACCCCGCCGGCGCCGACCAGGATCAGCCGCTCCACCAATTGCGGGAACTGGTAGGCGAATTGCATCGCCACGCCACCGCCGAGGGAATGCCCGACGACCGTGACCTTGTCGAGGTCGAGGACGCTGAGCAGGTCGCGCATCCCGTTGGCATACGCCGCGACCGAGTAGTCGGCCCTCGGCTTGTCGGACTGACCGTGCCCGAGCAGATCCGGCGCGATCACGGTGAACCGCTGGGCCAGCTTGCTGTGCACCGGATGCCAGGTCGTCGAGTTGTCACCGATCCCGTGGATCAGCAACAGCGCCGGACCGGACCCGGCAACCCGGAACGCCCGTCGGTAACCGTGGATCGTCTGGAAGTGCAGGGTGGGCGTCACGTCGCGCACCGGCTGCAGATTGGGCTTTCGCTGCGGCATGGCCAACCCTGTCATCGGTGCGGTGGGCTTCGGTCAGGTCTCGCCGTTGTCGCTGAAACCGTCTTTGAAGTCCTCGGCGTGCTGGGCCAGGAATCGCTCGAATTCCGCGCCCAATTCCTCGCCGCTGGGGAGTTCCTCGTCGCGGGCCAGCAGCGATCGGTTCTCTTGAGCGGCAACGAAAGCATCGTACTGGCGCTCCAAAGCGGTCACCACTTGAGCGACCTCCGGCGAGGCTTCGACCTGCTCGTCGATCTTGGTGCGCACAGTCGCCCCGGCGTCGGTCAGTGCGCGCAGTGGCATCTGCAGCGAAGTCAGTTTGGCCACCTGCTCCAGCAGCGCCTCGGCGGCCGGCGGGTAGTCGGTCTGGGCCAGGTAGTGCGGCACATGCACGGTGTAGCCGATGACCTCGTGGCCGTGCTGGGCCATCCGGTACTCCAGCAGGTTGGAGACGCTGCCGGGCACCTGTACCTCGCCGACCCACGGGGTGAACTCGTTGATCAGTTCGCGATTGTTGGAGTGCGCGGTCATCGTCACCGGCCGGGTGTGCGGAACGGCCATCGGGATCGTGCCCAGCCCGATGGTCTGGCGCACCCCGAGCCGCTCGGCCAGCAACCGCACGGCTGTGACGAACCGTTCCCACTTCAGGTCCGGCTCCAGCCCGGCCAGCAGCAGGAACGGCGTGCCGAGGCTGTCGCGCAGGGCGTACAGGTTCAGCTGCGGATCCTCGTAGTCGGTGAAGTGGTCGGACTTGAACGTCATCAGCGGCCGGCGGGACCGGTAATCGAGCAGGTCGTCGATCGCGAAGGAGGCCACCAGCTCCGTATCGAGCTTGGCCTTGAGGTGGTTGGCGGCCAGGCGGATGGCGTGACCGGCATCGGAGAACCCCTCGAGCGCGTGAATCATCACCGGTCCGCGGCCATCCGGCGCGGACAGTTGCGGCGCCGGAAACTCCAGTTCGTACATTCCGGTCTGCTCGGGTTGGTAGTGCTGTCCCTGCTCGTCAGTCATCGTCTCCGCCTCCTCGCGGTGTCGGGGAACGCCGTCGCTCCCTTGTACCGTGACAACCAGTGTCTCGCAGGAGCCGCTGGGCCGGCGACATCGGGCATAGTTTCGGGTGAGCGCTGCCACCGCGCCCGTGTTGACAACGCAGCTGGCGTGCCCGCCGTTCCCTGGCGCCCATCATCTTCACAGGTCGTCGGCCCGCACTTCGGGCATGATCGACCCATGCGGACGGTCGCTGCGGCTCTCAACCTGGCGGTGGCCACGGTGCTGGCCGCCGGTTGCCACTCGCCGGCCGAACCCGACGCGAAAGCCGCCGAGCCGACCTCAGCGGCGCCGTCGGCCATCCATGCCGAGCCGGTCGCGCCCCAGCCTGCCGTCGGCGCGCTGTTCCTCGGCGCCACCGACACCCACACCTGCAC
>JAEZIA010000408.1 GCA_023416315.1 Actinomycetes bacterium
GTCGAGGGCGCCCAGCAGCTGTTGTTCTCCGGTCAGCAGTTGATCTCCTCGATCGGTCTGCGGGGAGTCCCGGCGGTGGTACCCAATGGATTCCACACCGTCGATCGGGAGGGTGCGATCGAGGATCTGTCCCGTGCCCTCAACGGCGCCCGCCAGGCGATGACGTTGATGGCCGGGCTGTTATGGGTGGTGGCCGCACTCATCGTCGGATCGATGATCTATGTGTCGGCGATTGAACGGACGAGGGACTTCGCGGTATTCAAGGCCGTGGGCGTGCCGGCCCGGTCCATTCTCGGCGGCCTGGCCGTGCAGGCGGTGATCGTCGCCGTCCTGGCCGCGCTGCTCGGTGGCGTGTTGTCGGTGCTGTTGGGCCCGCTGTTCCCGATGCGGGTGGATATCCCGACCGCGGCGTTCGTGGCGCTGCCGATCCTGGCTGTGGTGATCGGGCTGCTGGCCAGCGTCGCCGGGCTCCGGCGTGCGGTGACCGTCGATCCGGCGCTGGCGTTCGGGGGGCCCTAACGTGGCCGACCTGCGGATCAAAGACCTCGTCGTGGAGTACTCCCGCGGTGAATACGCGGTGCGCCCGATCGACGGTCTGAGCCTGGACGTCAGCGCCGGATCGCTGGCGATTCTGTTGGGACCGAGCGGCTGTGGAAAGACCACGCTGCTGTCGTGCCTGGGTGGCATCCTCACCCCGTCCGCCGGCCGCATCGAGTTCGGCGACGTGGACCTCACCAGACTCGACGAACGCGAACTGTCTTCCTATCGGCGCAGCACCGTCGGCATCGTGTTCCAGGCGTTCAACCTGGTGGCCAGTCTCACCGCGCTGGAGAACGTGATGGTGCCGTTGCGCGCGGCCCGGGTGCCGCGCAAGGAGGCGCGGCAGCGGGCCGAGGAGTTGCTCGCCCGGGTCGGGCTGGCCGACCGGATGCGGCACCGCCCCGGTGACCTCAGCGGCGGCCAGCAGCAGCGGGTGGCGGTCGCCAGGGCGATCGCCTTGGATCCGCCGCTGGTGCGGGCCGACGAGCCCACCGCGCACCTGGACTACATCCAGGTCGAGCAGGTGCTGGGCCTGATCCGCGAGCTGGCCTCCGGTGAGCGGGTGGTGGTGGTCGCCACGCATGACACCCGGATGCTGCCGATGGCCGACCGGGTGGTGGAGCTGATGCCACATCTGCCCCACACCGAGCACGAACCGGAGACGGTGGAGCTGGCAGCCGGAGAGGCACTCTTCGAGCAGGGCACACTCGGCAACTGCATCTACGTGGTGTCCAGCGGAGAAATCGAGATCGTCCGCGAACTATCGAGCGGCGATGAAGAATTGCTGAAGGTGGCCGGCCCCGGCGACTACTTCGGCGAGATGGGTCCGGTGTTCGGGCTGCCGCGGTCGGCGACCGCACGGGCGCGAAGCAACGCGGCGGTGGTCGGCTATACCGTGCAGGCGTTCCGGGAGAAGCTGGGCGCCACCGGTTCCCGGGAGATCGTTGAGCACAAAGAGCTCGATGATCAGTCCGGCACCAGGCTCAGCAGCAAGTCGGGCCCGATCCGGTCGACGCCGTCGTAGCGCCACCGCAGCGCCCGCGCGATGCTGGGCACGCCGACGTCGTCGACGGCGGTCACCGGACCGCCGAGCAGGATCGGCCCGACATAGGCCAGGATCCGATTGATCACCCCGGCCCGCAGGAACGCACCGGCCAGTGTCGGACCGCCCTCGAGCAATACGTCGGTGCGGTCGGACAGCGCCTGGATGACCTCGTGCGGGTCGTGGGTGCGGATCACCATCGTGCGCGAATCATCGTTGAGCACATTGGCTTCCGGCGAGATCTCCCGCTTGCCGACGACCACCCGCAGTGGCTGCCGGTCGGCCAGTCCCCCGCCGGGCAGCCGCGCGGTCAGCGTCGGGTCGTCGACGAAGACAGTGCCGGTACCGACGACGATCGCATCGCAGGCCGCCCGTCGCACATGCAGGTCGGCGCGCGCCGCATCGCTGGTGATCCATTGCGACGAGCCGTCGGCGGCGGCGCTGCGGCCATCCACACTGGTGGCGAACTTCCACGTGACGTGCGGACGCCCGGTGCGCTGCTTGTGCAGCCATTCCCGTAGCGGCCCGCCCGCGACCTCGTCGGCACCCACCCCCGCGGTGACGTCGATCCCGGCGTTCCGCAGGCGCCCGGCGCCGCCCGCGGCGATCGGATTGGGATCGGCGACCGCATAGACCACCGCGGCCAGCCCGGCACGGATCAGCGCGTCGACGCAGGGCGGGGTGCGCCCGTGGTGGTTGCACGGTTCGAGGGTGACGACCGCGGTACCGCCTGCCGCCCGCTCCCCCGCCTCGCGCAGCGCGACCACCTCGGCGTGCGGGCCACCGGTCGGCTGAGTGCCGCCGACGCCGACGACCTCACCCTCTGCGCTCAGAATCACCGCTCCCACAGGAGGATTCGGGTAGGTCGAGCCCTTGACCCGGTCGGCCTGGGCGATGGCAAGCCGCATCGCGGCGTCGAGTTCGGCCGGCGTGGGTGCCGTCATAGTCGCAGATGCTGCGAGGCGGTGGCGGCCTGACGGCGCAACGCCTCCACCGCGGCAGCCGGGTCCTGGGCGCCGTACACCGCGGAGCCGGCGACGAAGCAGTCCACCCCGGCTTCGGCGGCCGCCTCGATGGTGTCGGCGTTGATGCCACCGTCGATCTCGACCAGGATCGTCAGCTCACCGGAATCGACCAGTCGCCGCGCGGTCGCGACCTTGGACAGCACGTCGGCGATGAAGCTCTGGCCGCCGAAACCGGGCTCGACCGACATCACCAGCAGCGTGTCGAAGTCGCGCAGGATGTCCAGGTACGGCTCCAGCGGGGTGCCCGGCTTGACCGACAGCCCCGCCTTGGCGCCGGCGGCCCGGATGTCGCGGGCGACCCCGACCGGGTTCTCGGTGGCCTCGACGTGAAACGTGACGTTGTAGGCGCCCGCCTCGGCGTAGCCCGGCGCCCAGCGGTCCGGGTCGTCGATCATCAGATGGCAGTCCATCGGGATGTCGGTTGCCTTGAGCAGGCTCTCCACCACCGGCAGGCCGAGGGTGAGGTTGGGCACGAAATGGCCGTCCATCACGTCGACGTGCAGCCAGTCGGCTCCCTCGACCGCGGCGGCCTCATCGGCCAGGCGGGCGAAGTCGGCGGCCAGAATCGACGGCGCGATAAGCGGTTTCATGGCGCCCATTAAACAGTCTTCTGCAGGGCCGCCGCGAACATGGCATCGGTACCGTGCCGGTGCGGCCACAACTGCACATGCGGCCCGTCACCGAGCCGCTCGGCCGGGGCGAACAATGCCCGGGTGTCCAGCGCGGTGACCGGTTGCCTGCGCAGCGCGTCGGAGACCACGCCGACGGTCTCCGCCACGTGTGGCGAGCAGGTGGCGTACAGCACCACCCCGCCGGGGCGGACCAGCGCGATCGCAGCGGCCAGCAGCTCGCGCTGCAGCCTGGCCAGCACCGGGACATCGGCCGGGGTGCGCCGCCAGCGCGCCTCCGGGCGGCGGCGCAGCGCCCCGAGCCCGGTACATGGCGCGTCGACAAGCACCCGGTCGAAGCTGCCGGGTACCAGGCCGGACTCCCGGCCGTCCACCCGCAGCACCTCGACCGGCAGGCCATGGGTGTTCTGCTCGACCAGCTCGGCGCGTCGCGGCGCCGGTTCGACCGCGGTGACGGCGCCGCCGCGCTGGGCCGCGATCGCCGCGATCAGCGCGGTCTTGCCGCCCGGCCCCGAGCACAGGTCCAGCCAGCGGCCGCCGTCGTCGCCGTCGAGTGGCGCCAGGGTCAGCGCACGGGCGACCAGCTGGCTGCCCTCGTCCTGGACCAGCGCCTTGCCGTCGCGGACCGCGGCCAGCCGGCCCGGGTCGCCGCCGCCGAGGTACACCGCGTACGGCGAGTATCGCCCGACCGTGCCGTCGACATCGGCGGCGAGTTGTTCGGCGGTCAGCACGCCCGGGCGCGCGGCGAGGTGCACGCCGGGGCGGGCGTCGTCGGCGGCCAGTGCGGCGTCCAGCTCGCCGGCGTCGGCGCCGAGCGCGTCGGCGAAGGACTGGGCGATCCAGCGCGGGTGGGCGTGCACGAACGCCAGGTGACCGACCGGGTCGGTGGCTGCCGAGGGCGCCAATTCGGCCACCCAGGACGCCTCGTCGCGGCCGGAGATCGCGCGCAGCACACCGTTGACGAAACCGGCTCGGACACTGTCAAATTCGATACCGGCCTGCTCGACGGTGGTGGACACCGCGGCGTGCTCGGCGACGTTCGTGCGCAGCAGTTGGTAGCTGCCGAGCCGCAGCAGGTCCAGCAGCACCGGATCGATCTGATCGGTGGGACGGCCGGCCGCGGCGGCGATCACGGCGTCGAGCAGGCCAAGGGTGCGGCAACTGCCGTAGGCGAGTTCGGTGGCGAACGCCGCGTCGCGGCCGTGGATTCCGCGCTCGGCCAGCATCGCCGGCAGCACCAGGTTGGCGTAGGCGTCGCGCTCGGACACCGCACGCAGCACGTCGAACGCGGCCTGGCGCGCCGGGTCGAGTGGGGTGCGGCGCGGCCTGCGCGGTGGACGGTGTTGATCGCGCTTCTGGAAGTCCTTGCCGCGGTTCGGCTTTCGGTTCCCAGGACGGTCACTCATGATGCCCGCACCGCCTCGTCGAGACGAGCGCCACGAGCCCAGTCGGCGGCGTTCATCAACTTCTTGCCCGGCGGCTGCACCTGATGAAGCAGCACCGGTTGCGAGCCGGTGCCGACCCGCACCCCGGACCGGTCGGCCGCAATCGACCCCGGCGGCAGCACCGCCGCCGCCTCGTCGACGGTGACCGGACCGATCTTCACCCGCAGGTCACCGACCATGGTCCAGGCCCCGGGGTTCGGCGTCACCGCGCGTATCCGGCGCTCGACGACCTGCGCGGGCAGGTCCCACGAGATACGCGCCTGCTCGACGGTGATCTTGGGCGCCACGCTGACCCCGTCGGCGGGCTGCGGTACCGGCGTCAGCGTGCCGTCGGCGATACCGTCCAGCGTCGCCTCCAGCAGGCCCGCACCCGAGACAGCCAGCCGGTCGAGCAGGTCACCGGAGGTGTCGGTGGGACGCACCGACTCGGTGAGCACCCCGTAGACGGGCCCGGAGTCCAGGCTCGGCTCGATCAGGAAAGTCGTTGCGCCGGTCACGGTGTCGCCGGCGGCGATCGCCGCCTGCACCGGTGCGGCACCACGCCAGGCCGGCAGCAGCGAGAAGTGCAGGTTGATCCAGCCGCGCGGCGGCACAGCCAGCAGCGCCTCGGACAGCAGGGCGCCGTAGGCCACCACCGCACAGCACTCCGGCGCCAGTGCGGTCAGCTCGGCGATGAACTCCGGCGAGTTCGGCCGCGCCGGGCGCAGCACCGGGATGCCCGCCTCCTCGGCGAGCCGTGCCACCGGCGAGGGCGCGGGTTTCCCGCGCCGGCCGGCCGCGGCGTCGGGCCGGGTGAGCACCGCGATCACCTCGTGGCGGGGTGAGTCGATCAGCCGCTGCAGCGACGGCAGTGCCGGTTCGGGTGTGCCGGCGAAAACGATTCGCATGCCTCTACTTTGGCACCTGGTAGAACTCGCGCTGCGACACCCCGGCCATACCGGCCACGAACATCGTCGGAATCGTGGTGACCAGCCGGTTCACCGTGGCGACGGCGTCGTTGTAGTACTGCCGGGCGAACGCCAGCTTGTCCTCGGTGTCGGCCAGGTTCTGCTGCAGGTTCAAGAAATTGTTCGACGAGTTCAGCTGCGGATAGGTCTGGCCGAGCGCCAGCACCTGTCCGACCGCGCTGTCGAACTCCTTCTCAGCCGAACTGCGTTGCGCCACAGACCTTCCGGTTGTCGCGGCGGCGAGTGCGGTTTGCGCGTCGGCGACGTGATCCAGGATCGCCTTCTCGTGGGCGGCGAAGGTCTGCACGGTCTGCACGAGGCTGGGGATCAGCGCCGCCCGCCGGGTGAGCTGCACGTCGATACCACCGAGCGCCTCGTCGACGCGGACGTCGGCGGCGCGAACCTTGTTGTAGCCCACCACGAATCCGATCAGTACCAGCACCGCCAGCACCAGCACCACGATCAGCACGAAGCTCACCACGATCCGCCTCCTCCCCCTCCGCCGCCGCCACCGCCACCACCGCCGCCCCCGCCACTGCTGGACGACGACGAGGACTGCGAGGCGGTGTAAGCGCCGATCGACGACGACAACGCCGACTCGAAGCTGTCGAAACTAGCACTTCCGCTGCTCCCGGCGTGCCAACTGCTGCCCGAGGACGAGTGGTACCAGTCCGGCTGCGGATCGACCTCACCGGTCGCGGTCTGGTACTTGCGTGCCCATAGCGCCGCCACGCCGCCGGCCACAGCGAACGGGATGTAGGCGGTGTAGAGGTCCTTGCGGGCGGCGAAGTCGAAGCGGGATTCGGCGGAGTCGGTGGACAGCATCCGGTGAAAACCGCCGGCCTGCGACCACAGCTCGCGGCCGGCCGGGGTGCGCCTGCTGCCGACACCGTCGACCCACGACCTGGCCGAGAACACGAAGAACACCGCGAACGGCAGGCCCCACAGCGTCGTCGGGAAACCCCAGCCCGCGAACCCGCAGACCGCGAGGATCAGCGCGACGGCGTTGGCGAACCGCAGCCACAGCTCCTTGGAGCGTTTGACCATCAGCCCGTCGAACGCCCACTTCTTGACCGCCGCGGTCATGTCCTCCTTGGCGCGGGACAGCTTCTTGCCCGCGGTGACGGCGCCGTTGGCGTCGAACCGGGCGCCGGGGCCGATCACCTTGAGCGCGCCGGCGACGTCGATGCTGACCCGGTCGATGTCGGCCCACGCGTCGTACGGCGCGGTGCCGGTGATGCTCCACTTCTTGGGGCTGATCTGATGCAGATCGACCAGCTTGCGCTCGGCCAGATAGAACAGCGTCGCGGTCAGCCCGTTGGCAGGCACTTTCTCGGTGCGGATGTACTCGCATTGCACCGGACCGAGACCGGGTGGCGGCGCGTACTGCAGCGGGAAGCCCGGCGACGGCTCGACCGTCGACCGCCACCACAGGTAGGCACCCAGGCCGGCGGCCACGATCAGACCGGTCAGCCACAGCACGGCAGGCACCGACCGTCCCAGCACCGGGTCCCAGCGCACCGACCACGGCAGCTCGGCGCGCGGCGGGGTCGGCACATCCACCCCGGCCCGCACCGTGACCGGGGTGCGCGGTTCCAGGTTGCTGGCCGACAGGTGCACGCGGTCGCCGGAGACCGTCAGGTCGTCGCAACCGCGGCCGACGCCGTAACCGACCGAGCACTGCGCGCCGGCGACCCCGCCGGGCAGGGAGATCGAGATGTCGGCCCGCTCGATTTCGTTGTTCCAGCCCGGGGCGACGACGTTCCAGAAGAACGCCGAGCGCGCCGACGGGTCCCCGGTCGAGGACGCGAACGTCTTGTCGGCGCCGGTGCCGCCCGGGTCGAGCACGCCGTCGATGGTGTAACGGATCCGGAAGACATGGGTGCCGTAGTCGAGGTAGCTGTTCGGGTCGCCGATCTTGGCCACCCGGAAGCGTTGTCCGTCCTCCCACAGCATCTGGTAGGGCACCGGCCGGTCGTCGAGCAGGATCTCGGTCACCCGCGGGAGCTGACGGACCCGGGGGTTGTTGACATTGGCGACGTCCCAGTACCGGAAGATGCCGTGCTTGCCGCTGGGAAACTCGCCGGTGACGATCTCGGTGGCCGCCAGCCGACCGTCGGCGTCGACCACGAACTCGGCGCGGTAGTCGCTGATCACCACCGGGTCCGAGACCGGCCCGCCCGATGAACTTCCGTTGAATGCCAGCGGCCACAGCAACCCGACGGCGACGAGCAGCAGCGTGATCGACCATCCGATGACCCGGCCGGTCACCTTCATTTTCGCCTCCGCAGTCAGGTAGTGCGGTTCACCCTATGTGCAAAGGATCGATCTGTACTCGAACTGCCTCGTGGTCGTGGCGCGCGCTGCTGATCGCGATCGCGCTGCGTAGCGACGCGGCCAACGCCAGACCCTCGTCCCTGCCGACCCGAACCAGCATCCGGATGACCGGTTCACCCGGTCTGCTGGCCGGGGGGCGGCGCACCCCGGGCGGCAGGTCGACGGGACCGAGCTGGTCGGCATCCTCGGGCAGTTCGGCGTGCTCGAGCAGCGCGCTGACCGCCGCGGCGCCGCCGTCGACGGCAGCCATGTGCACGCACGGCGGCAGCGCCACCTCGGCGCGGGCCTCCAGTTCGGCTTCGGCGTGCCCGACCGGATCCCACTTGATCAGCGCCTGCACGGTCGGGATCGCCGACTCGGCGACCACCGCCACCACGCCGCCATCGCCACGCGGCCGCACCTGCGCGGCCGCGGCCATCCAGCGCCGCAGGGTGTCCTCGGCCGCCCGCAGGTCCTGACGACCCAGCAGCGCCCAACTGTCCAGCAGCAGCGCGGCGCCGTATCCGCCGGGCACCCGCGGCTCGGCGCCCGGGGTCGCGACGACGAGCGCAGGCCCCGGATCGATCTCGGTGTGCACGGCGTCGCCCGCCGACGTGATCACCGTCGTGCCCGGGAAGGCCCGGCCCATCTCCTCGGCGGTGCGCCGCGCACCGACGACCACCGCACGGATCGCGTCGGAGCCGCAGCGCCGGCAGCGCAGCGCGGTATCGATGCGCCCGCACCAGCGGCACACCGCCCCGGCGGCGTCCCGCTCGGCCAGCGACAGCGGGCCCATGCAGTGCCTGCACCGGGCGATCGTGCGGCAGCGGGCGCACGCCACCGACGGAACATAACCGCGGCGGGGCACCTGGATCAGCACCGGCGCCTCGTTCTCCAGCGCGCCGCGT
>JAEZIA010000409.1 GCA_023416315.1 Actinomycetes bacterium
AATCCATCCGGTCAGATCCGCGGTCGGACCCGGCTGGCCGCCGACACTGGATTGCGCTCCG
Organism: Actinomycetes bacterium; assembly: GCA_023416315.1. GTDB lineage: Bacteria > Actinomycetota > Actinomycetes > Mycobacteriales > Mycobacteriaceae > Mycobacterium. Next base: position 62 of record JAEZIA010000409.1, read on the forward strand.
GGCATTGACGTCTCCTCTATCGGCCAGGTGGCAGGGGCTTCTGCGTCTGGGTGGCAACGGCCAGCGTACGAAAATCAGCACTGCTTCCGGCGCCGGTTATCGCCAACTGCGCCGGGCCGGCCTGGCTGTCGAGGCGGGTGGTCCACACCGGTTCGGTGCCCTCGCCGCCCTCGTAGACGATCCACTTCACGCCCTCGACGTCCTGCGCCCCGGTCGGGTACATCGACTGGTGGATCGAGCCGACCAGCGCCTGCTCGTCGGCGTTGCTCTGGGTGAGGCTGACATACATCTTGGACGGGGCGATGTAGCCGATGGTCGCGGTGATGGCCCGCTCCCGCTGCCCGTCGGCGTCGGTGCGACCCCCGTCGATCCCGCCGCGGCGGCCGGAGTTCGCCCGCCACCCCTCCGGGACCTGCGGCAGCCGGATCGGGATCGGCAGGGCCTCGGCGTCGGCCTTGAGTGCGGCGGCAGCATCGTACGGCGGCGGCGTGCCGTCTCCCGGCCCGCTGGGCCGGACCGAACACATGCCCACCAGCCCGGCCAGCACGATGCACGCCACGATCAGCGGGGCCAGCGACCAGAACATGTCGCGACCGTCCTGGAGCAGCCGAGGCTTGGGCTCCTTCGGAGGAATGCCGGTCTCGAACGGGGTGCTCACGCCAGCCAGTATCCCAGGTCTGGACGGCTCATCGGCTTCTGGGACAATCTCAGCCATGCCAGACGCCCGTCGCCGTGAAGCGCCCGATCGCAACCTCGCCCTCGAACTGGTTCGGGTCACCGAAGCCGGTGCCATGGCCGCCGGCCGGTGGGTCGGCCGAGGCGATAAGGAAGGCGGTGACGGCGCGGCCGTCGACGCCATGCGCGAGCTGGTCAACTCGGTTTCGATGCGCGGCGTCGTGGTCATCGGTGAGGGCGAGAAGGACAACGCCCCGATGCTCTACAACGGCGAAGAGGTCGGCAACGGCGACGGACCGGACTGCGACTTCGCCGTCGACCCGGTGGACGGCACCACCCTGATGAGCAAGGGCATGCCGAACGCGATCTCGGTGCTCGCGGTGGCCGAGCGCGGCGCCATGTTCGACCCGTCGGCGGTGTTCTACATGAACAAGATCGCCGGCGGTCCCGACATCGCCGAGTTCATCGACATCACCTCGCCGATCTCGGCCAACATCCAGCGCATCGCCAAGGTCCGCAAGGCCTCGGTCTCCGACATCACCGTCTGCATCCTGGACCGGCCGCGGCACGCCAAGCTGATGGCCGAGGTCCGCGACGCGGGCGCCCGGATCCGGTTGATCTCCGACGGCGACGTCGCCGGCGCGATCTCGGCCTGCCGCCCGGACTCCGGCACCGACCTGCTGGCCGGCATCGGCGGCACCCCCGAGGGCATCATCACCGCCGCCGCGATCCGCTGCATGGGCGGTGAGATCCAGGCCCAGCTGGCCCCGACCGACGACGCCGAACGGCAGAAGGCCCTCGACCGCGGCCACGACTTGGACCGGGTGCTGACCACCAAGGACCTGGTGGCCGGCGAGAACGTCTTCTTCTGTGCCACCGGCGTCACCGACGGTGACCTGCTCAAGGGTGTGCGCTACTTCGGCGGCGGCTGCACCACCCAGTCGATCGTCATGCGCAGCAAGTCCGGCACCGTCCGGATGATCGACGCATACCACCGGCTGTCCAAGCTGAACGAATACTCCGCGGTGGACTTCACCGGGGACAAGTCCGCCGCATATCCACTTCCGTAACCGACAAAAGGGAGCACATGAGCACCGACAATGTGGTCGAGGGCGAATACCGCATCGAACACGACACCATGGGCGAAGTTCGCGTTCCGAAGAACGCCCTGTGGCGCGCGCAGACCCAGCGGGCCGTCGAGAACTTCCCGATCTCCTTCCGCGGTCTCGAGCGCACCCAGATCCGCGCGCTCGGACTGCTGAAAGCCGCCTGCGCCCAGGTGAACAAGGACCTCGGCAAGCTGCCCGCGGAGAAGGCCGATGCGATCATCGCCGCGGCCGGTGAGATCGCCGACGGCCTGCACGACGACCAGTTCCCGATCGACGTGTTCCAGACCGGTTCGGGCACCAGCTCCAACATGAACGCCAACGAGGTGATCGCCTCGATCTGCGAGCGCAACGGTGTGACGGTGCACCCGAATGACGACGTGAACATGTCGCAGAGCTCCAACGACACCTTCCCCACCGCGACCCACATCGCCGCGACGGAAGCCGCTGTGCGCCACCTGATTCCGGCACTCGAGGTGCTGCACGAGTCGCTGGCAGGCAAGGCCCGCCAGTGGCGCACGGTCGTGAAGTCCGGTCGCACCCACCTGATGGATGCCGTCCCGGTCACCCTCGGCCAGGAGTTCGGCGGCTACGCCCGCCAGGTGGAGGCCGGCATCGAGCGAGTGAAGGCCACGCTCCCCCGCCTCGGTGAGCTCGCGATCGGCGGCACCGCGGTCGGCACCGGGCTCAACGCGCCCGACGGTTTCGGCACCAAGGTCGTCGACGTGCTCGTCGAGCAGACCGGTCTGGCCGAATTGCGTACGGCCAAGGACTCGTTCGAGGCGCAGGCCGCCCGCGACGGGCTGGTCGAGGCGTCCGGCGCGCTGAAGACCATCGCGGCGTCGCTGACCAAGATCGCCAACGACATCCGCTGGATGGGTTCGGGCCCGCTGACCGGACTCGGCGAGCTTCAGCTTCCCGATCTGCAGCCGGGCAGCTCGATCATGCCGGGCAAGGTCAACCCGGTGATCCCGGAGGCCGTCACCCAGGTGGCCGCCCAGGTCATCGGCAACGACGCGGCGATCACCGTCGGCGGCCTGTCCGGTGCGTTCGAGCTCAACGTGTACATCCCGATGATGGCGCGCAACCTGCTCGAATCCTTCACGCTGCTGTCCAACGTGTCGAAGTTGTTCGCCACCAAGTGCATTGACGGCCTGATCGCCAATGAGGAGCACCTGCGCGAGCTGGCCGAGTCCTCCCCGTCGATCGTGACGCCGCTGAACTCGGCGATCGGTTACGAGGAGGCCGCCAAGGTCGCCAAGCAGGCGTTGAAGGAGAAGAAGACGATCCGCCAGACGGTCATCGACCGCGGCCTGATCGGCGATAAGCTCTCCGAAGAGGAACTCGACAAGCGCCTCGACGTGCTGGCGATGGCGAAAGTCCGCGACGGCGAGTGAGCGCCTGCGCGAACGAGTTCGGAGCGTCTTTGGGTGTAGACGGGGAGTAGCAACCGTTTGCGTCCATGCCTGCCCGGGTACGGGTTGGCATGGACCATGACACGCCGGCGACGACGGCGTCGCCGGAGATCGATCCGGACGACCCGCGCAAGCCTGAGTCACCGGCCGACCTGACCAAACCGTCGGCGCTCTATGTGCTGCACAAGACGGCCCGGGAGTTCACCGCCGACGAGTGCACCGACCTCGCGGCGGCGCTCACCTACTACGCGGTGCTGTCGCTGTTCCCGGCGCTGGTGGTCGTGGTGTCGCTGCTCGGCGTGTTCGGCGAGGGCAAGCGCACCTCCGACGCGGTGCTCGGCATCGTCGACGACGTGCTGCCCGGGTCGGCGGTCACCTCGCTGCGCCCGATCGTCGAGCAACTGGTCGAGAATCCCTCGGCGGGAATAACTTTGGTGATCGGCATCCTCGGCGCACTGTGGTCGGCGTCGGGATTTGTCGGGGCCTTCGGACGCGCCATGAACCGCATCTACGAGGTTCAGGAAGGCCGGCCGATCTGGAAGCTGCGACCATTGCAGCTGTTGGTTACCGCGGTCGGGTTGATCATGGCGGCCGCAGTCGCCTTCATGCTCGCGATCAGCGGCCCGGTGGCGAAGTCGGTGGGCAACCTGATCGGCGCCGGCGACCTGGCCGTCACCCTGTGGACCATCCTGCGCTGGCCGGTGATCCTGGTCCTGGTGATGGCCGGGGTGGCGATTCTGTACTACGTCGCCCCGAACGTGAAGCAGCCGAAGTTCCGGTGGATCAGCGTCGGAGCCGGATTGGCGATCGTGGTGTGGGCGCTGGCCTCGGCGCTCTTCGGCGTGTACGTCGCGAACTTCTCCAGCTACAACAAGACCTACGGGGCACTGGCCGGGGTCATCGTCTTTCTGCTGTGGCTGTGGATCACCAACCTGGCGTTGCTGTTTGGCGCCGAACTCGATGCCGAGTTGGAGCGGGGACGTCAGCTGCAGGCCGGCCTGCCCGCCGAGCGCGAACTGCAGCTGCCACCACGGGACACGACGATGGTGGAGAAGAACGAAGCCAAGGAGCGGCACCTCATCGAATTGGGCCGCAAGCTGCGGCGCAGCCGGGGCCGGTCAGACTGATCCATAGCGGCGGATACCCAGCGGCGTGGTGACGCTGTGCGCAATCAGGCTCAGCGTCACCGCGATCACCCCAGCCTGGGTGAGCAGGTCGGGATGCTGGATCTCGCCGCGCTCGATGACCAGCAGAGCGAGCACCACCGTACCGATCCCCCGCGGCCCGAACCAGCCCATGAAGATTCGGCTGTAGGCGGGCAGATCGGTGCGGATCAACGCCACCAGCACCGCGACCAGCCGCACGCCGAACACCGCCAGCACGCAGAACAGCACCACCCGCCAGCTGGTGTGCTGCCAGGCGTCAATCACCGCGAACGCCCCGAACATCGCGAACACCAGCAGCTCGAGCAGCTGGGCGGTGGCGTCTGAAACCTGGTTCGACACCTGGGTATTGCTGCGCCGCGCCACCACCGCGAAGGCCAGCCCGCCGGTGAACGCGGCGACGAACCCGCTGGCGTGCACCCGTTCCCCGAACTCGAAGCAGATCAGCGCGATCGCCAGTGTCGCCAGCTGCGCCCAGGTGTCGTTCATCCACTCCCGCCGCCGCGACCACGCGATCACCATGCCGCCGAGCAGGCCGACTGCCGCGCCGATCAGCAGCGACACCAGCTCGGTCCGCACCACGAAAAACGTCCAGTCCCGGGGGCGTTCGTCGGTCTGCGCCGAGGCGATTGCCAGTGCCGCCAACAGCACCGCCAGCGCGAAGCCGTCGTAGAAGCCGCTTTCCACCGACAGGGCGTGCCGCACCCGCTCGGGCACCCGATGATCCTCGATCAGCGCTTCGATCAGCGCCACCTCGGTGGGCGCCACGATCGCGGCCAGGCACACCGCCTCCCACCACGGCAGCACCGGCAGCAGCGCCGCAGCGGTCAGCGTGCCCAGCAGCAGAGTCAGCGGTATCCCGATCACCACCAGCCGGAAGGTGACATGCCCGCGCCGGAACACCTTGCCGGGGTCGAGCTTTGCCGCCTGGTTGAACAAGATCACGGTCAGCGCCAGCTGCGCCAGGATTGCGTAGCCCTCGGTCCCCGGGCCGGCCTGCAGCACGTTGAAACCGAAGGGCCCGAACAACATTCCGAGCCCCACGAAGATCAGCGCCGGTGCGACGTACCACCGGCTGACCAATCCCGAGACGACCGCATAGCCCAACACCAGCAGGGTCAGGACAAGCGAGGTGCCGGTGTGCACGAAAGCGCCGGCCTACGCGCCGTTGTTGGACCCGCCGGAATTGGCCCCGGGGATATCGGTGATCGGAATGTTCGGCATCGGCTTGGGCGACGGCGTATTGGGCAGGGTCGGGATGTCAGCGACCGGGATGTCCTGCAACTGGTTGGCGGGCGGGCCGTTGTCGCGGCCGCCGTACACGCTGCCCGGCGCGCGCGGGCCGAGCATCTGCGTGACGGTGACCAGGTGGTAGCCGTTGGCCTTGAGCACGGGGACGAATTGCTCGACGAGATCGACGGTGGACGAGTAGGTGTCATGGAACAGCACCACCGAGTTCGGCTTGATCTGCGTCATCAGCATGTAGCGGGTGGCGTTGGTGTTCGAGTCGTTGATCCAGTCGAACGGGATCACGTCCCACAGGATCGCGGCCAGCCCGTACTGGGCGGCGACCTTGTTCACCGCGTCGTTGGTCAGGCCGCCGGCGGGCCGCCACAGCACCGGGGTCTGCCCGGTGGCCGCGGTGATCGCATCGTTGGCCTTGCTGAACTGGGCAGGCACATCCTCGGGCGGGATCGTCGTCATGTTGGGGTGTTCCCAGGTGTGGCTGCCGATCTCCATGCCGGCCTCGGCCACCCGCTTGGCGCCTGCCGGGTTGGCCGCCACCTTGTTGCCGATCATGAAGAACGTCGCCTTGGCGTCGGCGTTCTTGAGGATCCCCAGCAGCCGGTCGGTGTAGGGAGTCGGGCCGTCGTCGAACGTCAGCGCGATGCACTTGACCACCGTGCAGTCCACCGCGTCGGCCTTGGCGACCTTGACATGTCCGGTGAAGCCGCCGATGACGACGACCGCCACCCCCGCGCAGACGCCGATCACGGTTCGCAGGTAGGACCAGGACAGGCTGTCGGGGCGACGCGGCACGCGCGTGAGTTTACCGGCCCAAGCTGACTGGCGATTTCGGTCAGTTTTCCGCCGCTGAGCGGCGAAAAACGCGCCGAACTCACTCAGGGCAGGGCGCCGGGGCTGATCTCCTCGAGCATCTCGGTGACCAGCGCGGCGATCGGCGAACGTTCGCTGCGCATCAGCGTGATGTGCGCGAACAGCGGGTGGCCCTTGAGCTTCTCGATGACCGCAGCGACGCCGTCGTGCCGTCCAACGCGCAGGTTGTCCCGCTGTGCGACGTCGTGGGTGAGCACCACCCGCGAGCCGCTGCCCAACCGCGACAGCACGGTCAGCAGGACGTTGCGCTCCAGCGACTGCGCCTCGTCGACGATCACGAACGAGTCGTGCAGCGAACGGCCCCGGATGTGGGTCAGCGGCAACACCTCGAGCATCCCGCGGGAGAGCACCTCCTCCAGCACCGCCGGCGACGCGAGCCCCTCCAGGGTGTCGAACACCGCCTGAGCCCACGGGCCCATCTTGTCGCTCTCGCTGCCCGGCAGATATCCGAGTTCCTGGCCGCCGACGGCGTACAGCGGCCGGAACACCACGACCTTGCGCTGGGTACGCCGCTCCAGCACCGCCTCCAGGCCCGCGCACAGCGCCAGCGCCGACTTGCCGGTGCCGGCCTTACCGCCGAGACTGACGATGCCGACCGACTCGTCGAGCAGCAGATCCAGGGCTACGCGCTGTTCGGCCGACCTTCCCCGGAGGCCGAACACTTCGCGGTC
>JAEZIA010000461.1 GCA_023416315.1 Actinomycetes bacterium
CCGGCCCGGTTCTGGCGGGCGCTGTGGGAGCACTTCGACGTCCGGGCCGAGGTCGGTCCAGGCGCGGGTGACGAGGCGGTGCTGGCCGACGCGTCGATGCCCGGCGCGGCCTGGTTTCCCGGCGTCCGGCTGAACTACGTCGACCAGATCCTGCGACACGGCACCAGGCCGGGCGCGGCGATCGTCGGGATCGACGAGGACGGTACCCGCACCGAGATCGGCTGGGCGCAGCTGGCCGGCCGGGTCGGCGCAGTGGCGGCCGAGCTGCGTCGTCTGGGCGTGGCCACCGGCGACTGCGTAGCCGGTTATCTGCCCGATGTCGCTGAGGCGATGATCGCGTTTCTGGCCACCGCGGCAATCGGCGCGGTGTGGTCAGCGTGTGGGCAGGACTACGCCCCCCAGGGCGCGGCGTCGCGGCTGGCCCAACTGGAGCCCAAGGTGCTGTTCAGCGCCGACGGGTACCGGCTCGGCGGCCGCTGGTTCGACAAGCGCGCCGACACCGCCGAACTGCTGGGCCTGCTGCCCGGCGAGCCGGCGTTGCTGGTGCTGGACAGCGACGACTACCGCGCACTGGTAGCCCAGCCGGTCAACCCCGAGGTGACCTCGGTGGCCTTCGACCATCCGCTGTGGGTGCTGTTCAGCTCGGGCACCACGGGCAAGCCGAAGGGCATCGTGCACGGCCACGGTGGGGTCATTCTCGAGCACCTCAAAGCGGCTGCGCTGCACGGTGATCTGGGACCTGAGGACATCTTCTTCTGGCAGACCGCACTGAGCTGGATGATGTGGAACTTCCGGATCGCCGGGCTGCTGTGCGGGTCGACGGTGGTCTGCTACAGCGGGCACCCGCTGTGGCCCGACGCCGACCGGCTCTGGCAGCTGCTCTCCGACGAGAAGGTGACCTACTTCGGCACCAGCCCGGGCCATCTGCTGGCCTCGCGAAAGGCCGGCCTGCATCCGGGCGCCGAGCACGACCTGCACCGGCTGAGGACCATCGGCAGCACCGGCTCGCCACTGCCCGCCGACCTGTTCGATTGGGTTCGCGAGGAGGTCGGCGCGGATGTCGCCGTCTCCTCGATCAGCGGCGGCACCGACGTGGTGACCGCTTTCGCGGGCGGCACGGCGGGCCTGCCGGTGGTGGCCGGCGAGCTCACCACCCGCTACCTCGGGGTGGCCCTGTACAGCTGGTCCCCACAGCGCAGCCCCCTCGTCGGCGACGTCGGCGAAATGGTCATCACCAGGCCGATGCCGTCCATGCCGGTGGGTTTCTGGAATGACGACGACGGATCCCGTTACCGCGCCGCCTATTTCGAGCACCACTGGTCGGACGGCCCGGCACCTGGGGTGTGGCGGCACGGCGACTGGGTGACCGTCACCGAGCGGGGCTCGCTGATCATCCACGGCCGCAGCGACGCCACCCTGAACCGGCACGGCATCAGGATGGGGTCGGCCGACATCTACGAAGTCGTCGAGGCGATCGACGACATCACCGAGGGGTTCGTGCTGGGCATCGACGGCCCGGACGGGGCCTACTGGATGCCGTTGTTCGTCACGCTGGCACCCGGGCAGTCGCTCGACGACGAGCTGGTCGGCACGATCCGGTCGGCGATCCGCACCAAACTCTCACCGCGCCATGTGCCCGACGACATCATCGAGGCGCCCGGGATACCGCACACCCGTACCGGCAAGAAGCTCGAAGTGCCGGTCACCGCGATCATGGCCGGCCACAACGAGGTGGCGCTGGACCCGCGCTCGATCGACAATCCCGATCTGATCGACTGGTACCGCGAGCAGGGCGCCCAGCACCGCTGGGCCTAGCCGGAATCAGAACCCGGAAAGGATCACCGCGTTGGTGTCGGCTGCGGCTTGCCGCAGCCCACGCGCGGCACGGTAGGCGTCCGAGTCGTACCACGCCTTGGCGGCCTCCACCGATTCGAATTCCAGCACGACGGTCTGGTGGCCGTGCCAACTGCCCTCGAGCACTTCGGGTTTGGCGTCGACCGCGAGCACCTTGACACCGCCCATCGCGGCGCCGGCGGCCTGACCGTAGGCCTTCATCCCCTCCGGGTCGTGGATTTCCTCGGTCAAGATGATGTATCCCTTGGAAGCCATAGCGATGTCATTCCTCTCATGCGAGAATGCAGTTCTCGTAATTCGAGTGACAGATTTCCATGTGAACAGGGGTGAACGCAATGACCAACGTCGACGCTGACACGGGCGTGCTGGCCGGCGAGCCGAGGATGCTCATCGATGGGGAGTTGCGGCTGACCGATTCCGGGGCCAGCTTCGACGTCATCCACCCGGCGTCCGAAGAGGTCGTCGGGCACGCCACCGATGGCACCGTGACCGACGTCGAGCGGGCCACCGCCGCCGCGCGCCGGGCGTTCGACGACAGCGACTGGTCGCGTGATCTGGAGTTCCGCTACCACTGCCTGGGTCAGCTGCACGATGCGCTGACCGAGGAGCAGGAACGCCTGCGCCGCATCGTGATCACCGAGGTCGGCTGCCCGGTCTCGGTCACCGGCAGCCAGATCGAGAGCCCGATAGCGGAGGTTCGGCACTGGGCCGAGCACGGCCGTGACTTCGACTACCTGGTGGACACCGGCATTCACGACACCCAGCTGGGGCCGGCCCGGCGCAAGATCTCCTACGAGCCCGTCGGTGTGGTCGCCGCGATCACCCCGTGGAACGTTCCGTTCTACCTCAACATCGCCGAGACCGTGCCCGCGCTGATGGCAGGCAACACCGTCGTGCTCAAGCCGGCGCAGCTCACCCCGTGGTCGGGCACCGAGTTGGGGCGCATCATCGCCGAGAAGACCGACATCCCGGCCGGGGTGTTCAACGTCGTCACCTCCAATGCCAACGAGGTGGGCGCGGCCCTGTCCGCCGATCCCCGGGTGGACATGGTCACGTTCACCGGGTCGACCGCCACCGGCCGGGCGATCCTGGCCGCGGGTGCGTCGACGGTCAAGAAGACCCTGCTCGAGCTCGGCGGCAAATCCACCCACATCGTCTGCGACGACGCCGATTTCGGGTCCTGCCTGCCGATGGCGGCGATGGTCGCGTGCGTGATGTCCGGCCAGAGCTGCATCCTGAGCAGCCGAGTCCTGTTGCCGCGCAGCCGATATGCCGAGGGCATCGAGATCCTCAAGGCCTCGATGGAGAATTTCCCGGTCGGTGACCCGTGGACTCCCGGCATCATGCAGGGTCCGCAGATTTCCGCAACCCAGCGCGACAAGACCCTGGGGCTGATCGCCTCCGGCATCGCCGGCGGGGCGACCCTGGTCACCGGCGGTGGCATCCCGGAGAGCCTGCCGACCGGCTATTACGTGCAGCCGACATTGCTCTCCGACGTGGACCCGACCTCCGAGATCGCCCAGACCGAAATCTTCGGGCCGGTGATCACCGTGACCCCCTACGACACCGACGACGAGGCCGTCGCGATCGCCAACAACACGATCTACGGGTTGTCTGGCGATGTCACCAGCGGTGACGACGAGCGCGCACTGAACATCGCGCTACAGCTGCGCACCGGCAGCGTAACCACCAACGGTCACTCGTTCTTCGGCATCACCAGCCCATTCGGCGGGACCAAGCAGAGTGGGCTCGGGCATCGCAATGGCGCCGAGGGATACCGGGAGTACCTGAACGCCAAGACAATCGGCGTGCGCCCGTAGGCAGTTGGCGCGTTTTCGTTCGCTCAGCGGCGGTTTTCGCGCCGAAAATCGCTACGAACGAGCGACGTGCTCGCGACCCAGGTCCCGAACGGCCGCCACGCCCATCAAAAGCAGGGTCTGCCTGATCTCGGCGGCAAGGATGTCCAGCACGGCTCCGACACCGGCACCACCGGCAACCGCGAGGCCGTAGAGAAACGGCCGCCCGATCAGCACCGCGTCGGCGCCGAGGGCCAGCGCGGTGACCACGTCGGTGCCGTACCGGATCCCGCCGTCGACCAGCACCGTGGCCCGGTTACCGACCGCGGCGGCGACCGCGGGCAACGCGTCCAGCGCTGCACTTGTCGCATTGAGCTGGCGCCCACCGTGATTGGAGACCACCACGCCGGTGGCGCCAACCTCGTCGATCGCGCGGACCGCGTCGGCCGGATCGAGGATGCCCTTGATGAGAAAAGGTCCGTCCCACCGGTCGCGCAGCGAGGCCACCTCACGCCAACTGATATCGGGACGGATCTGCCTGCTGTGCACAACCACCGATTCGACAGCACCGGCGGCGCCGCGGACATCGGTGATGCTGCGCATCGTCATCCGGCGGTGCCGCAGCAGGCCGTACCACCACTTCGGCCGGATCGCGGCGTCGGCGATGCGTCGCGGGGTGAGGATCGGTGGATGCCCCATGCCGGTGCGTCGCTCACCGATCCGGTTGCCCTGCACCGGAACATCGACGGTGACGACAGCGGTTCGGTAGCCGCAGTCGCGGGCCCGGTCCAGCATCGAATCCATGAACGACGCACCCGCCACGGCGCGGTCGCCCCACGGATAAAGCTGAAACCAATGGTCGGCGGCCGTGCCCGCGGCCACCTCCTCGATCGAATACGACGACGCGGTGCTCAGCGTCAACCGGGTGCCGGCCCGCTCGGCGGCGCGGGCGGCGCCCAGCTCACCCGACCAGTGCGCAAGCCCGGCCAACCCGGTGGGCGCCAGCACCACCGGCAGCGCCAGCCGTTCGCCGTTCAGTGTCACCGACGTGTCGACGCCGGCATTGCCTGTCAGGACGCGTTGCCGCAGCGACCATTTGGCGAAGGCGTCGCGGTTGGCCCGCATCGTCCGCTCGTCTTCGGCCCCGCCGTCCAGATAGGCCCAGACCATCCTCGGCAGCGCGCGCATCGCCGCACGACGGTAGTCCTCGACGCAGACCAGCGGGTGCCGGGTCTGCAGCCGATACTGAAACGCAGGGCTCATTTGATCGCGATCGGTGTCGTCGGCGACCCGACGGCGTTCCTGATGTGCAGCGGCGGTGCGACGAACAGGAAACTCCACCGCCCGTCGGCCGCGCAGTCCTCGGCGAGCGCCTCCAGATCGAGGATCTCAGCCAGCGGCATACCCATGTCGCGGATAAGCACGCAGTGCAACGGCATGATCGCGTCGGCGATCCCACTGGGCATGACCTCGATACCCCAGTTGTCCGAGCCCACCGCGGCGACCCCGCGCTCGTGCAACCAGCGGGCGCAGTCGATGTTCAGGCCGGGTTCACCGCTCATCCAACCGTCTCGCCCGTCGGCCAGCAGCCGGACTCGCCAGCCGGTACGCACCAGAAGGAAGTCCGCCTCGCCGACGGTGACCCCTTGGGCCTGCTCGGCCGCCTCCAGATCGGCTGGGCCGATGGGAGTTCCGGCCTCGATCCAGTCGGTGCCGTGCAGCCGGGCGATATCGAGAAGCACGCCGCGACCGGTGATGCGGTCAGTCATCGCGTCGACGGCCAGCCGGCGCGCCCCGAACCGGGTGCTGATCTCGGCCGCCGGGTAGCCGTTGTACAGCTGGCCGTCATAGCCGATGTGGGACAGGCCATCCCACTGAGTGCCGGATTGCAACGGCATGATGATCCAGTCGTCGGACACCTGCAGTCCGTGCGGATCCCAGTCCTGCGGCTGCATGGACATCAGGTGCACCGGGTTGAGCCGGCCACCCATACCGCTCTGCGGGCCGTCGGAGCCCACCGGAATGCTCAACTGGAACACCTTGCCCACGCTGACCTCGGCCGCCGCTGCCCGCACATGCTGCGGACCGACCAGATTCAGCGTGCCCAACTGGTCGTCGGGACCCCACCGCCCCCAGTTCGACAGTTCGGCGCCGAGAGCTTTGAAGTCAGCAGTCACGCGTTACACAATTGCACAACTTTGTAAGTTCTGGAACGATCTGCCGATGACCGCTGCCCGCGTTCCGCAGCTCGCATTCGACACCGCCGACCCGGCGTTCGTGCGACTGCCGTGGGCACGCTATGCCGAGATCCGGGCCCGCGGTGGAGTGGTGTTCAACGAACGGGTGAACCGCTGGATGGTCAGCGATTTCGCGCCGGCCAAGATGATCCTGACCACGACCGAGAGGTTCGGGTCGGAGAACGGGCAAGCCGAGCAGGCCGGGGTGTTCGGCGGCCCGACGATGGAGTTCTACGACGGCGCGCACCATGACCGGATCCGGGCGATCTGGTCGCACGACTTCCGGACGAAAGACCTGGCCGCCCTGCGGCCGATGATCGCCGACATCATCCGCCGCCGGCTCGAGCCGGTGGCGGCGCGGCTGCGCGCCGGGGAGACAGTCGAGATCGTCTCGGAGCTGACCCGTGGCATTCCCACCGAAGTAATCGCCCGAATGCTGGGCATCTCCGCGGACATGGTGGACCAGTTCTCGGCGTGGAGCGACGCCATGGGCGCCTCGACCGAGGGATACACCAACCCCGGCGAACGCGGCGAGGCGCTGATCGCGGCGGGACGACGGGCGACCGCGGAGCTCAACGCCTACCTGCGCGCCGAGATCACCCGGCTGCGCGACTCCGCCGCCGATGAACCGGGCCTGATCGCGACGATGGTGCGGCACTCCTATGCGCGCGAGTACATGACCGAACAGGAAGTGGTCGCCAGCAACACCCAGCTGGTGTTTGCCGGCAACGAGACCACCGCCAAACTGCTCGCCCAGATCGTCCTCACGCTGGCCGAACATCCCGACCAGCGGCGCGCCGTCGAGGCCGACCGGTCGCTGATTGCCGCGGCGGTCGAAGAAGTCCACCGCTACGAGACGATCACGCATTCGGTGTTCCGTGACGTGACCACCGACGACGCGACGGTGGCCGGTGTCGCGATCCCGGCCGGCGCCCGCATCACACTCCTGCTGGGTGCGGCCAACCGCGATCCCCGCCGGTGGGAGCGCGCCGACGAGTTCGACGTGTCACGCCCGAAGTTGTCGCACCTCGGGTTCGCGTTCGGGCTGCACAGCTGCCTCGGCATGAACCTCGCCCGGCTGGAGGCGCAGGTCTTTCTCGACGAGCTGCTCGATGCATTGCCGAACTGGGCTGTTGACTCCCCCGTCGATTACGGCACGAACTACGCCGTCCGCGGGCCGACCGCCGTGTGCGTCTGTGCAACCTGAGCCGAGCGTCTACATTCGACGACAACGGCTCTGGAGGCGCACATGCTCAAGCTCGAACTGCCCTACGTCACCGTCACCGTCGATGACCGGTTCCGCAATCGGCTGGCCCGGATCGGTGATCGGCTACGCATCACGCTGACCGCGTACCTGCGCAATGCCGCCGACGACCTTGACGGACTCGGCCGCAGAGCCACCGCGGCCTGTCAGACCGCAGCCGTGCGCGTCGACACCGCAATGGCCGCGGCCAGCGATCGCATCGCCTCGGAGCCAGAGGTGCACACCCCGCATCTGAAGGTCGTGTGACGTGAGCAGACCCAACGTCTTCATCACCGGAGCAGCTGCCGGTATCGGTCGGGCGACCGCACTGACCTTCGCCCGGCACGGCTACCGGGTGGGTGCCTACGACATCGACGTCGACGGGCTGACCGCGCTGCGCGACGAGATCGTCGCGCTCGGCGGTGAGGTTGCGATCGGTGAACTCGATGTCACCGACGCCGACCAGTGGTCCGCGAGGTTGCGCGAATTCACCTCTGACACTGGGAGACTCGACGTCCTGGTGAACAATGCCGGGGTGCTGACCACGGGCGCCTTCGTAGATGTCCCCCTTCGCGCCCACCGCCAGATGGTGGACATCAACGTCTACGGCGCGCTGGCCGGGTTGCATACCGCCTTCCCCTATCTGCGCGACACCACAGGCGCTCAAGTGGTCAACATGTGCTCAGCCTCGGCGCTGTACGGCCAGCCCGAACTCGCGACCTACTCGGCGACCAAATTCGCGCTGCGCGCGCTGACCGAGGCGCTGGAACTCGAATGGCGACCGCACGGGATCCGGGTGCTGGCCATGTGGCCGCTATTCGTCAAGACGGCGATGACCCAGGGCGTCGAGACCGGCAGCACCAAGTCGCTGGGCGTCAACCTCGAACCCGCCGACGTGGCCGCAGCGGTCTACTCGGCCACGCACCGCCGCGGGCGACTGGCCAAGGTGCACTATCCGGTCGGGCGGCAAACCGCGGTGTTGGCTGCGCTGTCGCAGGTGTCGCCGAACTGGGTGCAGCGCTTGCTGACGAAGATGCTCACCCGCGGTTAACCGATCGCGGTCTACGGTCTGCGCGGCGGCTGCTGGTTCTGCTGAAACGATTGGCACAGACCGAGATTGCTCGCCACGCAAGGCACGCCATTGATGGTGGGCGCGCTGCCCTCGAGGTAGCACTGCCCGGTGTAGGGGTTGAGGACGTGCCCGGGCGGGCACTCCCGCGTGGACGTCGCGGGAGCCCCGGCGACGATCCCGACCGCGAGCCCGCCGGCGGCCACGGCCGAGATCCATCGGCTCCAGCGCATCGCCATCGCCACACCCCCTGTCTCTCCAGCAAGACTACGCCGCGCCGCTTTGCCGGCAGCCGTGATTAGGATCGGGGTCATGCCGGAACGCAGCGGGGACGACAACAGCACGACGTTGACCTCGCACCGCGGTCCGCGATCGTCGGCCGGCTGGGTTGGTCCCGCCGCGTTGGTCGTCGCGCTGGTCGCCGCGGGCCTGTCCGGGTGGGCCGTGCTGCGCCCGGTGCCGCAGAGCGAGCAGAGCCCACCGAGCGCCGCGACCGCCGCCGCCAAGCCGCAAAGCGGCGAGGAAAAAACCAGCGCCTGCGAGGCCTATCGCACGGTGAGCTCGGCGGTATCGCTGCAAACGCACGCCGCCCCCGGCACCGAAGTACAGGGCGTGGCCGCCAATGCGCGGCTGGCGATGTCGGGTGGCGCGACCTACCTGCTCGCCCACCTCAGCCCCGCGACGCCGGCTGACCTGGCCGACGCGATCCGCAGCTTCGCGACCGGCCTGCAAGACATTTCGATGAACGCGTTGGCCGGGGTGCCCAATAGCGAGCCGAAGCAGGCCGAGCGGCTGGCCAACGCGGAAGCGGCGAACAGCCGGATCGCCGAACTCTGCAAGTAATCGCAACGACGGCCTTGACAGGTCGAGTTCAACTCGCGTTTGCGCGAAGTTCGGCAGTACGCCGAGTGAGGTCCAGTCCGAGGTAAGGGTTGTCTCCTTGGATTTCCCTGGCAGTGACCACTCGGCCCATTTGCCGGACTTCACGTCTTCTTCGAAGGGATTCGACCTTGTCCAAACACCGTAGGAAATCGCCCCGGATGGCGGCGCCTGCCTTCGTCACGACGGGCGTCGCCGGTGCGGCGATGGTGGGCGCGGGTGTCCTGTTCGCCATGACCGACGCCCCCACCCCCGCGGCGCCACCGGCGTACAAGCTGACCTCGACCGAGTCGACGCTCTGGTGGGCGACACCTACGCCCGGTGGCGGCGGCGCCAAGACCGCGACGCCATCCGCCGCCGCGAACGCGGCAGGCGACTTCGTCTCGCAGTTCATCGGCAATGGCACCGCCGAACACCCCAACGGCGGACTACTCATCGGCAACGGCTACAGCTACAGCGCCGCCGACGCCCAATGCGCCTCGGCGTCCTGCAACGGCGGCCGCGGCGGTCTTCTGATGGGCAACGGCGGCAACGGCTTCAACGGCGGTAACGGCGGCAGCGCAGGCCTCTATGGCAACGGCGGCAACGGCGGAGATGCGTTGAGCGCCAACATCAATGGTGGCGCGGGCGGAAACGGCGGCAACGGTGGCCTGATCGCGGGCAGCTCCGCAAGCGGTGCGCTGTTCGGTGGCGGCGGTGGCAACGGCGGCAAGGGCATCGCCGGCGGTGCCGGTGGAAACGGCGGCAACGCCGGGGCGCTCGCCGGTAGCGGTGGTGCGGGTAGCGGACCGCGTCATTCCCCGCGACGTGTGGCTTCTGGGATATCGAATGTATCTGTGGGACATGCGTGCTCGTGCACGCAAGGGAAAAAGGG
>JAEZIA010000464.1 GCA_023416315.1 Actinomycetes bacterium
CATCAAGGCACGCGCGTTACCGCTACCTCCCCGAAATGGCGGGCCGACATCGATCTGGCACGCGGATCAGGCGACCTCCCCGAAGTGGCGGCCGGCCCTGCACGGTCCGGGCAAAGGAAACGCCCCCGGGTGATCCCGGGGGCGTTTCGGCGCGTTACGGACGGTCAGGCACGACCGCGGCGGGTCCGGACCTCCTGGAGCCGCTCGGCGAGGATGTCCTCCAGCTCGGCGATCGAGCGCCGCTCCAGCAGCATGTCCCAGTGCGTACGCGGCGGCTTGACCTTCTTCGGCTCGGGCAGGTCACCGTCGATGAGGGTGCCCTCGAGGCCGTTCTTGCAGGGCCAGGTGCCGGGGATCTCGGCGTCGTCGGCGAACGGAACCTCGAATTCCTCACCGTTCTCGGTGCGGTACCGCGCGATCTGACGCGGCGCCAGGTCGTGGTTGCGGTCCGTCTCGTAGCTCACGGCTCCGAGGCGGCTGCCTCTCAAAACACGATCAGCCATCGTCATCTCTCCTCATACGCTCTATGCAGGGCCGAGGCCCTAGGAAGTCCAGGTAGTCAACGCAGGATCACTCGCTGCGGTTCCCGACTCGACCATCCATGATACCGGGATCACCAGGACTATCCGTCTACAGTCACAAGGCGTGACGCGTCGTTCCCGCTCCCAGCCGTGTCGGTGGTGTGGACGTGAGGTGGCCGATGCCGGAATGGGCCGGCGCAGACAGTATTGCCGGCAGTCGTGCCGTCAGCGGGCCTATGAGCAGCGGGCGTTGGTCAAGGGCAGTGCGATCCCGGAGAACGCGGTGGTGCTCTCCGCCGATGAGGCCGCCGAATTGGCGGACCGAGTCTTTCAGGTGCGGTGTGCGGCCGAGGACGTCGCCATCGCGGTCGACGAGGGTGCGGCGGCCGAGGAGTTGCGGGAACTGTGCGACGCGCTGGTTCGGGCCGCGAAGGCCGCCGACGGCTGGCGCTGAATCCCGATTGGCAGGGTGCCGGCCGGGGTAACTGGCACCGGATGAGTCGGCGGACGGAACTGCAGCGGGCGGCCAACGAGGTGTTCGGCTGGTCGCAGTTGCGGCCTGCCCAACTCGAGGCGATGGAGGCGGTGCTCGCCGGCCGTGACGTGTTGGCGGTGATGGCGACCGGTTCCGGCAAGTCGGCGATCTACCAGGTGCCCGCGGTGCTGATCGACGGTGCGACGCTGGTGGTGTCACCGCTGATCGCCCTGCAACGCGACCAGATCACCGGGCTGGCGGCCACCAACGCCCCGGATGCGGTGGCCATCAACTCGCAACTGGACCGTGACGACATCGCGCGCAACTGGCGCGCAGTCCGCGAGAACGAGGCCGAGTACGTGTTCCTCGCCCCCGAACAGTTGACCAACGATGACGTCGTCGACGCACTGGCCGAGATGGACATCTCGCTGGTGGTCGTCGACGAGGCGCACTGCGTATCGGCGTGGGGCCACGACTTTCGGCCGAGCTATCTGCGGATCGCGGACAGCATCGAACGATTCGGCGACCCGCCGGTCGTCGCGCTGACGGCGACCGCGTCGCCGGTGGTGCGCCGCGAGATCGTCGAGCATCTGCGGCTGCGCGACCCGCTGGTCATCGCCAGCGGATTCGACCGGCCCAACATCGCTCTCGAGGTCTCGCACCACGTCGAGGATGACGACAAGCGCGCTGCGGTGCTGACCAGAATGCTCGAGGTCGCCCGCCCCGCGCTGCTCTACACCGCGACCCGCAAGGACGCCGAAACCTATGCCGCGCAGATCAATTCATCCGGTATCCGGGCGCGGGCCTATCACGCCGGGCTGTCGCGCACCCAACGCGACGAGGTGCACCGGCTGTTCCGCGCCGAGGACGGGGTCGACATCGTGGTCGCGACGTCGGCGTTCGGGATGGGCATCGACAAAGCCGACGTGCGTAGCGTCGTGCACGCTTCCATCCCGGAGTCGATGGACAGCTACTACCAGCAGATCGGGCGGGCTGGGCGCGACGGTGAACCGGCAGCGGCGGTGCTGTTCTATCGACCCGAAGATCTCGGTCTGGCGCGCTTCTTCACCACGAACCGTCCCGAGGAGGAACTGCTCGCCCGGGTGTACGGGGCGTTGGATCGCAAGGCGCCCAAGCGATTGGCCGACCTACGCACGGAGCTCGGGGTACGAGGGCCGAGGGTGACCAACGCGGTGAACCTGTTCGAGGAGGCCGGGCTGGCCGCCGCGACGCGGGAAGGTTTCACCCGGTGCACCAGCACCGGTGTCGCCGAGGCGGTGGACCGCGTCGTCGAGATCGTGGAGCGTAAGGAACGCATCGACCGCAGCCGGGTCGACATGATGCGCGGCTATGCCGAGACGCGAGAATGCCGGCGCCAATTCCTGCTCAACTACTTCGGCGAAGCGTTGGCCGAACCGTGCGGCAACTGTGACAACTGTGCGGACGGGCTGGTCGATGGCGAGCCGCCGGCCACCGACCGGTGGGCGATGCAGACGCCCGTCGTTCACCGGGAATGGGGGTCCGGGGTGGTGATGGGCGCCGAAGACGACCGGATCACCGTGCTGTTCGACGAGTACGGCTACAAGACCCTGCTGCTGGAGTCGATCGAGGAGTCCGGCGTCCTGATCCGCCGGTGACTCGGGTCGTCTCACAGCGAATTCGCAGCTAAAATTCGTTCGTGCTGCCGGAGTCGGCTCCTTCGGCGTCCGCCGCTGCGGGCGTGTGGCGCTTCGGCGACTTCGTCCTGGACACCCGCAACTACGAATTGCGGTCGGGCGAAGCGGTGATCCGGGTCGAACCGCAAGTGTTCGACGTCATGACGTTTCTGGTCGCCAACCATGAGCGGGTGGTGACAAAGGAGGAACTGTTCGACTCGGTGTGGGGCGGCAAGTTCGTCGGTGAGGCGGCGCTGACCAGTCGGATCAAGGCGGCCAGGCGGGCATTGGGCGACGACGGCGAATCCCAGCGCTACATTCGCACCGTTCGCGGTCGCGGCTATCGGTTCGTCGGCACGATCGCAGCTTCCGCGGTACCCGAGATCGCCGCGCCGCCGCAGCACATCTCATTCTGTCGTGCGGGCGACGGAGTGCGACTGGCGTACGCGACAGCCGGGTCGGGCCCGCCGCTGGTTCGGGCCGCCAACTGGATGACCCACCTGGCCTACGACATCGAGAGCCCGGTGTGGCGGCATTGGGTCAGCGACCTGTCGCAAGACCACACGCTCATCCGGTATGACGAACGCGGCTGCGGACTTTCGGACTGGGAGGTCGGGGAGTTCACCTTTGCGGACTGGGTGGCCGACCTGGAGACGGTAGTGGATGCCAATGGGCTGCAACGCTTTCCACTATTAGGTGTGTCGCAAGGTGGCGCGGTGGCGATCGAGTACGCGGCCCGGCATCCGGAGCGGGTGAGCCATCTGCTGCTGTGTAGCGCGTATGCGCGCGGGCGGGGTGTGCGCGCGGTCGGCGCGGAGGAACAGCGCGCGGCGGCGTTGGACCTGGACTTGGCCCGGGTCGGTTGGGGCCGCGACGATCCCGCGTTCCGTCAGGTGTTCGCCGCCCAGTTCTTACCCGACGGGAGTCGTTCGGATTGGGCGGCTTTCGACCAGTTGCAGCGGCGCACGACGTCCCCCGAGAACGCGGTGCGGTTCCTTGCCCAATTCGCTGCGATCGACGTCCGCGAGTCCGCACAGCAGGTGCGCTGTCCGACGCTGATCATGCATGCCCGCGACGATCACCGGGTGCCGATGAGCTGCGCGGAGGAACTTTCCGAGCTGATCGACGGCTCTGCGCTGATCGCGCTGGCAAGCAATAATCACCTGCTGACCGCGACGGAGCCGGCGTGGCGGGTGTTCTGCGACGAAGTGCAACGCTTCCTCGCCTCCTGACCGGTCGATCTCCACCGAATCTCCACGCATTCTCCACGTGCGCGCCGATGCGGTGCTCGATGCTGAGGACATGAAAAAACACCTCCGCACCCTGCTGGCCGGCGTCGTGGCGGTCGTCGCCCTGGGTACCGCGACCGCCTGCTCCGGCGGCTCGTCCACGACCGCGCAGTCCCCGACACCGTCGTCTAGCCCCGCCGCGGCGACGAACTTCCCGAACTCGGCGCACTACATCGCCGACATGCCGATGGCCGGCGGCAAGACCATGACGATCGGCGTGGCGGTGGAGGGCGACAAGATCGCCGCCTATGCCTGCGACGGCAGCACCGACGAGGCCTGGTTCTTCGGCAATCAGAAGGACGGGTCGCTGGATATCACCTCGCGCTACCAGGACACGCTGAAGGCCTCGTTCAATGGCACCGACGTCGTCGGGCAGCTGACGATGAACGACGTGAGCTACACGTTCAGCGCGGCCTCGGTGCCCGCACCGTCGGGCATGTACACCGCCGAGGCGAACGGTGTGCGGGCCTCCTGGGTGGTTCGGCCGGACAACACCATCACTGGTGTGCAGTTCAAGAAGTCCAACGACTCCGATACCGCCGACCTCGTGCAGGCCAACGAGCAGAAGTTCCGCGACCAGGTCCGGCAGCGCCGCCTGGCCCGGCAGCTGCAGGCCGCGCCACCGCTGGAGTTCGGGACCTGGCGTTCGACGGTCAACGGAGTACCGGTGACGGCGATTCTGGTCAACGGCGACACCCGCCTGGGCTGACCGTCTTTTGGTCACCGCGAATCAAACCCTTAACCAGTCGGCCGGTGGTCCCTAGGGTCGATGGGCGCGAAATTTATATTTCCTAAGGAGTGCGTCGTTGCCTGCGAAGTTTTTCTGGTTCCTGCCCACCAACGGCGACAGCCGGTCGATCGTCGGGGCCTCGCATGCGTCGTCGCACCACATCGTTCCCGACGGATACCGTCCGCCGACGCGGCGGTATCTGGCCGAGGTGGCCAGGGCCGCGGACCGGCTCGGCTTCGAGGGTGTGCTGACCCCGACCGGAACCTGGTGCGAGGACGCATGGTTGACCGCATCGGCGCTGCTGGCCGAGACCGAGCGGCTGAAGTTCCTGGTGGCCTTCCGGCCGGGCCTGGTGCCGCCGACGCTGGCGGCCCAGCAGGCGGCGACGCTGCAGCGGTTTTCCGATGGTCGGCTGTTGCTCAATGTGGTCAGCGGCGGCGACGACGTCGAGCAGCAGCGGTTCGGTGACTGGCTCGACCACGACCAGCGGTATGCGCGCACCGGCGAGTTCCTGCAGATCGTGAAGTCGGTGTGGGGCCAGGAGTCCTACGATTTCGACGGCGACTACTACAAGATTCGCGATGGCCGGGTCTCGGCGCCGCCGAATCCGTTGCCGGAGTTCTACTTCGGCGGCTCGTCGGCTGCGGCGCTGCCGATTGCCGCCGAACACGTCGATGTGTACCTCACCTGGGGCGAGCCGCCGCTGGCGGCGAAGGCCAAGATCGACGCGGTGCGCAAACTGGCGCAGGAGCGCGGCCGCACTCTGCGCTTCGGGATCCGGCTGCACACGATTACCCGCGACACCTCCGCCGCGGCGTGGGCGGTGGCCGAGGAACTGGTGAACGAGCTGAGCCCGGAGCAGATCGAAGAGGCGACCAGGCTGCACGCCAACTCGGAGTCCGAGGGGCAGCGCAGGATGACCGCGCTGCACGGTGGGCGCATCGACAAGCTGGAGATCTACCCGAACCTGTGGGCCGGCGTCGGCCTGGTTCGCGGTGGCGCCGGCACCGCGCTGGTCGGCAGCCACGAAGAAGTCGCCAACCTGATCTGGGAGTACCACTCCGTCGGCTTCGACGAGTTCATCCTGTCCGGCTACCCGCACCTGGAAGAGGCGTACTGGTTCGCCGAGGGTGTGCTTCCGATCCTGCGCGCCAAGGGAGTTCTGGCCGCGTAACCCGCACTAGGCCGCGTCGTCCGCGCCATCGGGCGGTGGGTCGCCGTCGCTGCCCAATAGTCGCTCCGGGTGGTGGTAGGGGTTGACGCCGCCGTGCAGCATCGGCAGATCTGGTGGGGGAATCCATTGGGTGGTGCCGTCGGGCAGGATGCGGGTGCTCCAGCCGCCGGTTTCGACGAGTTGGTTATCGGGTGGGAAGGCCAGGGTGAGGCCGTTGATGTCGGTGGTGCCGCCGTGTTTCCAATCCTTGGCCGCGTGGTGCACCCCGCTGTGGTAGCCGGGTGCGTCACAACCGGGCCGGGTACAGCCACGGTCTTTGGCGTGCAGGATGATTCGCTGGTCGGCGGTGGCGATGCGTTTGGTGCGCCCCAACCACAACGCCCGACCGTTGACTCCGTCGAACAGCGCGAGGTAGCAGTAGGCGTGGCTGGCCATCCGGATCAAATCCGGGATCGGCAACACGGTGCCGCCGGCGGTCACCGCCTGCCCGGCCTGGGCCTGCAGATCCTGGATGGTCGCGGTGGCGATCACGGTCACCGGTAAGCCGTTGTGCTGCCCGAACTTCGGATCGCCGAGCTGGCCGCGCACCAATGCTTTGAGCGCGTCGTGCTGACGCTGGGCGCAGCTGCGGGTATCGCGGACCGCCGTCTCATCGCTGGGTGTGGTGGGGGGGGTGTCGTCGGCGGGGTTGCACATGCCGGGGGCGGCGAACTTCGCCAGCCACGCATCGAGTTCGCAGCGTAGTTCGGGGTCGGCGATCAACCGGCCCACGCTCATGCCGTCGACGCCCTGGCCGCCGCACCACAC
>JAEZIA010000487.1 GCA_023416315.1 Actinomycetes bacterium
TGCGCGCGCTGGGTGTCTCCGACGTGCGGATGGACCAGGGCTCGCTGCGCTGCGACGCCAACGTGTCGTTGCGCCCGATCGGCCAACAGGAGTTCGGCACCCGCACCGAGACCAAGAACGTCAACTCGCTCAAGAGCGTCGAGGTCGCGGTGCGTTACGAAATGCGCCGCCAGGCAGCCATTCTCGTCGACGGTGGCAAGATCCACCAGGAAACCCGGCACTTCGACGAGGCGGGCTTCACCTCACCCGGCCGCGACAAGGAGACCGCCGAGGACTATCGGTACTTCCCGGAGCCCGATCTGGAGCCGGTCGCCCCGAGCGACGAACTGGTAGCGCGGCTACGCGCGACGATCCCGGAGCTTCCGTGGTTGTCGCGCAAGCGAATCCAACAGGAGTGGGGTGTCTCCGACGAGGTGATGCGTGACCTGGTCAACGCCGGCGCGGTCGAGTTGGTGGCTGCCACCGTCGAGGCCGGCGCCAGCAGCGAGCAGGCGCGGGCCTGGTGGGGAAACTTCCTGGTGCAGAAGGCCAATGAAAGCGGGGTGGCAGTGTCCGATCTGCCGATCACCCCGGCCCAGGTCGCCAAGGTCGTCGCGCTGGTTGACGAGGGCAAGTTGTCGAACAAGCTGGCCCGTCAGGTCGTCGAGGGGGTGCTGGCCGGTGAGGGCGAACCCGAGCAGGTGATGGCCGACCGAGGCCTGGCGCTGGTGCGCGACGACTCACTGATCCAGACCGCCGTCGATGAGGCGCTGGCCGCCAACCCCGACATCGCCGAGAAGATTCGCGGCGGCAAGGTGCAGGCCGCTGGTGCGATCGTCGGCGCGGTGATGAAGGCGACGAAGGGTCAGGCCGACGCGGCGCGGGTGCGCGAGTTGGTCATGGCCGCGTGCGGCCAGGCCTAATCACGCGCTCATCCGCGAGCGGTTGATCCACCACTGCTCGTGCAGTCGGCGGCAGCGGCCTGCCGAGAGCGGTTCGGCACTGTCGTACCGATCCAGCACCGCGGCCGCGCCGGCGAAATCCCGGTTGCGGATGCCCAGGGTGGTGACGACGATCGTCGCCAACCCCGCCGAGCATGCGGTGTGGAACCCGGCCGGGGAGTGCTCGACGGCCATCGCGGCCTCCGGGCGGACCCCGAGTTCGTACAGCGCCCGGTGGTAGACCTCCGGGTCAGGCTTGGGCCGCACGACGTCGTCGGCGGTGATCAGCACCTCGACGACGCCGTCGCCGATCAACTCACGGACCAGCGGCTCGATCCGGGTGCGGGGGCCGGCTGCGGTGACGCCCACCCGGATGTCTCCGCAGTGCAGGCTCCAGATCAGATCGCGGAACATATGGGCGTCGTGTTCGGTGGCGGCCAGTGGCGCGTCGAAGTCGAAAATGACGGCCTCGAGATCCGGGACGTCGTCGTGGGCGCACCGCGCCCGATCCCACCAGAAGGACCGACTTCGGCTGATCGTGTCCAAAAGCATCGTGGCCACGGACGAAGTATCGCCCCGTCGATGTGATGCAAGCATCCCCCGACTGGGGGAGGGAGGGGTGGAACCCGCACCCTGATCACCCCGGCAACACGGGGTGCGGAGTTGCTGAATTCGGTACGTAATCAGCTGTGGCCGTGGTGTTTCCGCTGATTTGACACCTGTCGATCGCAATTGTCGTCCGGCGGGGGTGGTTGCCCCACTACGGTGAACCCCATGACGGTGCGGGTGGTGCTGGTCGACGACCACGAGATGGTCATCGAGGGGCTGAAGGCGATGCTCGCGCCGTTCGCGGACCGCGTCGAAGTGGTGGGCGAGGCGATCGGGGCCGAGAAGGCGATGGCGGTGATCTTCGAACTGAACCCCGACATCGTGCTGTGCGATGTGCGCATGCAGGGCGCCAGCGGCCTCGACCTGTGCCGGGACATCCGCGAACGTGACCCCGGCCGCAAAGTCATCCTGCTGTCGGTCTACGACGACGAGCAGTATCTCTTCCAGGCCATGCGGGTCGGCGCGTCGGGCTATCTGCTCAAAGGCATCAGCAGCGACGAACTGGTCCGCCAACTCGAGGGTGTGCATGCCGGCTCGACGGCCATCGACGCCGGACTGGCCGCGCGGGCGGCGGAGACCGCGGCGCGGTTGCAGAGCGACCAGTTCTGGCCCGGCGCTCGGCAGGGGCTCACTCAGCGCGAAAGCGAGATCCTGTCGTTGGTGGTCACCGGCCTGTCGAATCGCGGGATCGCCGCCAAGCTGGTGATCGGCGAAGAGACGGTCAAATCCCACCTGAGTTCGATCTATCGCAAGCTGGGCGTCAGTGACCGGACCAGCGCCGCGGCAACCGCGTTGCGGGAAGGCATCTTCCGATGAGTCGCTCCAGTGGTGTCAGCCCGCACGCCGTCCACGGTCTGGTCGACGCCGACCGGGAAGTGGCTCTGCTGCTGGACATCATCGCCGCGACGTCGAGCGGCCCGGGCGTCGAACCGATGGCCGCAGCGGTGGCCCGGATGATCACCGCCGCAACGGCATCCGATGTCTGCTTCGTCCACGTGCTCGACGACACCGACCAGTCGCTGACGCTGGCCGGTGCGACGCCACCGTTCGACGAGCAGGTGGGTCTCATCCGGATGCCACTGGGATCCGGAGTGTCCGGCTGGGTGGCCAGTCACCGCGAGCCCGTCGTGATCGTCAGCGACAAGGAGGCCGACCCGCGGTACATGCCGATCGCGGCGTTGCGCGGCAAGGACTTCGCGTCGATGGCCTCGGTGCCGATGGAGACCGAGCCGGGCGGGCTGGTGGGTGTACTCAACGTGCACACCATCGAGCGGCGCGATTTCACCCCCCGCGATATCGAACTCCTGCTGGTGATCGGTCGTCTCATCGCCGGCGCCCTGCATCAGGCCCGGTTGCACCGGCAGTTGTCCGCGCGGGAACGCGCGCACGAGAACTTCGCCGAGCAGGTGATCGCGGCCCAGGAAAGTGAACGCCGCCGGCTGGCCGGTGACATCCACGACGGCATCTCGCAGCGGCTGGTCGGGCTTACCTATCGGCTGGATGCCGCCGCGCGCGCCGTCGATGATGCTGACCAGACTTCGGCGGCCGAGCAGCTGGAAAAGGCCCGCGATCTGGTGGATCTCACACTGGCCGAGGCGCGTTCGGCGATCAGCGGTCTGCGTCCGCCGGTGCTCGACGACCTCGGCCTGGCCGGTGGACTGGCGAGTCTGGCCACGTCGATCCCCGAAGTGGACCTGGAGCTCGACCTGGTCGACGAGCGGCTCCCCGAGCACATCGAGGTCGCGCTGTATCGCATTGCGCAAGAAGGTCTTCAGAACGTCGTAAAGCACTCGCGCGCGATGGTTGCCACCGTGCGATTCAACGTCTCCGATGCAGTGGCGCTGCTGGAGGTGGCGGACAACGGGGTGGGTTTCGACTCGACACCGGGATCGCCGTCGGGTGGTTACGGAATGCTGTCGATGGCCGAGCGAGCTGAACTGGTCGGCGGAACGCTGACGGTCAGGTCCGCGCCAGGGTCGGGAACGACTGTGACCG
The DNA here is from genome assembly GCA_023416315.1 of Actinomycetes bacterium. Lineage (GTDB taxonomy): Bacteria > Actinomycetota > Actinomycetes > Mycobacteriales > Mycobacteriaceae > Mycobacterium. The sequence goes on from JAEZIA010000487.1 coordinate 3,525, forward strand.
TGCGGATTCCGCTGGACTAGCGTCATCGGATAGCCGCGGACCGATCAGTTGACTGCGGTGCGGCCGGACTCTACGGTGGAACAGATATTTGGTCAACGGATTGATCGCAAGCCCGAGAGGTGGTGACGCTCGGTGGTCGATGATGAGCGACTGGCTCGGCTTTCGGTGATCGCGTCGGCGTTGGCCGGGCAGGTGGTCGCCGTTGCACCCGCCGAGCAGGGCTCACCGCCGTGGACCGACGGGCAGAGCATCTTCGTCGATCCCGGCGCGCCCCACCGCGCGACCATCGAGGCGGTCGCGGTCCAGGCATCTCTCATTGCCGCCGGCAGCCTCGAGGCGGGCATCGTCCGGGCATTGAACAGAAAGGACCGGGTCGCGGCGCGATACCTGGCCGTCGAGGGACATCGGGCGCTGGTGGCCAACGCCGGCGTGCTGCCCGGGGCACTCGCCTCGCTGGCCGACGCCGCGGTCGCGGGCGTCAGCAGCTCGCCCGCGGAATCGCTGGCCATCGCAAGAGGTTCGGCGCCGATCGCGCACGCGCCTGCGCAGTTCGGCGTTGTGCGGCCGAAACGGTTACTCGAAGTGATCGGGCGAATGCCGAAGACAGTGGACAACGACACCGTCGGCCACGTGCCGCGACGCGACAGCAAGGCCGAACTCGACGAGCTCGACGACGGCGAGATGCCCACCGACGGCGGCGAACCGGACCTGTTCACCAGTCCCGTGGGCGGCGGCGGATTCATCGGAAAGTGGCTCAAGAAGATGCTGTCGTCCACGCGCGCCGGCAGTTCCCGCGGTGGTCCACCGGGTGCGGACTCGCCGACTCACCGCACCAATGCGGCCAACCGCGGCGGTGGCGCCGTGTCATCGACCGCCAAGACAGGCGCCGAGGACGGAGCCGACATCCCAGCGGGCGGCGTGACCTATCCGGAATGGGACGTCAACCACAAGCGGTACCGCCCGGACTGGTGCACGGTGCGCGAGGTGGAACCGCATATCGAGCCGGCGGCATCGGCGGCCATCGACGATGCCATCGCGTTCCGGCGTCCACTGGCCCGCCTCGGAATGGGCTTGCAGCGTCGACATCGGCAACCGCAGGGCGACGACATCGACGTCGACGCCGCCGTGGCCGCGCGGGTCGAGGTGCGTGCCGGCTCGGTGCCCGATGAAGCGGTCTACCTCGACAGTTTGCGCCGCAGGCGGGATCTGTCCGTGCTCGTGCTGCTCGACGTCTCCGGGTCATCCGCCGAGGCGGGCACAGTCGGCAAGACCGTGCATGAACAACAGCGGGTTGCCGCCGCCAATCTCGTCGTCGCGCTACACGACCTCGGCGATCGGGTCGCGCTGTACGCCTACAACTCCCAAGGCCGCGGCGCGGTCAACATCATGCCGATCAAGCGCATGGACGATCATCTGGACAGTTACGTGTTGCGCAAGCTCAACAGCGTGCAGCCGGTGGCGTATTCGCGCCTCGGCGCCGCGATCCGGCACGGCGCCCGGGTGCTCGAGGAACGTGGCGGCACCTCGCGGCGGCTGCTCGTCGTGCTGTCGGACGGCCTGGCCTACGACCACGGCTACGAGCGCGGCTACGGCGCTGCCGACGCCCGCCGGGCGCTGACCGAAGCCCGTCGGCGGGGCACCGGCTGCGTGTGCCTGACCGTCGGTGCGAGCGTCGATTCGACGGAGCTGCGCAGCGTCTTCGGCAGCGCCGCACATGCTGCGGTCGGTCGTCCCGAGCAGCTCACCGGCGTGATCGGCCCGCTGTTCCGATCCGCTGTTCGCGCTGCTGAGGTCCGGCGCCGGGTGCGAACCCAGCATGCTTGAAACAAACATCTGTTCCGCGATAGGCTGCGAATCACCGCACTGACGCGGGGAAGGGGATTACACCAGTTATGCCACAGCTCCCAGGCGAGCTCGAGCACCAGAACGGGTCTGCCTACCTCCCCGATGGAGAACGGCCCTACTACCAGCCGGTCGGCAACGAGGAGACGGTCTTCAAGGCGGCCTACCGGCAGGGGCTCGCCCTGGTGCTGAAGGGGCCCACCGGCTGCGGCAAGACCCGGTTCGTCGAGGCGATGGCCCACGACCTCGGCCGTCCGCTCATCACCGTGGCGTGCCATGACGACCTCACGACCGCCGACCTGGTCGGCCGCTACCTGCTGCGGGGGGACGAGACGGTGTGGGTCGACGGCCCGTTGACCCGTGCGGTGCGCGAGGGCGCGATCTGTTACCTCGACGAGGTCGTCGAGGCCCGTCAGGACACGACGGTGGTCCTGCACCCGCTCGCCGACTACCGGCGCCAGCTGCCCATCGAGCGGCTCGGGGTGACGCTCGCCGCCGCACCCGGCTTCGGCCTCGTGGTGTCCTACAACCCCGGCTACCAGAGCGTGCTGAAGGATCTCAAGGACTCCACCCGCCAGCGCATGGTGGCCATCGAATTCGGTTTCCCCACAGCCGAAATCGAGGAGGGCATCGTTGCCCACGAAGCGGGCATCGACCGTGCGGTCGCCGCCGAACTGGTGCGCTTCGGCCAGGCGGTGCGCCGTTTGGAGACCGGCGGGCTTCGGGAGGTGGCGTCCACCCGGGTGCTGATCGCGGCAGGTCGGCTTGTCGCCGAGGGGCTGTCGATGCGCGACGCAGCGCTCGCCGCCATCGCCGGCCCGCTGACCGACGATGCCGTCGTCGGCCGCGGCTTGGCCGAGATGATCGACGTCTACCTCGCCGCATCCCCTTAAACCGACCGGAGGAACCCGAATGTCCTACGAGAGCACCGCGGAGCCGATCAAGGTCGGTTACCTGATGGACTTCACGCTGCCCCCGGGCTTCCCGGAGGAGCTGCTGTCGTCGTTCACCCGGTGCTTCGAGTTGGTCTTCGAGGAGGCGATCGCCGACGGCTACATCGACCGGCCGGTACAGATGATCTACAAGGAAGTCGAGGGGCTGCCCAAGGGCAGCGTCAAAGCGGTGATCGACGCCTACGGCGAACTCGTCGACGAGGGCGCCCTGGTGGTGTTCGGGCCCAACATCACCGACAACTGCGTGCCGCTGCGCGAGGCCATCGAGGAGCGCTTCAAGGTTCCCGCGATCAGCGTGACCGGCACCGACGACTGGCTCGGCGAGTGGACGTTCGCGTTTCCGCAAGGCTCGATGACCGACGAGCCGATCTTCATCGCCGACCTGGTTGCCAAGCGAGGGCTGAGTCAGATCGGTGTGCTGGTCGAGCAGAGCCTGATTGGCGAGAGCTACCTGAAGAACCTTCGAACTGCCTGCCGCCGCAAGGGTATTCGCATTGTCGCCGAAGCCGCGGTCGCACAGACGGCCCAGGACGTCGACGACGCGGTTCGCTCGTTGCACGAGGCGAAGGCCGACGCCGTCGTGCATCTGGGGTTCGGCTTCGGAATCGTGTTCGTCAATCCGGTGCTGGAGGCGCTCAACTGGGATCCGCCGCGGTTCACCACCACGGCCTTCCAGAACGCCTGGGTGAACCCGATCATGTGGAACGCGTTCATGGGCTGGGTCGGTGTGGACCAGTACGACGAAGGCAACCCGATCGGGCAGGCGTGGCTGGACCGGTATGCCGCGCGGTACGACGGCAGCCGGCCCGAGTACTGCGTAACGGTGGTCAACCATGACGTAGCGGCCACCCTGGTGCGCGCGTTCGCCGACGCCCATCCACTCAGCCCGCGGGGAGTCAAGGAGGCGCTGGAGCGGGTGAAGATGATGCCCGCCGCTTCCGGTGCGCCGGGAACCCGTGTGTCGCTTGGTAAGTGGACGCGTCGAGCGTGGATGGGCGCCGGCTACCTGGTGGCGCGCACGTTGGATGCCGACGGCATCAACTCGCACCTGGTCGATCGTTTCGGAGAGGAAGGCTGAATCGATGACGACGCAGGAGGACTCGCCGGCACTGGCCACCACCGAACCCCAACGCACCGGCCCGAATTGGGGGCGGGTGATCTCCCTGGTGGCCTGGCTGGGGTTCCTCGGCTTGTTCGCCGCCGTCGGGCGCACCCACGTCGACCCGCGCGTGGCCAACCCGGACGTCGAGGGCCGGCCGCGCCCCGTCGGGTTCCTGAATGCGTGGGATCATTGGCAGCTGGTGCCGCAGATCGGCGCCGCCATCATGGTCGCGGTACTGACCGTCGTCTTCATCCGGGGCTGGCGCAAGAACCCGGGCAGCCCCGTCTTGCTGATGGTGCTGTGCACGACGCTGATCGTGTGGCAGGACCCGATCATGAACTGGTCACCGTTTGCGGTGTACAACCCGGCGTTGATGCACTGGCCGGAATCCTGGTACCTGATCATGATGTCGCCGACGGTCGAACCGTTCATCGTGTTCGGCTACGTGACCTTCTATTTCGGGCCGTATTTCCCCGCCATCTGGATCCTGCGCAAGCTGCAGGCCAAGTACGGCCCGGAGTCGTTCGTCACCCGGCATCCGCTGATCAGCCTCGGTGGGCTGGTCCTGGTCATCGGCTTCATCTTCGACGCCATGCTGGAGATCAGCCTGGTTCGGACCGGGTTGTACATCTACTCGCAGGCGATCCCGTTCGGAACCCTTTTCCCGGGAACCACTTTCCAGTTCCCGCTGTTGTGGGAGTCGCTGTCGGTGACGTTCGTGATGATCCCGGCGGCCATCCTGGTCTACCGCGACGACACCGGGAAGTCGGTGGCCGAGAAACTCGCCGCGAAGGCCCGGCTGTTCCCGAGCAAGCCGGTGCTGGGCACCTTCCTGGTGATGTTCGCGATCATCAACGTGTCCTACTTCGCCTACGGCGGCTGGTTCTGGGTGATCAAGGCCACCGGCGCGGCCACCTCGGTGGCCTGCCCCTGGCCATACCCGGAAGCCAAGGTGTACGACCCGCAGGGTTACTACGAGAAGGCCGGCGCGCAGGGTCCGTTCTCGGTCGGCAAGTGGTCGACGTGGCAGCAGGGTCTGCCGGACGGCCGCCCCGAGGTCAGCCCGCCACCCCCGGGTGAAGGCGCCTGCGCGCCGACGAATGCAACTGGCTGACAACGAATCCCGATTTCAAGGAGTGCGGTATGGAACAACTTTTCGACGACCTCGACGACTTCGGCACGTTCGACGACGTTGTGTCCGGCAACGTGCGCGACCCGTTCCCGGAGCTGGCGCGGCTGCGTCGAGAAGAACCGGTCCAGCGCATCGAGGGATCCAACATGCCCGGCGAGGCCGGTCTACCTGTTTTCATCGTGTACCGCTTCGAGGAAGCGCAGCAGATGCTACGCGACAACGAGACGTTCTCATCGGCGGGCGTGATCGCCGCCTTCGGCCCGGTGCTGGGTGAGCGGGTGATGCTCGGGATGGACGAACCGGTGCACGGCCGGCTGCGGGCGCTCGTGTCTAAAGCGTTCTCGCAGAAGGCCCTTGCGCGTTTTCAGGATGAACTCGTCGCGCGGGTGGGTAACGAACTGATCGATGCGTTCGCCGCGAACGGCAAGGCGGATCTGGTCAAGGAGTTCACCTTCGCCTACCCGAGCCGGATCATCGCGGGGCTGCTGGGACTTCCGGAAGAGGACTACCCGCAGTTCCAGCGCTGGTCGATCTCGCTGCTGAGCTGGATCATGAATCCCGAACGGGGGCTGGCAGCCTCGGCCGCGCTGGTCGACTACTACCGGCCCATCCTGGAGGCGCGGCGCGCCGAGCCGCGCGACGATCTGATCAGTCTGCTGGCCGCCGCCGAGGTCGACGGCGAGAAGCTGGCCGACGAGGAGATCTTCTCGTTCCTGCGGCTGCTGCTTCCGGCCGGCGTCGAGACCACTTACCGGTCGCTGGGGAATCTGTTGTTCGCGCTGCTGTCGGATCCGGCTCAGCTGGAGGCTGTCCGCAGCGACCGCTCACTGCTGCCCCAGGCCATTGAGGAAGGGGTGCGGTGGAATCCGCCACTGCTGACCATTACTCGGGTCGCCACCCGGGACACCGAACTGGGTGGGGTGCCGATTCCGGCCGGCGCGTCGGTGATGCCGATGCTGGGTGCGGCCAACCGGCAGGAGGACCGCTTCCCGGATCCGGACACCTTCGACCTGTTCCGGGAGGCGCGCAGCAACCTCGGCTGGGGGTACGGCGTGCATGTGTGCCTCGGCATGCATCTGGCGCGCCTGGAGATGCGCACCGCCGTCAACCTTCTCCTGGATCGGCTGCCCAACCTGCGAATGGATCCCGACGGGGACGATCCGCACATCCGCGGCCAGGTCTTCCGGTCGCCGACGTCACTGCCGGTGCTGTTCGACCCGCAGTAGGGCGCGCTCACTCCACCACGACGCCGCGCAGCATCGTGTCGCGGACGCACAGCAGCGAGGCGCGGGTACCCACCTCGCGCAGAATCGTTTCGGGAATCCAGCCGACACCGATCACCGCCCGGGCCAGCAGATCGTTGGACGGGCTGTCGATGCTGATCTCGCCGGATTTGATGCCCTCAGCCAGAAGGCTTTTCATCTGCCGCACCCGCTTGGTGAACAGCCATCCGGGATTCGGGGTGTCCGGGGGAGACTGCCGCATCCACGCCAGCTGAATCCGGAACTCGTCGGCGAAGCGATCCATCGCGTTGGTGTTCACCCAGCTCAGCGCGTCCAGCTTCTCGACGCTCGAGGAGTCGGTCGCCAGCACCTCCGACCAACCCATTGCGACCTTCTCGCCGAAGGACTGCATGATCGCGGCCAGCAGTTGATCTTTCGAGCCGATCAGCCGGTAGACAGTTCCGGTGCCCATTCCCGCGGCTGAGGCGATGTCGCGCACGGTCGTGACTTCGTAACCCTTCTTGCCGAATTCGGCCCGCGCGATGGCCCGCACGTGGGCGGCCTTGTCGTCGGGCTCGGCGTCGGCGTCGTCGGTCCACGACCGGACGACGGCATCAGCGGCCCGGAACGCCGCCGATCCGTCCAGTTGTTCGTCGCTGGGATGGTCGGCGGCCAAGCCCTCGAGCAGGATTCGGCACAGCAGGGTGGCCGACTTGTCCGGCCCGGCATTACCGCGGATGACGTCGAGACCGATCTGCAGCATGGTCTGCACGATCCGCTCGGCCAGCACGGTGAGGTCGACGTCAGAGCGCAGATAGCCGCTCCAGCGCGCGGCGCGCAGGGTTTCCAGCATCGACTGCAACAAGGCGGTGGGACGCCGCGCTGCCAGGGCGGCCAGCTCCTGGTTCGAACTCGGTCCCTCGTAGAACGACATCTGTAGCGCGGCGCGGTGGGTGACCGAGCACCGCGCGATCGCTCGGCACAGGTCGGCGAGCTGATCGAACGCAGGCCGAAACTCCGGATCGTTGAGCCGGCCCTGCGCCTCGTCGGCGATGCGGTCCAGATCCTCGTGATAGCGGCGGAGCAACTCGACGAGGATCGCTTCTTTGGAGTCGAAGTGGTGGTACAGGCTGCCCGGAAGAATGCCTGCCGCGTCGGCGATTTCCTGTAGCGAGGTGCGCAAGCCCGACGTTGCGATGATCGAGGCCGCCGTCTGCAGGATCTCGGTGCGACGGGTGCCGTCGTCATAGGCGTTACCGGCGCCCACCTTCGGCGTCATGCGCGAACGCCCCACGACTCCTCCAAAGGCTGGACTCCGGTATTCGGCTGACCCGATATTTGGTAGACGCTACCAGAACGTGATCGGCTGACAGGGCCGTCCACCTGCGGATGTCGGTTACACACGACCCCTGACGGGAGACGCGTTTGGTTGGCGCGTCAGGTGTTGTCGGCGTTGCTGCGCGGGAAGCCGCCGCCCTGCGGGAACAGCGGAAACACCACGTCGTCGAGCTTCTCGGCATCACCTGCGGTGCGGTTCACCGTTGCGCCCCAGATGTTTCCGTCCGGTGCCACCTGCAACGCCCAGGCGTGGCCGTGGGTGTCCTGGCGCACCACCTCGGGCTCGCCGGTCACCGAACCGGTGCCCTTCGCCAGTCGCACCGCGACGGTCTGCTTGGCATTGACCAGGTTCACCAGGATCGTGCCGTCCAACGCCGCGCAGCCCGCGACACCAGGGCGATCCGGCCACGTCCACACCGTCGACGTCTTGGCGTCGGGGGAGATGCGCTGCAGCCGGTCACCGGCCGGCGAACGATCGGTGATGTAGAGCGACTTATCGGTCGGGTCGATGCACATACCGCCTGCCGGGCCCATGCCCGACAGTGCGGTCGTCGGCGGCGCCGGGCGCACGGTCGTGGGCTGCTCCAAGCGAATCACCTTGCCCGCCAACGAGTTCGGGTCGGCCGCGAGCGCGGGGTTGCCCGCATCGCCGGTCTGCACGACCAACGTCGTCGGGCTGGTGAAGATCAGCGATCCGCTATTACCGGTGGCACCCTTGGGAATCCCGGTCAAGATGTCCTTGGGAATGTCACCTTCGGCGACCCGGATCACCCGGTTGTCGGTGGGGGTGCTGATGTAGGCGTACATCAGCCGGTCCTGGGAGTACGTCGGCGAGAGGACGATGTCCATCAGCCCGCCGTCGCCGCTCGGGTCGACCGGGATGACGGTGCGGATCGTCGGCTCGGCACTCACCGACACGTCCTTGACGGCACCGGTGGTGCGTTCGGCCACCAGGGCGGTCTTACTGTCCGGACCCATGATCAGCCCGCTGGTGCTCTCCAGGCAGCCCTGCATCACGCCGGGGGCGGGACAGGCCTTGGGGAACGGCTTGGGCGGCAGCGGCGGCGGGGGAGGCGGCGGCGAGCTCGGTCCCGGCGCCAGTTGCGGGGCGGTGGTGAACGGCTGCGAGATGTCGTTGTTGAACTTCGCGCAACCCGCCGACGACCCGGCCACGACCGTCGCTGCACAGAGCCCGGCCAGCACTGCGCGAACCGACCGGCGTACCTGCATGCCCGCCAGGTTACGGATATCGCGCCGATGTTCGCCACGACGGCCCGGCGGCGGCGCGAAATTCAGGCAATATTGGCCGCTGGAAGCGCCGCTCAAATCCCCGATTTGCACCCGAGTTGCCCTTACTCTGACTTGCGTGACGAGTCAAGGCCACGATCCGCACTGGCAGCGCCCCGACGACTCTTCGGTCCGGCCGGCGTCAGCCCAGCTGGTCGACCCGGAAGACGATCTGCCCTCGGCCACCTACGGCGGCGATTTCGAGACGACGACGATTCCGCATTACGGCTCCGGACTGCCGGGTTCGGC
>JAEZIA010000496.1 GCA_023416315.1 Actinomycetes bacterium
TGCGGGCCTATTTGAAGCAGGAAGTCGGCGATGCGGTCAGCGACGACACCCTCGACCGGTTCTGCCGGGAGAGCCCGGCGCTGATCGAGTGGCTCAAAACCCAGGGCGTCGAATTTCGCGGCGGCCCAGTCTCGTCCTACAAGACGTCCTATCCGACCGACGACTTCTATCTGTACTACTCCGGCAACGAGAAGGCGTATCCCTATGTCCAGCACGCGGATCCGGTGCCGCGCGGCCATCGGGTGGTGGCCCCCGGGATGAGTTCCGGCAAGGTGCTGTTCGAAAACCTCAGGCGCGCGGCGCAAGCCAGGGGCATCGAGTTTCTCCCGCTCGCTCGGGTGCATGAGCTGATCAAGGACGACGGGGGCCGCGTGGTCGGCGTCCGCTACCGGGCGATGTCACTGCGCCACCGCAACGCCCGCAGGTACGCGCTGCTCACGAAGTCGACCGGAAAGATCGCCACCTGGATGCCGGGACTGGTCAAGGGCATCATCGCTCGGGCGGACGCGACCTGGGACGCGAGTGCGACGGCGGGTGAGGCGTACGCGGGTGCGGTCATCCTCGCGGCGGGTGGCTTCATCTACAACCCCGACTGGGTGGCGCGCTACGCCCCGCAATTCGGCACGATCTCGCCCCTGGGCACACCCGGTGACGACGGCGCCGGCATCACGCTGGGGCTGGAGGCCGGCGGCACGACCGACAAGATGGGCAATGTCACCGCGTGGCGATTCCTGGCACCGCCCAGCGCCTTCCTCGAAGGGCTCACCGTCGGCCGCGACGGGCGGCGGATCGCCAACGAGGATCTCTACGGTGCCACCCACGGCAACGTGATGATGCGCGAGTTCGGCGGCACCGGCTGGGCGATCTACGACGCCGCCACATGGCGGAAGGTTCGACGCCAGATCCGCGAGCAGACTCAGGTGTTCCAGCGCCTGCAGCTGGTATATCTGCGCACGGTCGGGCGCAAGAAGGCCGCGACCCTGGCGGGGATAGCCCGCAAGAACGGAATCGACCCGATCGGTCTGCGCCGCACCGTCGACGACTACAACGCCGGACTTCGCTGTGGCACAGGCGATCCCGCGCACAAGGAAGCCGCACTGTGTAGCCCGATGGTCGACGGGCCGTTCTACTCGATCAACATCTCGGCCGATTCGTCGATGTTCTATCCGATCCCGGGCCTCACGCTGGGCGGGCTGGTCGTCGATGAGCGGACCGGTGCGGTCGCCCACCGGGACGGGGGGACCGTGGCCGGTCTCTACGCCGCCGGCCGCAATGCGGTCGGGGTGTGCTCGAACAGCTACGTCAGCGGGTTGTCGATCTCCGACTGCATCTTCAGCGGTCGGCGTGCTGGGCGTAGCGCAGCCGCAGATCGCGTTTGAGCAGTTTTCCGCTGGGGTTCTTCGGCAGTGAGTCGACGAAGAACACCTGCTTGGGCGTCTTGAACCCGGCGAGGTGCTGGCGGCAGTGGGCGAGCACCTCGTCCTCGGTCAACGTCACGTCCGCGCGGGGAACAACCGCGGCCACCACCGCTTCCACCCACACCGGGTGCGGCAGCCCGAACACCGCGACCTCCTCGACACCGGCGTGCAGGTAGAGCGCCTCTTCGACCTCGCGGCTGGCCACATTCTCGCCGCCGGTCTTGATCATGTCCTTCTTGCGGTCCACCACATGGAGCAATCCGTGCTCGTCGTAGTAGCCGAGGTCCCCGGAATGGAACCAGCCGCCGCGGAACGCCTCGGCGGTCTTGTCCGGATCGTCGAGGTAGCCGAGCATGAGATGCGGGCTCCGGTGGGCGATTTCGCCGACCGTCCCACCGGCGACCGGGGTGTCGGACTCGTCGAGGATCACGGTCTCCACGTTGAGCACCGGGCGGCCTGCGGCACCGGCGTGGGCCTCCTGGTCGTCGGGACCCAGCGCTGAGGCCAGCGGTGCGATCTCGGTCTGTCCGTAGAAGTTCCACAGCTGCAGGTTCGGCAGTCGGTGCCGGATTTCGTGCAGGATCTCCGTCGGCATCGCCGATGCGCCGTAATACCCCTTGCGCAGGCTCGACAGATCGACCTGATCGAATACCGGGCTGCGCAGGAGGCTGATCCACACGGTGGGCGGCGCGAAGTAGTTGGTCACCCGGTAGCGCTCGATGGTGCGCAACACCATCTCCGGATCGGGGCGCGGCAGGATGATGCTGGTCGCGCCGAGGTAGACGTCGGTCGCCAGGAAGTTGTCCAGCTGTGCGCAATGGTAGAGCGGTAGCGAATGGATCTCGACGTCCTCGGAGCTCATCGATCCTGCGGTGATCGAACTGACGTACTGCCAGATCAGGCTCCGGCTGGTGTGCATGACGCCCTTGGGCCGCGACTCGGTACCACTGGTGTACATCACCCGCAGCACCTGGTCGTCTGAGACTGCGGGCGCCGGTGCCGGCGAGGTCGTGGTCAGGCTCTGCGCAAAGTCGGTCCAGCCCGGCGGCACCGGTGATTCCGTGGTGCCAAGCGCGATCCGGGTCGAGACGTGCCCGCCGCCGCGCATCGCGTCCTCGGCCACCGGGATCAGATCGGTCTGCACGATGAAACCTGTTGCGCGGCAGTGGCCGAGGATGTACGCGATCTCGTCGGCGGTGAGCATGAAGTTCAACGGCACCAGCACCACCGCCGCGCGCGCCGTGGCGAACGCGAGCACCGCGTACTGCCAACAGTTGCGCGCCAGCAGCGCGACCCGGTCCCCGGGCCCGAACCCGTTGTCACGCAACGCCGCCGCGGCCCGGTCGACGAGCTCGTCGAACTCGGCGAACGTCAGCGTCACCGCGCCGTCGACGATGGCCACCTTGTCCGGATAGCGGCGGGCGGTACGGCGCGGAATGTCACCGAGGCCGTGGCTGCGGGCGGTGCGGACCAGATCGTCGAGGCTCACTGCGCGGGCTTCCCGCGCGTCGGGTCCAGGTCGAGGCCGCGGCCGATGATCTCCCGCATGATTTCCGAGGTGCCGCCGTAGACCCGGGTGACCCGGGCGTCGATGGCTGCCCGTGCGATGGGATATTCGCGCATGTACCCGTAGCCCCCGAACAACTGCTGGCAGTTGTCGAGGACCCGGAACTCCATCTCCGTCGCCCACAGTTTGGCCATCGCGGCATCGGCCGGCGTCAGCTGGCCGGCGTTGAGCGCGATCACGCACCGGTCGACGAACGACTCGGCGACCGTGACCTCGGTCGCGACATCGGCCAGCGCGAACCGGGTGTTCTGCAACGCACCGATGGGCTTGCCGAACGCGACGCGCTCACGGACGTAGTCGACCGTCCACTGCAGCCCGGCGCGGGCCCGTGCCAGGCTGCCGACCGCGATCTGCATGCGTTCCTGGGCCAGGTTGCGCATCAGGTATTCGAAGCCGCGGCCGACCTCGCCGAGCACGTTCGCCTTCGGCACCACCACGTCGGTGAACGACAGCTCGGAGGTGTCCTGGCAGTGCAGGCCGAGCTTGTCGAGGTTGCGGCCCCGTTCGAAGCCGGGCATCCCGCGCTCGAGCACCATCAGCGTCAACCCCCGATGCCGGTCCGGGGAGGTGCGCACCGCGGTGATCAGCAGGTCGGCGTTCTGGCCGTTGGTGATGAATGTCTTGGCGCCGTTGACGACGAAGTGATCGCCTGCGTCGACACCGGTGGTTCGGATGGCGGCGACATCGGAGCCTGCCCCGGGTTCGGTCATGCCGATCGCGGCGATCAACTCGCCCTTCACGAAGCCCGGCAGCCAACGCTGTCGCTGCTCGTCGTTGCCGATCTCGGCCAGGTACGGCAGGCAGATGTCGTTGTGCACCGCGAAGCTCAGGCCGACGTTGCCCGCGTGTGCGGCCATACAACGCTCGATCAGGATCTGGTTGTACCGGAAGTCTTTGATGCCCAGGCCGCCGAACTCCTCTCCAGCGGCGAACCCGAGCAGGCCGATCGCGCCGGCGGCGGCGAAGATCTCGCGGGGTGCGATGCCGTCGTCTTCCCAGGCCTCGATGTGGGGTGCGATCTCCTTGGCGGCGAAGTCGCTGGCCAGGTCGCCGAAGGACAGGTGGTCATCCTCGTAGTGCACGCGCTGCATGGGCCGAACTCTAGGCCGGGCAACCGGTGCCGCGGTTGAGTCTCCCGCTGAGTAGACAGCGGTGTCGCCGGTGGCGTGCGGTTCTTCGATACTCGGGCCATGAGTTTGGGACCATCTGCCGTCGCGGTGAGCACCGACGTCGACACCGGTGTGTTGCGGGACCACTTGCTGCGGGCCGATCCCGGTGTCCTCGTCGCGGTACTGGCGCAGATGACCGGTGATGCGTCGGTCATCGACCGCTACGGCGCCGCCATCGACCACGTTCCGGATCCGCCCGAACGTGCGGGGCGCACCGATCCGGCGACGGCCGCGGCGCTGGCCGACGAGATCGTGGCGGCGCTGGGCCGGCCGCGGCCTGCCGATGCGATCCCGGCCGACGATCGCGGGTTGTTCGCGGCCCTGCTGCCGATCGCCCTCGGCAGCGAGGTCGACGACGAACAGGTGGACCTGCTGCTCGAGCAGGGTGGGTTCCGTCCCGCGCAGCCCACGCTGCCGAGGACCACACCGATTCCGCCGACGACCACGATGGCCATCATCGGGGCCGGCATCGCGGGGATTGCGGTCGCGCTGGCAGCCGCCGAGGAAGGCGTGCAGTTCCAGATCTACGACCGGAACTCAGAAGTCGGCGGCACCTGGCTGACCACGACGTATCCGGGCATCGGCGTGGATACCCCGTCGGCCTACTACTCGCTGTCGCGGGAAGTGAACCCGGACTGGTCGAGCTACTACCCCCAAGGCGCGGAATACCAGCGCTACCTGGTGGCGCTGGCCGACAAGCACGACCTGCGCCGCCACATCCGGTTCGGCACCGAGGTCGAAGCGCTCTGGTGGGACGAGCAGCGCCAGCAGTGGCAGATCCGCTCGCGCGCCGCCGACGGCACCGAGAGCGTCGACTACGCCACTGTGGTCGTCACGGCCGCCGGCTATCTGAACCGGCCGCGGTTTCCCGACGTCGAGGGCCGAGACACATTCTCGGGCATCAGTATTCACTCGGCCCTATGGGACCACTCGGTGGATCTGTCCGGCAAGAGGGTGGCGGTGATCGGCGCGGGTTGCACCGCGGTGCAGATCGTCGACGCTTGCGTGAACGACGTCGAACACCTCACGGTGTTTCAGCGTCAGCCGCACTGGGTGGCCCCGCGCAAAAGGCTCTCCGACGAGGTCCCCGAACATCGCCGCTATCTGGGCCGGGTGCTGCCGTTCTATGCGATGTGGCACCGGCTCAAGTCGTACTGGGGGACGGCCGACAACAACTACCCGGTGATTCTGCAGGATTCCGAGTGGGCGCAGAACCATCTGTCGATCTCCCCGGCCAATGATGTGTTGCTGCAGATGTGCCTGGACTACATCGACCGAACCTTCGGCGCGGGAACGGAACTGGCGCGCAAGGTCACCCCCGACTTCGCGCCGTACGGCAAACGCATCGTCCGTGACCCGGGCGGCTACTACGCCGCACTGACCCGCGACCATGTCGACGTCGAAGCCAGCGAACCCGCCGAGGTCAACGCCGACGGCATCGTCACCGCCGACGGCCGCCAGATCGACCTCGACGTCATCATCTACGCCACCGGTTACCACTTGGACTTCCTGTCGACCGTCGACATCCGGGGCCGCGACGGCACGACGCTGGCGTCGGTGTGGGGGGACAGCCCGCGCGCCTACCGCGGTGGGACTGTCCCGGGGTTCCCGAACCTGTTCATCACCTCGGCCCCCAACTACAGTCCGGGCCACGGTGCCGGTGCCAACTTCTCGATGGAGATCCTCGCCCACTACATCGTGGAATGTCTGCAGCTCATGGCATTACGCGAGGCGGCGACGATCGAGGTGACCCAGCAGGCATTCGACGATTACGTCGCCGGGATCGACGAGGCCATGCAGCGCACGGTGTGGTGCCACACTCCGAACGCCCACACCTACTACCGGTCGGGGTCCGGACGTGTCGTCGTGGCGACCCCGTTCCGGCTGGTCGACCTGTGGCAGCAGCACCGCGCGCCGATCGAAGAGGACTTCGTTCTGCGATGAGTCAGAAACTGGCCGGAAAAACGGCGTTGGTGACCGGCAGCAGCCGTGGCATCGGGCGCGCGATCGCGCAGCGGTTGGCCGCCGAGGGCGCGACCGTCGCGGTGACGGCCAGGGCCTACACCCCGTCGCCGTCGGTGCGTTCGGGCGTCACCGAGGCCCTGCCCGGCACCATCGACGAGACGATCGCTCTCATCACCGAATCGGGTGGCTCCGCGTTCGGACTCGCCGCCGATCTCGAAGACCCCACTGCGCGTGCGGGATTGATCGATGCGGTGGTGGAACGCACCGGCCGCATCGACATCGTGGTCAACAACGCCGGGTTCGCCGACTACGGGTTGGTGGAGGACCTGTCGGTGGAGACCTTCGACCGCACCGTCGAGCACTATCTGCGGACACCGTTCGTGCTGACGAAAGCGGCTGTGCCGCATATGCGTCGACAGGGTGCGGGCTGGATTGTGAACATCGGTTCGGTCACCGGCGTCGCCCCGGTCCGGCCGTACCGGGACTACAACAAGACGGCAGGGGACGTGATCTACGCGTCGTGCAAGGCCGCGCTGCACCGGTTCACCCAGGGTGTGGCCGCCGAACTGCTGGACGCCAACATCGCGGTGAACTGCGTGGGCCCCTCGACCGCGGTGCGCACGCCCGGTGCCGCGTCGCTGATACCGGACACGTTCCCCACCGAGCCGGTGGAATACCTGGCCGAGACCGTGCTGGCGATGTGCCACCTGCCTGCCGAGCAGCGAACGGGCTTGGTGGCCTTCAGCTTGCACTACCCGTGGTCGCAGAGCCTTCCCGTACATTCGCTGGACGGGCTGAGCGTCCTGCCGCCGCTGGAGCCGCCGGCCACGGCCAACCCGAACATCCTGCCCGCCGGGCTCTAGGCGCGCCGAGGCGGTGGGCTAGCCGCGGGCCGACGGGGGAGCAGACAGCACCGCCGCAGCCATGTCGCAGAAGCTGTGGCACACCCGGTCGCGGACGATCACGTCGGTGGTCTCGGGATCGAACCAGCGGTCGACCACCGACCAGTGGATCGGATGCATCAGGTACGGGCCCATCAAGCCGTCGACGTCGGTGAACTCCTGCTCGAAGACGTGCGTCCACTCGCCGGCCCCGAGCGACTCCTCCACCCGGCTCAGTTGCCACGCCGCGATCGTCGACACGTAG
Source organism: Actinomycetes bacterium (assembly GCA_023416315.1). Lineage (GTDB taxonomy): Bacteria > Actinomycetota > Actinomycetes > Mycobacteriales > Mycobacteriaceae > Mycobacterium. The sequence goes on from JAEZIA010000496.1 coordinate 7,266, forward strand.
CGCGGCATGGCGCCGAGCTCGCTTTCGAATGCCGCGACGGTCTGCGGGTCGACGTCAGGCGGTACCCGCAGCAACAGCGTCCGATACACCGTTCCGCTGCCACGCGCCGCCGGTGCTCCGCGGTAGGTGACGCCGTTGACCCGGGTGATCGCGGAATCCTCCAGTGCGGCATCGAAATCGCTGCCCTCCCATGCCGTTCGGTCGGCAAAGCGCAAGTGCACCAGAATGTCGCCGCCGTTGCGTGAGCCGGGCAACGTGGGTTGCACCAGGACCCGCAGTGCGCCACTGTCCTCGGCGGCCGCGCGCACCGCGTGCAGCACCCGTTCGCGGTCGGGCTCGGCGACGTCGAGCAGGCGCGTGACGCCGAGCGCCTCGTCGCCGGTCGATGCGGCCAGCGGTGCAGGCGCGTCGGCCGCGTCCACATCGTCGACGTGCGAGGCGACACTGCGGCTGCGCTCGATGATCAGACCAGAGACGTCCCGCCACCACTGGGCGATCGTCGGATCCGGCCGGCCCTGCCAGGTCATCTGCCACCACGCCTGCGGGCTGGGCAGTGACCAGGTGATCGTCACGACGTTGGGGCGGTCGTCGAACAGCAGCGGCGGGCTCACCAGCACGTCACGCAGTTCCATGCCGCGGGCGCGGGCCCCCGGAACGTAACCGGACCGATACGCGTCGACGAACGCTTGCGCGCAGCCGGGGGCGGTAACGACTCGGTCGACGACGAACACCTCGGCCATGGTCGCGAGGCTACGGTCCGCCACCGCCGCGCTGTCGGTGTGTTCCCGGCTATCGGGAAACCACCGTTGACCCCGGGTGGCGGTGCGCGATGGTGAAGCGA
>JAEZIA010000069.1 GCA_023416315.1 Actinomycetes bacterium
CGATGCGTTTGGTCCGACCCAACCACAACGCCCGACCATCTTGGCCGTCGAACAGCGCGAGGTAGCAGTAGGCGTGACTGGCCATCCGGATCAAATCCGGGATCGGCAACACGGTGCCGCCGGCGGTCACCGCCTGCCCGGCCCGGGCCTGTAGATCCTGGATGGTCGCGGTGGCGATCACCGTCACCGGTAGGCCGTTGTGTTGCCCGAACTTCGGATCACCGAGCTGGCCGCGCACCAATGCTTTGAGCGCGTCGTGCTGACGCTGGGCGCAGCTGCGGGTATCGCGGACCGCCGTCTCATCGCTGGGTGTGGTGGTGGGGGTGTCGTCGGCGGGGTTGCACATGCCGGGGGCGGCGAACTTCGCCAGCCACGCATCGAGTTCGGAGCGTAGTTCGGGGTCGGCGATCAACCGGCCCACGCTCATGCCGTCGACGCCCTGGCCGCCGCACCACACGAAGCCGCGCTTGCGGGCCCGATCCGCATCGGAGAACGTCCCATCGGGATTCAGATGCAACGCGAGCCGGTGGGCAACCCGTTCCAGCTGATCCGGGCGCAGCACCGCCGCCTTGTCGGCCAGGATCTTTTCGGCTTTCACCGCCTGGGCTGGGGGTATGTGGTCGGGCAGGTCGCGGAAGAACTTCTGAATCACCCGCACATGCTCAATATCGAGCTGCCCGGCGTTCCACACCCGCGCCGTTTCCGGCAGCACCGGCTCCAACGGCTCACCGGTCAACGTCGTACGCGGCAGCAGCTGTTCGGCATCCCGAATCCGGCGCTTGGCTTCCCGCGGGCTGACCCGCAACACATCCGCCAACGCGATCCCCACCGGCGGACAGCCCTCGAACTGCTCCAACGACCCCACCCCGGTAAGGGCGATCGCGGAAAGGCGGCGCTGCTGGGTTTCGATCCACTCCAACACCGCGAACCGCTCCGGCGGCGCGAGTGCGGTGAAGTCCAGGCCGGCCAGCGAGTCGACCGCAGCGGTGAGCGCCTCGCGCCCCACGTCAGTCGAACTCATGTTCGAAAGACTACCGCCACCCACCGACAAGACAGCGTCACCAGCAGATCCCTGTGGACCAACCTGGAACTGGGGATGACCCGCGGAAGTGCATCAGCGGCAATCTAATTGACGATCAGGGAGTGATTGTAGTCTTCTCGTCGATCACGTTGGTCGCATCCATCAGCGGACCTTCCTGGCCGTCCACTGCATCGGCGTTCATCTGCAGGACGTAGAGACCGTCCTGCCCGGGGATCACCACCGTCTTCTGGGCGATGATCCGCTTCTTGCCGTCCTTGGTGTAGTTGCCACCGAGTTGAACGGCGTCGAACCCGCTCAGCGTGCTCTTGTTGGCCCCGTCGCCCAGTGGCGTCCACCCGGGCAGGTTCTGCAACTCGCCCGGGGCGAATTCCAGAACCTTCTGCGGATCGACATTGCCGGTCAGTTTCGAGACGATCGCGATGATGCTCGGCGGATCATTCTTGTCCTGCGGGGAGTCGAAGACGATCGCGCCGTACGCCCAGTCCGGCGTCTGCTGCCCGGCGTCCGACCAACCCGGCGGCACAGCCAGATCGATATTGGGCGAACCGGGATCGCCGCGCTTGACCGGTTTTTCGGTGATCTGATTTTCCTTCAGGTAATCCTGAATGGTCTTGTTGGTGCCGGCGGCGGGCGCCGGACTTGCCGACGTCTCAGTGGCTTTCGACGTAGTCTCGGTCGACGTCGTCGTCGACGTCGCGCTCTCGTCCTTGCTGTCCGAACCGCACCCGACGAGCGCGAAACTCAACGACACAGCGGCCAGACCGGCCGTCGCTACCGTCGTCACCTTGTTCATCCCGCGTTCTCCTTTTGTCGTGGCGCACTGTTGCCAGAGAGCAACCAAATTCGATTGAGCAGCTTAATGCCCTTCTCAGCGGTGATGAAGCTTTTGCCGCGCCATCCGATAAATGGGTGCACCATGGGCGTAGGTCGCGTATTTGCAGTGACGCAACGTGGTCGCGGCGGTGGGTCGGACGAAGCCACCAGGGGCGTTGCGCTCGGCGTGTGGGGGCGCCATGGGCACGGTTCGGCGATTGCTGTGCCTGGCGGTGCTGGTGGGCGTCGTGGCGGCGTCGGGTTCCGCGGCATCGATGACGATCGCGGTGCACTTGACCGCCACCACCGCCTTGATCATGGGCGGCACCGGTCATCCCCTCGTTGACGAGTCTCCCGATTTCGTCGGGCAATTCGTTCGCGGCGCGCTCGACCTGTTCATCGCGCCGACGGGCGCGCTGCGGTCCGATGCCACCGATCCGACCTCCTACCGGCTGGCCGCGGTGCACACACCCGAGCACTTCTGGCCGGTGTACGGCACCGACATTTTCGACAGGTCGGTGGCCACCGGTGTCGGCAACCTGGGTGACTGTCTGCAGGGCCGGGCGTCGTGCCAGGCAAGCTATTTCACCGATGGCGTGGCAGGCACCTCGGACTATGTCGCGTTCGGGTATTCGCAGAGTGCGCGAATCGCGAGCATTGCCAAGCGCAATCTGATCGCGCAGTACCGCAATGCGGACGGCACCTGGACTCCGGTGGTCGACGCCAACGGTGCTCCGCTACACGCCTCTTTCGTGCTCATCGGCAACCCGAACCGGCCCAACGGGGGCATCCTCGAGCGCTTCGCCGGGCTCCACATCCCCATCCTCGGCGTCACCTTCGACGGCGCGACGCCCACCGACAGCTGCGACGGCACCGATTGTCGATTCCGCACCGCCGATATCGCCTGGCAGTACGACGGGTGGGCCGACTTCCCGCGGCGGCCGCTGAACCTACTCGCCGACCTCAACGCGCTGGCCGGGATCATCTACCTACATCCCCACTACACCGTGTCCGCCACCGAGGCGATCTACCAGGGCACCACCGGAGACACCGCCTACTACCTGCTGCCGACCGCACGGTTGCCGCTGCTGATGCCGCTCGCCCGGCTAGGCGTACCCCCACCGATCCTCGACATCCTCGACGCGCCGTTGCGAGTGATCGTGGAATGGGCCTACGACCGCGACGTCAACCCCGGCGATCCGACCCGGGCGACGCTGGGCGACCCGAACAATCCGGCGACCATGGTCCGCGACCTACTGGCGGCCATCGGAGTCGGACTGGACGACGGCCTGCAGAGGGCCGGCCTCGGGCGCCCGCTGGGCACCACACCGGCCGGACCGTTCGGGGTCGGCGGCGGACCGCCGCCCGCCGGAGCGCCTGCGGTGATCGCCCCCGCTCCTCGGCCCACCGTCGCCAAACCACGCGGTATAGCCGGCTTCACACCCCGCAACCGCCCTGCCAGGGACGCTCGCCCGCCCACCGGCCACAAGCGGCAGGGCGGCGGTGTCGGCGGCCACCGCAGCCGGTTCTGACGACGATGTGACGCCGGACGCGGTGGGGGTTTGCCGTTGTGTCGCATGGGTAAATTGCCGCCATGGGAAGGTCGATCGTCGCAACATCATTGGCCACCGGCGTGGCCGCCGTCACCGGAAGCCTCGCCAATCGCGGTGTCGGCACGTGGTATCCGCGCCTGCGCAAGCCCCGCTACGTCCCGCCGAGTGCGGTGTTCCCGGTCGCGTGGACAACTCTCTACACCGATATCGCGATCACGTCGGCCGCGACCATCGACAAGTTGCGTGGTGACGGCGAGGACGCCAAGGCTCGCACCTACCTCGGTGCGCTGGGCGTCAACCTGGTACTCAACGCCGGCTGGAGCTGGCTGTTCTTCAAAGCGCACAAGCTCGGTCCGTCGGCGGTGCTGGCCGGTGCACTGGCCGTCAGCAGTGCCGATCTGGCTCGCCGGTCCGCGGCCGCCGACCCGAAGCTCGGTGCGGCGCTGGCGCCCTACCCGCTGTGGTGTTCGTTCGCGACCCTGCTGTCCACCGACATCTGGCGCCTCAACCGCTAGAACGCCACCGGTCGGTGATGCCGCCGGCCGGCGATGCGCCGAGTCAATGCGAGAAGTCGAGTAACGACAGGCTCAGATACAGCCTGTGACAGCCCATGCCGCGAGGCTCGCGCGCTACGAAGCCAATCGGTGGTATCAAAGCCCCGTGCGGCGGCTCATCGTCGGCTTGACGGCGGCTCTCTGGCTGGCTGCGTGCGCGGAACCGCCCGGTCCGGCACCGCCGCCGACGTCACATGCGGCGAGTGCGTCGCCCACCGCGGGGCCGGTCAACCCGGCCAACATCAAACGCGTCCGGTCCGCCCTTCCGGCTGGTTACGAGATCGCCGACGTCGCCGGACCGGTGAGCGCGGCGGGCCTGTGGGGCTTCGGATCCGGCTGGACGTCGACCCCGCCGCAGTGCGCGGCGCTGGCCGACCCGGCACCCGCCGACCCCGGAGCCCGTGGCTACTCGGCCTCCGGGCCGGGCGGAATCGTCTACGTCGTCGTGGCGGTGCCCGACCGGCAGGCACCGGATGACACGCTCAGGGCTGACTGCGTCACCTGGACGATGGCGTTCGCGCACACCACCGGCGACGCCACCCTGAACGGGGGCCCCGACATCGACGGCGCCGAGACCGTCGCGATGACGGTCACCACCCGCACCGTCGTGGAATCCGGCACCGAGACCGACGGCCAAGCCGTCACCGCCCAGGCCTACCTGGACGGCCACGTCGTCTTCGTCACGCTGGTCACCGAACCCGGATCTCCGCACCCGCCACTGGATTCCGGTTCCGTCGGCGACCTGCTGGTCGCGACCGTGGCTGCCCTGCGCAGCTGACCGGGTACATTGGCCACGATGGTGAAACCCGGCGCGGTCGTCGCAGTGCTGTGCGCCGGACTCCTCGGCTGTTCGGCCGAACAACCTGCACCCAATGCCGACATCGCGAAGGTGTCGACGGTGAAGTCCAACTTCGGACCGGACTTCAGGGTGTCCGAGGTCGCGAAGACAGGCATCGACCCCAAGGTGCTGGCCGGCCAGAAGCTGCCCGACGGGTTGACATTCGATCCGCCCGCCTGCGAGAAATTCGCCACCGGCCAACTCGTGCCGCAGGGCACGGAGGGCAACATGGCCGCGGTGTCGGCCGAAGGAGACGGTAATCGCTTCATCGTGATCGCCGTCGAGACCAACTCGCCGGTCCCGGTGAGCGAACCCGGCCCGGACTGCAAGAAGGTCACCTTCAGCGGTCCCGGCATGCGCGGCCTGGTCGAATCGGTCGAGGCGCCGGCGATCGACGGCACCGAGACCCTGGGTGTGCATCGCGTGCTGCAAGCCGTCGTCGACAATCAGACCCGCACCGGCGAGACGTACAACTACTCCGCCCATTTCGGGGTCTATCAGGTCATTGTCAGTGCCAACCCGCTGGTGTCGCCCGGCAAGCCGGTGGTCCCGGTCAACACCGGCCGGGCCCGCGATCTCCTCGTCGCCGGCGTCGCCGCGGTTCGCGGCTGAGCTCAGCGCACGTCGCGCGGCCGGAACTGGATGCTGATCCGCGGCCCCTTCGGCAGCGCGGTCTTGGGAACCGCGTGCTCCCAGGTGCGCTGGCACGACCCGCCCATCACCAGCAGGTCGCCGTGGTGCTGCGGCATGCGTAGCGATTGCCCGCCGCCACGGGGTCGCAGCGCGAACACCCTGGTCGCGCCGAGGCTGACAATCGCCACCATGGTGTCCTCGGTGCTGCTGCGCCCGATCGTGTCGCCGTGCCAGGCCACGCTGTCGGTGCCGTCGCGGTACAGACAGAGGCCGGCGCTGGTGAACGGTTCACCGAGTTCACCGGCGTAGATGTCGTTGAGGCGGCGGCGCAGCTTGGTGATCACCGGATGCGGCGCCGGCTCGCTGGTCAGGTCGTGGAAGCTGACCAGTCGGGGCACATCGAGGACGCGGTCGTACATCTGCCGCCGTTCGGCCCGCCAGGCGACGCCGGTGAGGAGGGCGTCGAACAGCGTGTCGGCATCCTCGACCCACGCCGAGCGCATGTCGATCCACGCGCCGGCGCCGAGCTCGCGGCGCTCACTGTGCTCGAACAGCGCGCCCTGAACCGCCACAGACACAGACCCGAGGGTATCGCACATCTGTTCGACGTTGAAGCGTCGAGGCTAGAGCCTCGCCGCGCCGGGTCCCTGCCCGGCGAGCACATCCTCGGGGTTCGACAACGCGCAACTGCGCAGGCTCAGGCAACCGCAGCCGATGCAGTCGGCGAGGTTGTCGCGCAACCGCTGCAGGTGGACGATCCGCTCGTCGAGATCGTCGCGCCAGCCCGCGGACAGCCGGGCCCAGTCCCGGCTGGTCGGCACCCGGTCGACCGGCAGCGACGCCAAGGCCTCGCGAACCCGGGCCAGCGGAATGCCGAGGCGCTGGGACATCCGGATGAACGCGACTCGCCGCAGCGTGTCGCGAGGGTAGCGGCGCTGATTGCCCGAGGTTCGGCGGCTGCTGATCAATCCTTCACGCTCGTAGAAGTGCAATGCCGAGATCGCCACTCCGGCCCGTGCGGCGAGCTCACCGGGCGCCAGTTCCTGCTCGGTCACATCACGACCATAGTTGAGCTGGCCCAGTGTTGTTACGGTGCTATTTGTGACCCCCGCCGTACTTGGCTCCAACTCCGAGGTTGGAACGCTGCGGGTCGTGATCCTGCACCGTCCCGGCGCCGAGCTGCAACGGTTGACCCCCCGCAACAACGACAAACTGCTTTTCGACGGACTGCCCTGGGTCGCGCGCGCCCAGCAGGAGCACGACGCGTTCGCCGACCTGCTGCGTTCACGCGGTGTGGAAGTGCTGCTGCTCGCCGACCTGCTGACCGAGGCGTTGAGCAGCGGCGCGGCCAGGATGCAGGGTATCGCCGCGGCCGTCGATGCACGCCGTTTGGGACTGCCGCTGGCGCAAGAGCTTTCGGCATACCTGCGGAGCCTCGAGCCGGCCGCGCTGGCGCACGTGCTGACCGCGGGAATGACGTTCACCGAACTGCCCGCCGGCGCAACGAGTGACACCTCCCTGGTGCGGCTGATGCACCACGGGGGTGATTTCGTCATCGAGCCGCTGCCCAATCTGCTGTTCACTCGGGATTCGTCGTTCTGGATCGGTCCCCGGGTGGCGATCACCTCGCTGGCCCTGCCTGCCCGGGTTCGCGAAACCTCGCTGACCGACCTGATCTACGCCCACCATCCGCGCTTTCTCGGTGTGCGGCGCGCCTACGAATCACACACCGCGCCGGTGGAAGGCGGTGACGTGCTTCTGCTTTCGCCAGGGGTGGTGGCCGTCGGAGTCGGGGAGCGGACCACCCCGGCTGGCGCGGAAGCCCTGGCGCGCAGCCTGTTCGACGACGGCCTGGCGCACACCGTGCTGGCGGTGCCGATCGCCCAGGAGCGGGCCCAGATGCACCTGGACACGGTGTGCACGATGGACGACATCGACGCGCTGGTGATGTATCCGGCGATCAGCGACTCGCTGTCAGCGTTCACCATCAAACGCACCCCTGACGGGGTAAAGATCCTTGACGAGGTGCCGTTCGTCAAGGCCGCCGCCGACGCCATGGAGATGCCGCTGCGGGTCATCGACACCGGTCTGGACCCGGTGACCGCAGAACGCGAACAGTGGGACGATGGCAACAACACCCTGGCGGTGGCCCCCGGTGTCGTCGTCGCCTACGAGCGCAACACCGAAACCAATGCGCGGCTGCAGGATTCGGGCATTGAGGTGCTACCCATCGCCGCGTCCGAACTCGGCACCGGACGCGGTGGCCCGCGGTGCATGTCCTGTCCGGTGGCCCGGGACCCGCTGTGACCGATCCGCTGACCGACGGGAACTCTGGCCGGTATCGAGGTGACAAGGCAGACGACTGATCCACCGCGGTGCTCACAAGCCCAGCGGCCACGACCCGATCACGTTCTCGGCCGCCAACCGGTCCAGCTCCTGATCCGTCAAACCAAGAGTTCCGGCGAAGATGTCGGCGTTGTGCTCGCCCAACAGGGGAGCGGCATCGGTCACGAAGTGCCCGGTGACCGGCGGCCGCGGATAGGGCAGCGGCCCGCACAGCGGGTGGGTCACAGTCTGGAAGAAGCCGCGCGCCCGCAGCGACGGATTGTCGATCACCTCGGGCGGCTGAAGCACGGGCGCGGCGGGTATACCCGCGGCAAGCAGCGCGGTGACGGCTGCATCGCGGGGCCGGTTCTGCAACCAGCAGGCCAGGTGACCGTCGATGACCTCAGCCGAGTCGGTGGTATAGACGACATCATGAGCCCATTCCGGTTGTCCGAGAACATCTTTGAGCGCCTGCCAATCGGCGTCGTGGCGCACGCTGACCGCGATCCACTGGTCGTGCCCTGCGCAGGCGTAGACATTCTGCACGGCGAACTCGTGGCCCCGGTTGCCTCGGCGGGTCAATAGCACGCCGGCGACGTCGTACTCGATCACCTGCAGCGCACTGGCATTGAGCACCACGTCGATCATCGGCACCTCGACCAGCTGGCCCTGCCCGGTTCGGCGCCGGTGCTCCAGCGCCGCGAGGGTGAGAAACGCGGCATGCACTCCCGCCAGCGGGTCACACGCGCCGCGTGGCGCGGTCGGCAGGCCGTCGGGATAGCCGGTGATCCAGGCCAACCCGGCGAGCTGCTCCATCGTCATCGCGAACCCCACCCGGTCGCGCCATGGCCCGTCGAGCCCGAAACCGGGCATGCGAACATCGATGATCTGCTCGTTGAATTCGCGCAGCGCCGGGTAGTCCAGCCCGAAATTTTCCATCACCCGCGGAGTGAAGTTCTCGATCACCATGTCGGCATCGGCGACCATCCGGCCGAACAGCGCTCTGCCGTCGCGGGATTCGAGGTCGAGTGTCACCGAGCGCTTACCGGAGTTCACCCCGTGGAACACCCAGCTGTACTCCCACCACCGTTCGACGTCGGCGCGGAAGCCGCCGGCGAACCGCATCCCGTCGGGCCGCTGAATGGATTCGATTTTCACCACGTCGGCGCCGAGCATCGCCAGCAGATGGGTCG
>JAEZIA010000086.1 GCA_023416315.1 Actinomycetes bacterium
ATGCCGCGAAAGTACTCACGCAACAGGAAGATCGCGTACGGCGAGCCGAACAGGAACGGCAACACCAACGCCCAGAACGTGTTCCGCAGACCCAGCTCGGCCATCATCAGATACAGCGGCACCACGGTGACGGTGCCCGGCACCATCAGGGTGGCGACGTACAGCCAGAACAACCAATCGCGGCCGGCGAACTCCAGGCGGGCGAACGCATAACCCGCCAGTACCGAAAACGTCAGCTGGGCGAGGGTGATCATCGCCGTCATCAGCGCGGTGACCGCCAGCGCCCGGCCAAATCCGGCGTCACCGAGGTCGGCGTAGTTGGCCAGGGTCGGCGGGTTGGGCAGTGCCAGCGGGGTGCCGGTGGCGAACTGCTCGGCGGAGGTGACCGACGTCAGCAGGCCCAGGCCGAACGGGGCCAGGGTGATCAGCGCACCGGCCAGCAGTCCGAGGTAGATCAGCGCGTTACGTGAGGTCATAGCTGATCCGCCTGCGGAAGTAGAGATGCTGGACGATCGTCGCGCCGACCAGGATCACGAACAGCACCAGCGCCATCACCGCCGCACGGCCGATCGCGGCGGCACCGAACGCCTCGGCGTAGATGCGGTGGGCCACCAGGTCGGTGCGCCCGGCCGGCCCGCCGCCGGTGAGCGCGTACACGGTGTCGAAGACCTGCGCCGCGCTGACGATGCCGGTGACCGAGACGAAGAACAGCGTCGGGCGCAACATCGGCAGCGTGATGTGCCAGAACCGCTGCCAGCCGGTGGCGCCGTCGAGTCGGGCGGCGGCGTGGATCTGCGGCGGGATCGCCAGGATGCCGGCCAGGAAGAACAGGGTCACGTAGCCGACGTTGGTCCACACCGTCACCGCGGAGACAACGGGCAGCGCCAGCCCCGGATCGGTCAGCCATTCGATGCGCCGGTCCAGCAGCGTGCTCACCGCGCCGTCGGTCGGCGCCAGGATCCAATGCCACAGCACCGCCACCGCCAGTGGCGAGCACACCCACGGCAGCACGTAGACCGTGCGGAACACGCCGCTTCCGGGCAGCTCGCGAGCCAGCAGCGCGGCCGCCACCAACCCCAGCACGATCTGTGCGGGCACCACGATCGCAATGAACAGCAGCGTCACCAGCAGCGAGTTGCCGAAGCTGGCGTCGGTGAGCACCGACCGCCAATTGTTCAGCCCCACATAGCGGATCGGACCCAGTAGATCCCAGCGGTGCAGACTCAGCCACACCACCACCAGCATGGGCAGCAGCAGGAAGCAGACGACCCCGAACAGGCTGGGTGCGAGCAGCGCGTACCCCAGCAGGGTCGAACGCGCACGCCGAGTCGTCACCTTGGCCATTAAAGCCGGTCGCTCGGGCGCCCGTTACCGTGTAGCACGTGAGTCCCCGCCACGTTGACGCCGACTTTCTGGCCCTGCCGCGCCACGCCCTCGCCGACGCCGCCCTGTCGGCGGCCCGCGCGGCCGGCGCCAGTCATGCCGACCTGCGCATCCACGCGGTCACCACCGAGGTGGTGCAGCTGCGCGACGGCGAGCTGCAAAGCGCCGTGACCGACCGGGAGATCGGTCTGGCGGTGCGGGTGATCGTCGACGGCACCTGGGGGTTCGCCTCGCACGCCGAGTTGGCACCCGAGGTCGCCGCCGACACCGCCCGCCGCGCGGTGGAGGTGGCCACCACCCTGGCGGCGCTGAACGCCGAGCGCATCGAACTTGCCGCCGAGCCCGTCTACTCCGACGTGACCTGGGTGTCGAACTACGCCATCGACCCGTTCACCGTGCCGACCGCCGACAAGATCGCGCTGCTGGGGGAGTACTCCGGGCGGCTGCTGGCGTCCGACGGGGTCGACCACGTCTCGGCGATGGTGATGACCGTCAAGGAGCAGACGTTCTACGCCGACACGTTCGGCTCGTCGATCACCCAGCAGCGGGTGCGGCTGCAGCCGCAGCTGGACGCGGTGGCCGTCGACGCCGCGGCGGGCAGCTTCGAGTCGATGCGCACGCTGGCACCGCCGACCGCCCGCGGCTGGGAGGCCGTCGCCGGTGACGAGGTCTGGGACTGGACCGGCGAGCTCGCCGAACTGCCCGGCCTGCTGGCGGAGAAGACCAAGGCGCCGTCCGTCGTGGCGGGCCCCACCGATCTGGTGATCGACCCGACCAACCTGTGGCTGACCATCCACGAATCCATCGGGCACGCCACCGAATACGACCGTGCCATCGGCTACGAGGCAGCCTACGCGGGCACCTCGTTCGCCACCCCGGACAAGTTGAACACGATGCGCTACGGCTCGCCGGTGATGACGGTGACGGCAGATCGCACCGTCGAATACGGCTTGGCGACAATCGGATACGACGACGAGGGCGTCGCCGCCCAGAGCTGGGATCTGGTGCGCGACGGCATCTTCGTCGGCTATCAACTGGACCGGGTGTTCGCGCCTCGGCTGGGCCACGCCCGGTCCAATGGCTGCAGCTACGCCGACTCGCCGCACCACGTCCCGATCCAGCGGATGGCGAACGTCTCGCTGCAGCCCGGCGCCGAGGACCTGAGCACCGACGACCTGATCGCCCGGGTCGAGAATGGCATCTACATCGTCGGCGACAAGTCGTGGTCGATCGACATGCAGCGCTACAACTTCCAGTTCACCGGGCAGCGCTTCTACCGGATTCGTGACGGTCGCCTGGACGGCCAGTTGCGGGACGTCGCGTATCAGGCCACCACCACCGACTTCTGGAATTCGATGGAAGCCGTTGGCGGGCCGTCGACCTGGCGTCTCGGCGGGGCGTTCAACTGCGGTAAGGCGCAGCCGGGTCAGGTGGCCGCGGTCAGCCACGGCTGCCCGTCGGCATTGTTCCGCGGTGTCAACGTGCTCAACACACGTGAGGAGGCGGCGCACGCATGATCCCCGCCCAGCAGGTCGTCGAACTGGCGTTGCAGGCCGCCACCGTCGACGAGACCATCGTCATCGTCACCGATCGCGCCGAAGCATCGCTGCGGTGGGCCGGCAACTCGATGACCACCAACGGCGTCTCGACCACCCGCTCGACCTCGGTGATTTCTATTGTGCGCAAAGGGAATTCGTCGCACACCGGTGCGGTCCGCAGCAGTGACGTCAACCCGGCCGCGATCGCGGTGCTGGTGGCCGCCGCCGAGCACGCCGCCCACACCGCGCCCGACGCCCGAGACAACGCACCGCTGCTCACCGGTAACGGCACCCCCGACGACTGGAACACCCCGGTGCCCGACACCGGAGCCGCGGTGTTCGCCGACGTCGCGGAGTCCTTGACTGGTGGCTTCGGCCGTACCGACCGGCTCTACGGCTACGCCCACCACGTCGTCGAGACGACGTTCCTGGCGACCTCCACCGGGATCCGGCGGCGGTTCACCCAGCCGACCGGCACCGTGGAGATCAACGCCAAACGCGACGGCGCCAGCGCGTGGGCGGGGGTCAGCACCCCGTGGTTCGCCGACGTCCCCACCGATGCGCTGCTCGACGACCTGGCGATGCGGCTGGGCTGGGCGAGCCGAACCATCGAGCTGCCCGCCGGCCGCTACGAAACCCTGATGCCGCCGTCGGCGGTGGCCGACATGATGATCTACCTCGGCTGGTCGATGGACGGCCGCGGTGCCGAGGAGGGCCGCACGGCGCTGTCGGCGCCCGGCGGCGGAACCCGGGTCGGGGAGAGGCTCACCGATCTGCCGCTGACGATGTACTCCGACCCGTTCGCGGCGGGCCTGGAGTGCGCGCCGTTCGTCGCGGCAAGCAGTGGCTCCGAGACGATCTCGGTGTTCGACAACGGCCTCGACATCGGCCGGGTGGACTGGATCCGCGACGGTGTCATCAACGCGCTGGCCTATCCGCGGGCGGCGGCCGAGGAGTTCGGGACCGCACCGGCGGTGCCTGCCGACAATCTGCTGATGACCGGCGGCAGCGCCGATCTGGCCGACATGGTGGCCGCCACCGAACGCGGTCTGCTGCTGACCACGCTGTGGTACATCCGCACGGTGGACCCCACGACCCTGCTGCTGACCGGGCTGACCCGTGACGGTGTCTACCTGATCGAAGACGGCGAGGTCACCGGCGCGGTCAACAACTTCCGGTTCAACGAGAGCCCGCTGGATCTGCTGCGCCGCGCCACCGAGGCCGGCGTGCCCGAGCAGACGCTGCCCCGCGAGTGGGGCGACTGGGCTACCCGTGCGGTGATGCCGACCCTGAGAATCCCCGACTTCCACATGTCGTCGGTCAGCCAAGCGCAATAATCCTCAGAATGAGTGACGATCTCGACACCGTTCTGACCCAGCTGGTGGTGCAGTCACCGGCCGACCAGCAACGGCTGGTGGGCTTGATCCGCGCCACGTGTGGCGAAACGCTGTCGCTGACATCGTTGCCCGCGCAGACTCCGGTGCGTGCACCGGAGTCCGACGCCGAGAAGGCGGTCGCGGAGTTCGCCGAGCAGTTCAGCATCGACGTGTCGGTGATCTCCGACCGGCAGCGCGAATCGCTGACCACCGCGTTGGGGGCGGCGAGTTTCGGGGCCGTCATCCAGATGTTCTTCGCCGATTTCCTGCCGCGGGTGCGCAACGGCCTGGAGGTGCTCGGTCTGCCGGTGCACTGGGTGCCAGACGAGCCGGTGTGGGATCCGGGCATCGACGCCGCCGACCTGCTGTTCAACCAGCTGCTGCCGGGGGTGGCGAGGCTGCGATCGCTGGACCCGGTGACCACGGAGGTGGTGCGGCTGCGCGGGGCGGTCGCGCACAACTGCCGGTTGTGCAAGTCCCTGCGGGAAGCCAACGCCCTGGACGCCGGCGGCAGCGAGTCGATGTACGACGATATCGAGCACTACGAGTCCTCGGAGCTGCTGACCGATGCGCACAAGGCGGCGCTGCGCTATGCCGACGCGTTGATCTGGTCGCCGGCGCGGATCAGTTCGGCGGTGGCTTCTGGTGTGCGGGAACACTTCTCGCACGAGCAGGCCCGCGAGCTCACGTTGGACGTGATGCGCAACGCGAGCAACAAGATCGCGGTCTCGTTGAAGGCCGACGCGGCACGCGTCGAGGAGGGCACCGAGCGCTACCTCATCGACGAGGACGGTCAGACGGTCTTCGCGTCGGCCTAGATGATCCGGGCTTGGGCCTCGGAGAGCG
>JAEZIA010000095.1 GCA_023416315.1 Actinomycetes bacterium
GGCCCGAGAACACCGGTGGTGGCTCGGGCGGGCCGTCTGGTTTCTTGGGTCGTCGGCATGGCACCACCGCATTGCGGGTAGGTGCTGCCTCGATTTGGCTGAGCGTCATCGTCCTGCTGCCACTCGCGGCGATCGTGTGGCAGTCGGCCAAGGGCGGGTGGGAGGCCTTCTGGCTCGCCGTCAGCTCCAACGCCGCGATCGAGTCGTTCAAGGTGACGCTGACGATCTCGATCGGCGTCACGGTGGTCAACGCGGTCTTCGGGCTGCTGGTGGCTTGGGTGCTGACCCGCGATGACTTTCCCGGCAAGCGTCTGGTCGACGCCGTGATCGACCTGCCGTTCGCGCTGCCGACGATCGTCGCGAGTTTGGTCATGCTGGCGCTCTACGGGCCGAACAGCCCGATCGATCTGCACCTGCAGCACACCAAATGGGGTGTGGGCGTGGCGCTGCTGTTCGTCACACTGCCGTTCGTGGTGCGTTCGGTGCAGCCGGTGCTGCTCGAACTCGACCGTGAGGTCGAGGAGGCGGCGGCGTCGCTGGGCGCCACGAACCTCGTCATCTTCACCCGCGTGATTTTGCCGGCGCTGCTGCCGTCGCTGCTGTCGGGGGCGGGCCTGGCGTTCTCGCGTGCGATCGGTGAGTTCGGTTCTGTCGTGTTGATCGGCGGTGCGGTGCCGGGCGAGACCGAAGTGTCATCGCAGTGGATCCGCACGCTGATCGAAAATGACGACCGAACCGGTGCGGCGGCAATTTCGATTGTGCTGTTGGCGATCTCGTTCATCGTGTTGTTGGTGCTGCGGGCAGTCGGGGCGCGCGCGGCAAAGCGAGAGTTGGCCTCGTGATCCTGTCTCCGGTCGTTCGTCTCCTCACCCGCTACCTCGCACTGGCGTATATCGCGGTGCTGATCCTGGTGCCCGTCGGACTCATCCTGTGGCGCACCTTCGCTCCCGGATTCGGCGAGTTTTTCGCCTCGATCACCACGCCGGCGGCGATTTCGGCGCTGCAGCTCTCGCTGCTTGTGGTGGCGATCGTGGTGCCGCTCAATGTGGTTTTCGGGGTTCCGACCGCACTGGTGCTGGCGCGCAACAAATTCCGGGGTAAGTCGGCCCTGCAAGCGGTCATCGACCTACCGTTCGCGGTCTCGCCGGTGGTCGTGGGTGTCGCGCTGATCCTGCTGTGGGGCACTGCCGGGGTATTCGGCTTCGTCGAGAACAGCCTCGGGTTCAAGATCATCTTCGGGCTTCCCGGCATCGTGCTGGCCTCGATCTTCGTCACCGTTCCGTTCGTGATCCGCGAAGTCGAGCCGGTGCTGCACGAACTCGGCACCGACCAGGAAGAGGCGGCGGCCACGCTGGGATCGAGCTGGTGGCAGACCTTCTGGCGGATCACGCTCCCGTCGATCCGGTGGGGGCTGACCTACGGCATCGTGCTGACCATCGCCCGCACCCTCGGCGAGTACGGCGCGGTCGTCATGGTGTCGTCCAACCTGCCGGGCACGTCGCAGACACTGACGTTGCTGGTCTCCGACCGCTACAACCGCGGCGCCGAGTACGGCGCCTACGCCGTCTCGACGTTGCTGATGGCCGTCGCGGTGCTGGTGCTGGTCGTCCAGGTCATCCTGGATGCGCGGCGCGCCAAGGCGAGCGAATAACCAAAGGGGAGTACATGACCAACGCGATCACCGTTACCGGCGCCAACAAACGCTACGGCGATTTCGCGGCCCTGGACGACGTCGACTTCACGGTGCCGGCGGGGTCGCTGACCGCGCTGCTCGGCCCCAGCGGATCGGGCAAGTCCACTCTGTTGCGCGCCATCGCGGGCCTGGATCAGCCCGACACCGGAACGATCACCATCAACGGCAGGGACGTCACCAACGTGCCCCCGCAACGGCGCGGGATCGGCTTCGTGTTCCAGCACTACGCGGCGTTCAAGCACCTGACCGTGCGCGACAACGTCGCGTTCGGGCTGAAGATCCGCAAGAAGTCCAAGGCCGAGATCAAAACGAAGGTTGACGATCTGTTGGAGGTCGTCGGTCTGGCCGGCTTCCAAACCCGTTATCCCAACCAGCTTTCCGGTGGACAACGCCAGCGCATGGCGCTGGCCCGCGCGCTGGCCGTCGACCCGGAGGTGCTGCTGCTCGACGAGCCCTTCGGTGCGCTGGACGCCAAGGTCCGCGACGATCTGCGGACGTGGCTGCGCCGCCTGCACGACGAGGTTCACGTCACGACGGTGCTCGTCACCCACGACCAGGCCGAGGCGCTCGACGTCGCGGACCGGATCGCCGTGCTGAACAAGGGCCGCATCGAACAGGTCGGCTCGCCGACCGAGGTTTACGACAGCCCGGCCAACGCGTTCGTGATGTCGTTTTTGGGCACTGTGTCATCGCTGAACGGAATCCTGGTGCGCCCGCACGATATTCGGGTCGGCCGCAATCCGGAGATGGCCATCGCCGCCGGTGACGGGACCGCCGAATCGACCGGGGTCACCCGGGCCACCATCGACCGGGTCGTGTATCTGGGCTTCGAGGTGCGTGTCGAACTGACCAGTGCCACCAACGGGGCGCCGTTCACCGCACAGATCACCCGCGGCGACGCCGAGGCGTTGGGGTTGAAGGAAGGCGACACCGTCTACGTGCGCGCCACCCGGGTACCGCCGATCGCCGGCGAAGTGCAGGTTGCCGCCGGCTAGGCAGCGACCCTGGCCGCCACCGCCTGATCGAACCGGTCGAGCACCGTCTCGGCCACCAATCGGTGGGCGCCGAGCGGCTCCACCATGGAAAGGCCTGCGGCGTCGGCGATTGCGGCCACCCGATCGGTGATTAGGCCGGGCGCGATGAACCACGGCGCCACGACGATCCGCCGGGCACCGCGGCTGCGCAGTACCTCGATCCCGTCTTCGACCGACGGATCGGGACCGGTCGCGTAGGCCACCTGCACGCCAGACCATCGGGTTCCACGGCCCAACACGTCAGCCAGGGCGGCGGTGCGAGCATTGGCGGCGGCATGCGAGGAGCCGACAGCCACCACCAGCACCCCAAGCCCGCGCTCGAACTGGTGGATTTGGTGCTGCGCCAAGCGTTCCCGCATCACCGTGAGTAGGCGTGGATCCTCGCCGAGGGTGTCGGCCTGGATCACGTCGGCACCGGAGTCGGCGACCATCGCCGGGATGTCGACGCGGGCGTGGTAGGCGCTGGCCAACAGCAGGGGAGTGACCACCGCCGGACCGTCGAGGGTCCGCAGAACGTCGCTCAGATTGGGCGAGTTCTTCTCGCAGAACGCGACACGCACATCCAGCCCCGGTCGGGCGAGGCGAATCTGGCGGGCCACCGCGTGCACCGTGTCGGCCGAGCGGGGATCGGCGCTGCCGTGCGCGGTGAGGATGAGCCTCACGAAACGTGAAGCCCGCATTCGGTTTTGGCAAGTCCCTGCCAACGGCCGCTGCGGGGGTCGGCGCCCTCGAGCGGCTTGGCCGTGCACGGTGCGCACCCAATCGACGGATAACCTTCGTCGACGAGCGGATTCACCAGCACACCGTTGGCCTGGATGTAGGCGTCCATGTCCTCGTCGGTCCATGCCGCCAGCGGATTGATCTTCACCAGCTTGAACGCCTCGTCGAAGCTGATCAGCGGCGCGTTCGCGCGGGTCGGCGCCTCGACCCGGCGGATGCCGGTGACCCAGGCCGAATACCCCTGCAGCGACTTCCGCAGTGGCACCACCTTGCGCAGCCGGCAGCACTCGGACGGATTGGTGGCAAAAAGGTCCTTGCCCACCAGCTGATCCTGCTCGGCGGGAGTGTGCTCGGCGGTGACATTCACGACCTTGACGTCGTAGACGGCCTCGACGGCATCACGGGTGCCGATCGTCTCGGCGAAGTGATAGCCGGTGTCGAGGAACAATACGTCCACGCCTGGCCGCACCTTGGCGGCCAAATCGACCAGGACCGCGTCCTGCATGTTGGAGGCCACCACGTAGTCGCCGGCGAAATGCTTGTCGGTCCAGGCCAGCAACTCAAGGGCACTGGCGTCGGCCAACTCGGCCGCGCCCCGCTCTGCCAGTTCCCGCAGCTCGGCCTCGGTCACTCTGTCCACCCCAATACTCATCGCAAATCGTCCTCTTCAGCTCGAATCGCCCACTGGGCGAAACGCTCCCCGGACTGTCTTTGTTTCACGAAGTTGCGGACGACCCGTTCGATGTAGTCGCCGAGTTCGCTCGAGAGCACCTTGTGCTGACGCAGCTTGCGGCCGAAGCCGCTGTCCAGGCCGAGGCTGCCGCCCAGGTGAACCTGGAAGCCTTCCTCCGGGCCGTTGCCGTCGTCGACCATCTGCCCTTTGAAGCCGATGTCGGCGATCTGAATGCGGGCACACGAGTTGGGGCAGCCGTTGATGTTGACGGTGATCGGCACGTCAAGCTCGGAGTTGATGTCGTCGAGCCGCTTCTCCAGATCGGGCACCAGGCTCTGAGCTCGCACCCGTGTTTCGGCAAAGCTCAGCTTGCAGAATTCGATCCCGGTGCAGGCCATCAGGTTTCGCCGCCAGTGCGAGGGCGTTGACGGCAGCCCGAGACCGTCGAGGCCGCTGCGCAGCTCGTCGAGCTTATCGTCGGGCACGTCCAGGATGATCAGCTTCTGGTACGGCGTGAAGCGGACCCGGTTGGAGCCGACGGACTCGGCCAGGTCGGCGACCTTGGTCAGGATCGTGCCGGAGACCCGCCCGGCGATCGGGGCCACTCCGACGGCGTTGAGGCCGTTCTTGAGCCGCTGCACACCGACGTGGTCGATCGGGCGAACAACGGGCACGGGTGCGGGTCCGTCGACCAGAGGCCGCTTCAGGTATTCGGTCTCGAGAACTTCTCGGAATTTCTCAATGCCCCAGTCCTTGATCAGGAACTTCAGCCGGGCCTTGGCGCGCAGTCGCCGGTAGCCGTAGTCGCGGAAGACGCTGACGACGGCCTCCCAGACGTCGGGCACCTCGTCCAGCGGCACCCACGCGCCGACGCGCTGTCCGAGCATCGGGTTGGTGGACAGGCCGCCGCCGACCCACAGGTCGAAGCCGGGCCCGTGATCGGGGTGGTTGACCCCGATGAAGGCGACGTCGTTGACCTCGTGCACCACGTCTTGGAGGCCGCTGATGGCAGTCTTGAACTTGCGGGGGAGGTTCGAGTATTCCGGCTTGCCGATGTAGCGCTTGACGATCTCGTTGATCGCTGGAGTGCCGTCGATGACTTCATCGAGCGATTCGCCCGCCAGCGGCGAGCCCAGCACCACGCGGGGGCAGTCGCCGCACGCTTCGGTGGTCTGCAGACCGACCTCGTCGAGCCGGCGCCAGATCTCCGGCATGTTCTCGACCTGGATCCAGTGGTACTGAATGTTCTCCCGGTCGCTGATGTCGGCGGTGTCACGGGCGAACTCGGTCGAAATGCCGCCCAGCGTGCGCAGCGCTGCGGTGGTCAGGGCGCCGCCGTCGCTACGCACCCGCAGCATGAAGAACTCGTCTTCAAGCATGTCGGTGTTCTCGTCCCCGGTCCAGGTGCCGTCGAAACCAGGCTTGCGCTGCGTGTACAGGCCCCACCACCGGAACCGACCCCGCAAGTCGCCCTTGTCGATGCTGTCGAAGCCGTTCTTGGCGTAGATGTTCTCGATGCGCGCCCGCACATTGAGCGGGTTGTCGTCTTTCTTGCTCTGCTCGTTCGGGTTGAGCGGCTCTCGGTAGCCAAGAGCCCACTGGCCTTCGCCCTTGGGGCGTTTCGGTGCGGCCTTGGTTGGCTGGCTCATGAAATGTGGCTCCTCAGATTCAAGGAGCTGGCGTTCGGATCGCGCGAATCCACCGGTGAGCTGTTTCCGGCGGCGCAGATCCGGTCGGCCAGCTGAAAGTACAGGTGGGCGGGTCTACGGCGTCAAGCCAGACAACAACAGGTACAGACGCGCTTGAAGTCGACGTGCCGCCGCACCACCAGCGCAGGGCTGCGCAGGGTCTGGGGGGCTGTCATGCGGGCCATTCTGCCATGAACACGCGCACTGGCTCTAACCGGGCCAGATTTTGACTCGCCGTGAGCGAAACCTGGCTCTGGGACACTGGAAGCCATGTCGGTCCGTCCCGCTCCGGCCGCCCTGCCGGAACTGGCTCTGACTCCCGGCACGGCGTTCGGCATTTACGTTCATGTCCCGTTCTGCGCCACCCGCTGCGGGTACTGCGATTTCAACACCTACACCGCCGGCGAGCTGGGCGGCGCCTCGCCGCAGGGGTGGCTGGCCGCCCTGCGCACCGAGCTCGAGCTGGCCGCCGCGGCACTGGGTGGGCCGCCCGTCGACACCGTCTTCGTCGGGGGCGGCACCCCGTCGCTGCTCGGCGGCTCCGGTCTGTCTGCGGTGCTCGACGCCATCCGGGACAACTTCGCGCTGTCCGCGGCGGCGGAGGTGACCACCGAGGCCAACCCGGAGTCGACGTCGCCCGCCTTCTTCGACCAGGTCCGGGCCGCCGGCTACACCCGGCTGTCGCTGGGCATGCAGTCCACCGCGCCGCGTGTGCTGGCCGTCCTGGATCGCACCCATTCGCCGGGCCGGGCGCTGCAGGCGGCGGCCGAGGCGACGGCGGCCGGTTTCGAACACCTCAACATCGATCTGATCTACGGCACGCCGGGGGAGACCGACGACGACCTGCTCGGGTCGGTGGACGCCGCGCTGTCCGCGGGTGTCGATCACGTCTCGGCCTACGCCCTGGTGGTCGAGGACGGCACCGCGCTGGCCCGCCGGGTGCGCCGCGGCGAGATCAGTGCCCCCGACGACGACGTGCTCGCCCACCGCTACGAACTGATCGACTCGCACCTCACGGCGGCAGGCATGACGTGGTACGAGGTCTCGAACTGGAGCCGCCCCGGCGGCGAGTGCCTGCACAATGTCGGCTACTGGAACGGTGGCCAGTGGTGGGGCGCGGGTCCGGGCGCCCACGGGTTCGTCGGCGATACCCGGTGGTGGAATGTCAAGCACCCCAACGCTTATGCCGAACGATTGGCGAACAGCCAGCTGCCGGTCGCGGACTTCGAGCGCCTCGATAGCCATGCCCGCCACATCGAGAACGTGCTACTGGGAATTCGGCTGCGCAGCGGGCTGCCGGTCGCCGCGCTCACCGAATCCGAGCAGCGGCGAGCCGGTGTCGCGGTGGCCGAGGGGCTGCTGATCGATGCCGACGACCGGCTGGTGCTCACCGACCGCGGTCGGCTGCTGGCCGACGCCGTGGTGCGGGACGTGCTCGACGACTAGCTGGCCGAGAACT
>JAEZIA010000187.1 GCA_023416315.1 Actinomycetes bacterium
TCGTCGAGTTCGGAATGTCGTTGGGGCTGTCCACCATTCACCTGGCCAGCGCCGTGCGCGACAACGGCACCGGGCGGGTGGTGACCACCGAACTGAGCGCAGCCAAGGTCGCCGCCGCATCGTCGACATTCGCCGACGTCGGCCTCGACGACGTGATCACGGTGCTGGCCGGCGATGCGACGCAGACGCTGTCCGGGATCGACGAGGCGGTGGCCTTCGTGCTGCTCGACGGTTGGAAGGATCTGTACATCCCGGTCCTGCAGGTACTCGAGCCGCGGCTGACCGACGGGGCGCTGGTCGTCGCCGACAACACCGGTCTTGCCGACGCCCAGCCGTACGTCTCCTACATCCGCAACCCGGCAAACGGCTATGTGGGCGTGAGCTTTCCGGTCCGAGACTCCGACGCCATGGAGATCAGCTGCCGGGCCTGAGCTAGGTGACCAGCGCGACCGAGTTCGCGCGGCGCAGCTTGCCCGACGGCGTCTTCGGGATCGTGCCCGGCCCGAGGACCACGACATTGCGCGGCCGCACGTCGACCTCGGTGACGACCTCGTGGGCCACCTCGTGCTCGATCCGCCGCACCGCGGCCGGGTCCTGCCAGGCGTTGGACTCCACCGCCACCGCGAAGGTCTCGCGGGAATGCCCGGCGTCGAGGCGCACGGCCACCGCGCAGCCGGGGCGCACGCCTTCGACGCGGCCGGCGGCCCGCTCGATGTCGGTCGGGTAGATGTTGCGGCCGGCCATGATGATCACGTCCTTGACGCGACCGCACACCACGACGTGGCCGTTCTCCAGCAGGTAACCGAGGTCGCCGGTGTCGTACCAGCCGTGCTCGTCCTGGGCGGGTACGAAGCCGCCCATCGTGATGTAGCCGGGCGTCAGCGACTCACCACGCAACTCGATGATGCCGACCCCGCGGGCGGGCAACACGTTGCCGTCCTCGTCGACGATGCGGGCTTCCAGATCCTTGAGCAGCGGGCCGAGGGTGGCCAGGCGGCGGGTGTTGCCCTTGGACGCGGGCACCGCGCGGCGCAGCGCGGCCAGCAGATCGGCGTCGACCTCGTCGACCACCAGGCCGGCACCGCACTCGGAGAACGACACCGCCAGCGTGGTCTCGGCCATGCCGTACGCCGGCAGGATCGCTTCCGGCTGCAGCCCGAACGGGCGGCCGGCGTCCAACAGGTCCTCGACGTCGGCGGGCTCGACCGGCTCGGCGCCGGACAGCGCGAAGCGCAGCGTGGACAGATCGAACTCGCCCGGTTTGGCCTGGCGGCGCAACCGCTTGGCGAACAGCGCGTAGGCGAAGTTCGGGGCCGCGGTCATCGTGCCCTTGTACTTGTCGATGAGCTTGGCCCACAGCAGGGTGTCGCGCAGGAAGTCCATCGGTGTGACCTTGACCAGCTCGGCGCCGAAGTACATCGGGATGGTCAGGAAGCCGACCATGCCCATGTCGTGGAAGCAGGGCAGCCAGCTGACCATGACATCTTTGTCGATGTCGTATTCGGCGCCGATGAACATGGCCTCGGCGTTGGAGTGGATGTTGCGGTGCGTGATCACGACCGCCTTCGGCGAACCCGTCGAGCCGGACGTCAGCTGCATCAGCGCGACATCGTCCTCGGACGTCTCCACCGGGTCGATCGGCTCGGCGGCCAGCAATGCCTCCACCGTGAGCACCTTGACGCCGCGCTCCTCGAGCACCGGCACCGCGACGAGGAACGGGTCGGAGACGATGACGGCCTTGGCCTCGATCATGTCGATGACCGTGGCGGTGTCCTTCGCCCACTGCTCCAGGTCGGTGCGCGGGGTGGGCTGGTGCAGCATCGTCAGGCTGGCGCCACGCATCCACAGCGCCTGCGCCGTCGGCGCGATCTCCACCGGAGCGCCGGCCAGCACGCCGACCGCATCACCGAGGCCGATCCCGGCCTCGGCCAGGCCGCCTGCGATGCGGCGGGCACGTTCGTGCACCTCACGCCAGGTGTGCCGAACCGGCTCGTGGGGTTCCCCGGTGACCATGCCCTTGCTGCTGGTCATGGCACTGTGGAACATCTTGTCGGTGAAACGGCTCACGACGACCTCCTCGGCATCCGGAGCTGGCTGATCAGCGACGTTTCAGACGATGTCAACGCCCTGTATTTCATGCTCCACCTGCTGCAACGCACTGCATAGAAGGCACGCCAGTACGACTGGGGAGCGGTTCGGTCTCGAAATGATGATGACGCGGCATGAGCTCCGGTACTGCTGGCCCACCGCCCGCCCCGGATCGGGGTGGGCGATACGCATGCGTGCAATGCCCGGCCGCTAGTAATCACCGCCGCTATCTTAAACTCCCCTTAAGTTACCGCCAAGTTTTCAGCACTAATGAGAACCGCGTCACACCCGCTGGCCGGGGACGACCCGCGCCCCGTGCACCGGGCCGCTGGCCACCCGAACGGTGCGGCACACGTCGACACTGGCCAGTTCCGTTCCGACATCGACGGCCGCGGTCGCCGACTCACACAGGAACGCACACGTCGGCCCGGAGCCGGACACGATCCCCGCCAGCGCGCCCGCTTCGGCGCCGGCCCGCAGGGTCCGGCGCAGCGCGGGGTTCAGGCTCAGCGCGGCGGCCTGCAGGTCGTTGCCCAGCAATGCGGCCAGCTCACGCGGACTTCCACCGGCCAGCGCTGCAAGCAGTGGCTCGGGGTCACTCAATCGGGGCGGGTCACCCACCTCGCGGAGGCGGTCGATCTCGGAGTAGACCTCTGCCGTCGACAACCCGCCCTGCCCGAAGGCCAACACCCAGTGAAAGGTGTTGCGGGCCAGGACGGTCGCCAGTTCTTCGCCGCGGCCGGTGCCCAGCGCCGTGCCGCCGTGCAGCGCGAAGGGCACATCACTGCCCAGCTGCGCGGCCAGCGCGTGCAGGTCGCGGCGCGGCACGCCCAACTCCCACAGATTGTTCATCGCAACCAGAACCGCTGCGGCGTCGGCGCTGCCGCCGGCCATACCGCCGGCCA
This sequence comes from Actinomycetes bacterium, assembly GCA_023416315.1. GTDB lineage: Bacteria > Actinomycetota > Actinomycetes > Mycobacteriales > Mycobacteriaceae > Mycobacterium. The sequence continues at coordinate 2,994 of JAEZIA010000187.1, forward strand.
CCGGGATCGACTTCTCGATGGTGATCTCGACATCGGGTGCGCGCCCGACATGTTCGGCCATCAACTCCGCGGCCTGCCAGGCGATGTTGCGCTCGTCGGCCGGCAGTTCGTCGGCGCCCTCACCCGCGATCTGCAGTGACAGCACGTCGGCGTTGCGGACGGTCACCTCGTCGACCAGCGACACGGCATGGAAGACGGTGGTGAGCTCGTGGTAACCGTCGGCGCGGCGGTCACCGACCCCGAGGTAGAGGTTCACCTTGCCCGGCACCCGCACGGTCACCGATCCGGTCGGCACCCATTCGGTCGCGGTGGAGCCGTTGGATGAGGACACCGGACGAGACTATCGCGCCGCGCGCGATTCCCCCGGCCGTGCGCTAGCCGCGATCTAGGGTCGAACCGTGGCGCATCCCGGGCAGACGTTCGCGGGCTACGTCGTCGAAAACGAGCTCGGTCGTGGCGGCGAGGCAGCGGTCTACCTGGCGCGCAGCGCCGACCGGACGCCCGAGGTGGTCGCGCTGAAGGTGCTCGACTCCGAGCACCGGAATCCGGCGAGCACCGCCCGGCTGGCCCGCGAGTACCGGGTCGCCGGCCGGCTGCGGCACCGCCACATCGTGGCGGTCTACGACCACGGTCCGCACTGGATGACGATGCAATACGTCGACGGCGGCAACGCCACCCGGCTTCCGTCGCTGCAAACCAGGCTGGCGGCGCTGAGCCAGATCGCGGCGGCACTCGATCACGCCCACCACGACGGCGTCGTACACAGCGATGTCAAACCCGCGAATATTCTTGTGCACCAGGACTTTTCCCAACACGGGGCGGTGCTGATCGACTTCGGCGTCGCGCACGTCCTCGCCGAGGATGTCTGGCACCGTCCCGTTCACGTGTTGGCGTCGCTGCCCTACGCCGCGCCCGAACTGCTGCAAGGCCGGCTGCCGCAGGCCGCCACCGACGAATACGCGCTGGCCTGCACGGCGCTGGAACTGCTGACCGGGGCACCGCCATTTACCGCCGACGACCCGCTGGCACTCGTGGACGCGCACGTCCATCTACCGCCGCCGGAAGTGTCACGGCAGATTCCGTGGCTGTCCAAGTCGTTCGACGTGGTCCTGGCAAGGGCCATCGCCAAAGATCCGGACCGGCGATACCCGTCATGCACCGAACTGGTGCATCACCTTGCCGAAGCGGTGCGCCGAAGCGTTCAGAGCACCTGAGCCGGCCGCGACGGACCTTCCGAGGAGTCCGCGGTGAACTCACCCGAGCGCTGCAGCAGCCGGACGAAGTCGGCGATCGTCAACGTCTCCCCACGACGGGCGGGGTCGATGCTGGCGGCCAGCAGTCGCTCGGCGGACTCGTTGCCCGTGCCCGCCCACTCGAGGAACGCATTGCGGGCCGTCTTGCGCCGCTGCGCGAAGGCGATGTCGATCAGCTCGAACACCTTGTCGCGGAAGCCGTCATCGGTCGGCCACGGCGAGACCTCGTGACGGTCGATGCGCACCAGACCCGAGTAGACCCGCGGAATCGGCCAGAACACCGTCGGCGACACCATGCCGTAGCGGCGCACCTTGCCGAAGAAACGCACCTTGACGCTGGGGACGCCGTAATCCTTGCCACCGGGCTCGGCCGCGAGCCGCTCGGCCACCTCGGCCTGGACCATCACCATCACGGTCCGGATCGACGGGAACTCGGCGAGCAGGTGCAGCAGCGCCGGAACGGCGATGTTGTACGGCAGGTTGGCCACCACGGCGGTGGGCGCCTCGGCGAGGTCGGCGCGTTCGATGCCGAGGATGTCGCGGTTGAGCACGGTCAGCCGGTGGATCTCGCTGTGGGAGTGCTCGGCAACCGTCTTCGGCAGGCGCTGGGCCAGCACCGGATCGATCTCGATCGCGCTCACCGTCGCGCCGCGGTCCAGCAACGCCAGCGTCAACGAGCCCAGGCCGGGCCCGACCTCGAGGACGTGGTCGTGCTTATTGATCCCGGATGCCGAGACGATACGACGCACAGTATTTGCGTCGTGTACAAAATTTTGGCCCAGAGATTTACGCGGCTTGAAGTCGAGTTCTTTGGCCAGATTTCTGATCTCGGTTCGTCCGAGAAGACGAATCGTCACGATGCACCCCTACCACACACGGGCCACGCTCCCCAGCCTTGTCGCGACCGCGTGACTTCAGCAATCGCAATTTGTTCTTCCCTGGTCGCCAAATCGGCACGCCCAGCATAGCGCAGTCCGCCGTTTCTTTCCCAGGTGTTTTGATCAAATTGAACACCGCCGTAATAACCGTTGCCGGTATTGATGGCCCAGTTTCCACCGGCTTCGCACCTGGCAATGGCGTCCCAAATGGGTCCGTTCAGCACCGGAGGCACCTCGGTGCCAGGTTTGGCGCCGACCCGAAGAACGGAATCACGTGCCGGCACCACCACGGTGTTGGCAACGGGCAGCCTGCCCGTCTCGACCCCGTTGACCTTGGCGACAGCAAAAGTCACGTCTTGCAGGCCGGGCGTCCCGGGATCCTCGACGACCTGGCGGCTCATGTTCAGCGTGGGGTCCTCGATCCGCTGCGGGACCGGCGCCAGCGGCACCTGCTCGGTGACCTTCTCGATCCGGGTCCGGGTCACCTGAATCTGCATGCCTGCGATCACCGGGGACGACGGCGCGGGCACCACCGAGTCGGCCTGCTCCAGGGGAACGCCGGCCGCGGCCAGCAAGCCGGCCACGTTCGGGGCGGCCAGATGCACGGTCTTCACCACGCCGCCGTCGTTGATCTGCACGGTCTTGGCACTGACCACGGGCAGTGCCATGCCTTCCAGCGGCAGCCGGCTGCCGCGCGAGGCCGCCGCCGGTGCGGTGTCGGTCATCCGCAGTTGGGCGAGCGCCTCATCCACCGTCGACGCGGTGGTCCACACCTGCTTGGGGTTCTGGCCGTCCAGCGAGATCTGCAGCGGTTTGCTGCGGCGCAACACGATCGTCTCGGCGTTGGTCACGGTCTGGTTCGCCCCGGGAAAGAGGTCGTCGCGCTCCCCGACCGTGTAGCCGTTCTCTTCGACGACGTCGATGACCCGCGACTTCATCGTGCTGACCTTCAGCTGGGCACCGTCGATGTTCAGCGTCACGGTCTTGTGGGAACTCACCGCGAACGCCCCGGCACCAGCCAGCGTCAGCAGTACTGCTGCGACGACGAGACGAAGAATCGGTGACGGCGACTGCTGCAGCTTGGTCAACGCGTTCAAGAGTTTCGATCCTGCCTAGGCACTACCAAAAGAACAGGGGCGCCAATCTGGCTCCCCTTTGATCACAAGACGGTAACGAACCATCCCGTGCCGGAGCAACCCGGGCTCGCCGCTCTCAACAGACCCTTAGAGACCGTAGACCCGTCGCGCGGTCGCGCAGGACTGCTCGGCCAGCAACTCCGCCGGGCGGTCGACGACCTCGGCCAGCGCCCGCACGGTATAGGGCAGGCAGTAGGGCTCGTTGGGGGCACCGCGGTACGGGTGCGGGGTCAGAAACGGGGCGTCGGTTTCGACCAGGAGCTGCTCCGGCGGGATCAGCGCGGCCGCCTCCCGCAGGTCGCGGGCGTTGCGGAAGCTGACAGTGCCGGACAGGCTCAGCACCCAGCCCCGGCCGACGCAGGTCCGCGCCATCTCGGGGCCGGAGGAGAAGCAGTGGAAGATCACGGTGTCCGGGGCGCCCTCGGCGGACAGCACGTCGAGCACCTCGGCGTCGGCGTCGCGGTTGTGGATCATCAACGGCTTGCCGGTGCGCTTGGCGAGGTCGATGTGCCAGGCGAACGACTCGCGCTGAGCCGAAGGGTCGGCACACCCGTCGAGCTTGCCCGGCCAATACAGGTCCATGCCGGTCTCGCCGATCGCCACCACCCGGTCGCGGACGGCCAGCGCCTCGAGTTCGGTCCTTGCGGCGTCGGTGAGCGCGTTGGCCCTGGTCGGGTGCAGCGCGACTGCGGCGTACAGCCGCGAGTCCCAGTCCGCGGCATCGGCGGCCCACCGGGCCGCGTCGAGATCGTCGGCGATGGTCACAGCCGCCACCACCCCGGCGCCTTCGGCGCGGTCGAGGATCGTGCGCACATCGTCGGCGTCGCGGGCACCGCACGCATCGAGGTGGGTGTGGGCATCGATCAGCGGCGTCAACGGTTCCGGCAGCGGCGGCGGCTCGCCTCTCCTCTTCTGGGCACTCACGCCCACACCTTAGGGTGAACCCGAGATGAGTACGCCTTTCTACGTCACCACCGCGATCGACTACCCCAACGGCGCGCCGCACATCGGGCACGCCTACGAGAAGGTCAACGCCGATGCCGTCGCCCGCTTCAAGCGGCTCGACGGCTTCGACGTCCGCTTTCTCACCGGCACGGACGTGCACGGGTTGAAGATGGCCCAGACCGCGGAGAGCGAAGGCATCACCACCGAAGCACTGGCCGATCGCAACTCGAACACCTTCTGTGCGATGCAGGAGAAGCTCGGCGGCTCGTTCGATCGCTTCATCCGCACCTCCGACCCCGACCACATCGCCGCCTCGGTCGAGATCTGGAAGCGGATGGACGCCGCGGGCGACATCTATCTCGACTCGTACTCCGGCTGGTACTCGGTGCGCGACGAACGGTTCTACACCGACGACGAACTCGAGACCCGTGCCGACGGCAGCAAGTACTCGCTGGAAACCGGCACCCCGGTGACCTGGACCGAGGAGCAGACCTACTTCTTCCGCCTGTCCGCGTACACCGAGCGCCTGCTGGCCCACTACGAGGCACATCCGGAGTTCATCGGACCCGATGTGCGTCGCAACGAGGTCGTCAGCTTCGTGTCGGGCGGGCTGCGCGACCTGTCGATCTCCCGCACCACATTCGACTGGGGTGTGCCGGTGCCCGAGCACCCCGACCACGTCATGTACGTCTGGGTGGACGCGCTGACCAACTACCTCACCGGCGTCGGCTTCCCCGACACCGACTCCGTGTCGTTCCGCAAGTACTGGCCCGCCGATCTGCACATCATCGGCAAGGACATCATCCGGTTCCACGCCGTCTACTGGCCGGCGTTTTTGATGTCGGCCGGAATCGAACTGCCCCGAAGGGTTTTCGCGCACGGCTTCATCAACGTCAAGGGCGAGAAGATGAGCAAGTCGGTGGGCAACGTCGTCGATCCCATCCAACTCGCCGACGAGTTCGGGGTCGACGCCGTGCGCTACTTCCTCCTCCGCGAAGTGCCGTTCGGGCAGGACGGCAGCTACAGCGAGGAATCGATCATCGGCCGGATCAACGCCGACCTCGCCAACGAGTTCGGGAACCTGGCGCAGCGCTCGCTATCGATGGTCAACAAGAACCTCGACGCCCGGGTGCCCGAACCGGGTGCCTTCAGCGACGCCGACCGCGAGCTCCTCGCGCTCGCCGACGAGCTGCTGCCCAAGGTGCGCGCGCATTTCGACGTGCCCGCCATGCACCTTGCGCTGGAAGCGATTTGGCAGATGCTGGGCGCGGCGAACCGGTACTTCTCCGCCCAGGAGCCATGGGTGCTGCGCAAGTCGGAGGCCGCCGCCGACCAGGAGCGCTTCCGCACCGCGCTCTACGTGACGCTGGAGGTCGTGCGGATCGCGGCGTTGCTGGTTCAGCCCGTGATGCCGACGTCGGCAGCCAAACTTCTCGACCTGCTCGGGCAGCCGGACTCGGCACGCGACTTCAGTGCCGTGGCCGTCCGCATCGCCCCCGGCACCGACCTGCCGGCACCGACCGGCGTTTTCCCGCGCTACCAGGCTGAGTGAGCAGAACGAGCGCAGCGAGCGACGGGAACGAAGCGAACGAATTGAGCAAATTGAGATGACCGAGCTACACAGCACACTGCACGACATCTACGACGAGGTCGCCCGGCGCAACCCCGGAGAGGTCGAGTTCCACCAGGCCGTCTACGAGGTGCTCAACAGCCTCGGACCGGTGGTCGAGAAGCACCCCGACTACGTCGACAGCGCGGTGATCCGCCGGTTGTGCGAGCCCGAACGCCAGATCATCTTCCGGGTGCCGTGGCTCGACGACGCCGGAACTGTCCAGATCAACCGCGGCTTCCGGGTCGAATTCAACTCTGCGCTGGGCCCTTTCAAGGGTGGGCTGCGGTTCCACCCGTCGGTCTACCTCGGGATCGTGAAGTTCCTCGGCTTCGAGCAGATCTTCAAGAACTCGTTGACCGGTATGCCGATCGGCGGCGGCAAGGGCGGCTCGGACTTCGACCCCAAGGGCCGCTCCGACGGCGAGGTCATGCGGTTCTGTCAGTCCTTCATGACCGAGTTGTACCGGCACCTGGGTGAGTACACCGATGTGCCCGCCGGGGACATCGGCGTCGGCATGCGCGAAATCGGTTATCTGTTCGGCCAATACAAGCGCATCACCAACCGCTACGAGTCCGGGATGCTGACCGGCAAGGGGCTGACGTGGGGCGGCTCCCAGGTCCGCACCGAGGCCACCGGATACGGCACGGTGTTTTTCGTCGACGAGATCCTGCGGGCCGGCAGGCAGTCCTTCGACGGCACGAACGTGGTGGTGTCCGGATCGGGCAACGTGGCGATCTACGCGATCGACAAGGTTCACGCGCTGGGCGGCACCGTGGTCGCCTGCTCGGATTCCAGCGGCTACGTCTACGACGAGAACGGCATCGACCTCGACCTCCTCAAGGAAATCAAGGAGCTGCGTCGGGGCCGGATCGCCGACTACGTCGAGGCCCGCGGCGGTTCGGCGCGGCTGGTGACCGGCGGCAGCGTATGGCAGGTGCCGTGCGATATCGCGCTGCCCTGCGCCACCCAGAACGAGCTCGACGGCGACGGCGCCGAGGCGCTGATCAGTTCGGGCTGCCGGATCGTCGCCGAGGGCGCCAACATGCCATGCACCCCGGAGGCAGTGAAGCGCTTCGAGGCCGCAGGCGTCACGTTCGCGCCGGGCAAGGCCGTCAACGCCGGCGGTGTGGCCACCAGCGCGCTGGAGATGCAGCAGAACGCCTCACGGGATTCGTGGACCTTCTCCGACACCGAGGCCCGACTGTCGGAGATCATGCGCCGCATTCACGACCGCTGCCTGACCACTGCCGACGAGTACGGGCAGCCGGGCAATTACGTCGCGGGCGCCAACATCGCCGGGTTCATCCGGGTCGCGGATGCGATGCTTGCCTTGGGCGTGGTCTGAGTGATCTGAGACACATCCGCGGCTCAGCTGTCACACCAGGACGGCGGGCGGTGTCACGAGGTCGACAGGCTCAAGCGACCTCAAAGGAGAGATGTGATGACCGAGCAACGAGTGCGAGTTGTGGTGATCGGTGGCGGCTACGCCGGAGTGATCGCGGCCAATCATCTGCGGCTGCGTCCCGATCTGGAGATCACTCTGGTCAACCCGCGCCCCGAATTCGTCGAGCGGATCCGGCTGCACCAGCTCGTCACCGGTTCCGACGACGCGACGCATGCCTATGACGACCTCCTCGGCGGCGGAATCCGGCTGGTGGTCGACGCCGCCACCCGTATCGACACCGAGGCGCGGCAGGTCGAGCTGTTCAGCGGTCAGCCGCTGGGTTACGACTACCTGATCTACGCCGTCGGCAGCGGCTCGGCTCAGCCGGCCGTTCCCGGCGCCGACGAATTCGCCTATCCCATCGCCGAACTCGAGGAGGCCCAGCGCCTCACCGCCGCACTGAACGAACTGCACTACGGTGCCCCGGTGTGCGTGGTCGGCGCCGGCCCGACCGGAATCGAGGTCGCCGCCGAACTGGCCGAGCAGGGCCGGACGGTGACGCTGGTGTGCGGGCCCGTGCTCGGGCCGTACCTCAGCACGCAGGGCCGGCGCTCGGTGGCCAAGCGGCTGCACAAGTTGGGCGTCGAGATCGTCGACGGCCCGCAGGCCCTGGTGACCGCGGTCGCCGCCGATGCCGTGACGCTCGGCGACGGACGCAGGCTGGCGAGCATGGTGACGATCTGGACCGCCGGATTCGGGGTGCCCGATCTGGCGACCCGGTCCGGACTGCGCACCGACGCGATCGGCCGACTGCTCACCGATGAGACGCTGACGAGCATCGACAGCGACCGGATCGTCGCCGCGGGCGACGCCGCGGCGCCGTCCGGCGATCCGCTGCGGATGAGCTGCCAGGCCGCGTTGCCGCTCGGCGCGCAGGCGGCCAACACCGTGCTGGCCCGCGTCGCCGGGAAGCAGCCCGCCGCCATCAACCAGGCGTTCACCGGGCAATGCATCAGCCTCGGCCGGGGCGCGGGCACCATCCAGATCGCCCGCACCACCGACGTGCCGCTGCCGCTGTACATCGGCGGCCGCACCGCGGCGACGATCAAAGAGGCGGTCTGCAAGGGCACCCTGAGCTTCCTGCGCCGCGAGGCACGCAAGCCCGGCTCCTATTTCTGGCTCAAGGGCGGCAAGCGGCCGGCAGCGCAAACGGTGCCGGCGCCGTGACTGTCTCCGACGAGCACGCCGACCGGTTCACACTGCTGCGGCCGCTGCTGTTCACCATCGCCTACGAGATCCTCGGCTCGGCCACCGAAGCCGACGATGTCTTGCAGGACAGCTATCTGCGTTGGGCGACAGTCGATCTGGAGCAGGTCCGGGACACCAAGGCCTACCTGGCCCAATTGGTCACCCGGCAGGCGCTGAACACGTTGCGCACGCAGGCCCGCCGCCGGGAGGACTACGTCGGCCCCTGGCTGCCGGAGCCGCTGCTGCTCGACGAACACGACGGCGCCACCGATGTGGTGCTCGCCGAGTCGGTATCGATGGCGATGCTCGTGGTGCTGGAGACGTTGACCCCGGACGAGCGTGCGGTGTTCGTGCTGCGCGAGGTGTTCGGCTTCAGCCACGACGAAATCGCCGACGCGATAGGGAAATCCACGGCCGCGGTGCGCCAGATGGCGCATCGCGCCCGTGAGCACGTGCACTCCCGGCGGCGGCGCTTCGAGCCGCTCGACCCGCAGCGGTCCGAGCAGATCACCACGCAGTTCCTGATGGCCGCCGCCACCGGCGATTTGGAGGGTCTGATCGGGATGCTCGCGCCGGATGTGGTGTTCACCTCCGACAGTGCGGGCAAGGTCAGCGCGGCCCGCCGTCCGGTGCTGGGACCCGACAAGGTCGCCAGGCTGCTCATCGGGCTGTTCCACCGCGCCGGACCGGAGTACCGGCTGGAGGCGTCGACCTACAACAGCGCGCCTGCACTGGTCGTCTACCGTGACGAGCAGCCCGACTCGGTGTTCCTGATCGAGTTCGCCGACGGCAAGATCGCCAACTTCTATGCCATGCGCAATCCGGACAAGCTCGCCGCCGTCACCGTGCGCCGGGAGATCACCCGCTGAGCCTTTGCGTCTGTCAGCCGCAGGCGTCAGGCTATGGCGATGCGCATCGACCGGCTCGGGGACCTCGGCACCGCCGCCGACGTGCTGCGCGCCGTGGCCGGTGCCGCCGCCCGGCATGGGTTGGCGCCACCGGCCGCGCTGGTCGGTGAGTGGTTCGGCTCCGCGGCGATCGTTGCTCCCACCGTGTCGGTGCGGACGGTCGACCCGTCCGCCGTGTTCACCGCGCCGCCCGGGCAACCCGGTGAAGCCGTCCGCGGCGGCGGGATCGGGTACCTGTCGTATCCGGACGCCGCCGCCGACGGCCGGCCACCGCGGATTCCCGAGGCCGCGGGCGGCTGGACCGACAACGTCCTGAGGCTGGATAACGACGGCTGCTGGTGGCACGAAAGCCTTTCTGGCGCACCGATCGCCACCTGGGTGGCCGAGGCGCTGGCGTCGGCGCCCGCGCCCAGTAGCTACGAAATAGTCTGGGAAGAGCCCGATTTCGACCGGCATCAGGCCGGTGTGCTGGCCTGTTTGGCGGCGATCTGCGCAGGGGAGGTGTACCAGGCGTGCGTGTGCACCCAGTTCACCGGCACACTGCGTGGCTCGTCGCTGGAGTTCTTCGCCGACGCGGTCACTCGCACCACCCCGGCCCGGGCCGCCTACGTGGCCGGCGAGTGGGGCGCGGTGGCCTCACTGTCACCGGAGCTTTTCCTGCGCCGCCGCGCCGATGCCGTGACGTCCAGTCCGATCAAAGGAACTCTGCCGCTGGACTCATCTCCCGCGGCGCTGCTGGCGTCCACCAAGGACGTGGCCGAGAACGTCATGATCGTCGATCTGGTGCGCAACGATCTGGGCCGGGTCGCCGACACGGGCACCGTCACCGTCCCCGAATTGCTGGTCGTGCGTGCCGCGCCCGGTGTCTGGCATCTGGTGTCGACGGTGGCGGCCGCGGTGCGCCCGGAGTTGCCCAACGCGGCGCTGCTGGCGGCGGCGTTCCCGCCGGCATCGGTGACCGGAACGCCGAAAACTCGTGCCCGCGAACTGCTTTCCCATTGGGAACACCGTCGGCGCGGGGTGTACTGCGGCACCGTAGGGCTGGCCTCCCCGATCGCGGGCACCGAGCTCAATGTGGCAATCCGCACGGTCGAGTTCGATGCCGACGGCGGCGCGGTCCTCGGTGTCGGCGGCGGTATCACCGCCGACTCCGATCCCGCGGCGGAGTGGCAGGAATGCCTGCACAAGGCCGCCCCGGTGATTCAGACCCCATTCCCGGGGTCGCTGCGCTCCTACCCATCGGAGCGCGAGCGCAGCACCGCGTCGTAGAGCTCGCGTCGCGACGGCGCGCCCGGATGGGCCTCGACCACCCGTGCACAGGCGTCCTTGACCCGAAGGCCGTCGGCCACCAGGGCGTCGACCTCGGCCACCAGCGTCGGCAGATCGGTGGTCGGCACTGCGCCGCCGAGCACCACGGTGATCTCGCCGAGCACCTTCTCGTCGGCCCACTGCGCGAGCTCGGCCAGCGAGCCGCGCAGGATCTCCTCGTGCACCTTGGTCAGCTCGCGGCACACCACCACTCGCCGGTCGCCGCCGAGTTCGTCGACGGCGTCGCGCAGACAGTCGGCCAGCCGCCGCGGTGATTCGAAGAACACGCACGTGCGCTGCTCGCCGGCCAGGCCGGCCAGCCAGGCCCGCCGCGCGGACTGTTTGCGCGGCGCGAAGCCCTCGAAGCAGAACCGGTCGGACGGCAGCCCGGAGACGGCCAGCGCAGTGGTGACCGCTGACGGGCCGGGTAGACAGGACACGGCGACGCCGGCCTCAATGCAGGCCGTCACCATCCGGTATCCCGGGTCGTTGATCAGCGGCATCCCGGCGTCGCTGACCACCAGCACCGTGGCGCCGCCCTTGATGTCCTCGACGAGCGCGGGCGCCCGGGCCGCCTCGTTCTGGTCGAACAGGCTGACCACCCGCCCGGTGATCTTCACGCCGAGCGCCTGGGCCAGGGTGCGCACCCGCCGGGTGTCCTCGGCGGCCACCACGTCGGCGGTGGCGAAGGCGTCGACCAGTCGTTTCGAGGCGTCGGACGGCTGACCCAACGGCGTGGCACCGAGCAGCAGTCGACCGACACCCATGCCCGACAGCCTACGATCGCAGACGATGACCACCACCGCCGATGACCTCGACGCGCACCCGCGCCGCGCACCCGTCATCAGCCCAGGACCGCTGGTGCCGGTGGCCGACTTCGGCCCCGTCGACCGCATCGAGGGCTGGGTGGCCACCGCGATCATCACGGCGCTGGCCGCACTGACCCGGCTGATGAACCTCGGCTCGCCGACCGATGCGGGCACCCCGATCTTCGACGAGAAGCACTACGCGCCGCAGGCCTGGCAGGTGCTGCACAACTACGGCGTCGAGGACAACCCCGGGTTCGGACTGGTCGTGCACCCGCCGGTCGGTAAGCAGCTGATCGGACTCGGTGAGGCGCTGTTCGGCTACAACGGCGTGGGCTGGCGATTCACCAGCGCGGTGCTGGGCGTGCTGCTCGTCCTGCTGGTGGTACGCATCGTGCGGCGGATCAGCCGCTCGACGCTCGTCGGTGCGATGGCCGGGCTGCTGCTGATCGCCGACGGGGTGAGCTTCGTCGCGGCGCGCAGTGCGCTGCTCGACGGCATCCAGACGTTCTTCGTGGTGGCGGCGTTCGGGGCGCTGATCGTCGACCGCGACCAGGTCCGCGAGCGAATGCACAACGCCCTGCTGGAGGGGCGCATCGCCGAGACCCCGTGGGGTCCCCGCCTCGGCGTGCGGTGGTGGCGTTTCGGTGCCGGGGTGCTGCTGGGTCTGGCCTGCGCGACGAAATGGTCCGGGCTGTACTTCGTGGTGTTCTTCGGCGCGATGTCGCTGGCCTTCGACATCGCCGCGCGCCGGGCCTACCGGGTGCCCCGCCCGTGGTTCGGCGCGATCCGCCGCGACGTCGGGCCGACCGCGTATGTGTTCCTGTTGATTCCGTTCGCGGTGTACCTGGCCTCGTACGCGCCGTGGTTCGCCTCGGAGACGGCGGTCAACCGCTACGAGGTCGGTGAGTCGATCGGTGAGCGGCACTGGTACCAGCCACCGGATGCGATCCGGTCGCTGTGGCACTACACCTACAAGGCGTATCACTTCCACTCGACGCTGACGAATTCCGCGGGCAACCACCACCCGTGGGAGTCCAAGCCCTGGACGTGGCCGATGTCGTTGCGGCCGGTGCTGTACGCGATCGACAACCAGAACGTGCCGGGCTGCGGCGCGGCTTCGTGTGTGAAGGCCGTGATGCTGGTCGGCACCCCGGCGATGTGGTGGCTGGCGGTGCCCGTCCTGGGCTACGCGCTGTGGCGGTCGGTCGTCCGCCGCGACTGGCGCTACGCCGTCGTGCTCACCGGGTATGGCGCGGGATTCCTGCCGTGGTTCGCCGACATCGACCGGCAGATGTACTTCTTCTACGCGGTGCCGATGGCGCCGTTCCTGGTGATGGCGATCGCGCTGATCCTCGGCGACATCCTGCACGCCCGTAATCAGAACGCCGAGCGGCGAACGCTGGGGCTGATCGTGGTCAGCGGCTACATCGCGCTGGTGATCACCAACTTCGCCTGGCTGTATCCGGTGCTCACCGGAGTCCCGATTTCCCAGGCGACGTGGAACATGGAGATCTGGCTGCCCAGCTGGCGCTAGGAGTTCACCGAAGCTGTAGTTATCGAGCAGAAGTGCGAGTAACGAGCGCGATAACTACAGCCTCAGCGAGCGGCTAGAGGCCCAGCACCGGCTTCAGCAGCTCGGCGACCGCGGTGACGCCACCGGGCTTGTAGCCGTTGATCGTCGCCGCACTCAAGATCACCCCGTCCACGCCGGCGTCGAGCACCTTGGTCTTGATCTGGTCGGCGATCTGTTCCGGGCTGCCGAAGACGGCCTGCTGCTTGAAGTCGTCCGGGATCATGTCGGCGGTGACGTTCTCGTCGATCAACGCGATCGCGAGCACGCTGGTCTCGAGCGTGGCCGGGTCACGGCCGACCTTCTCGCACGCGTCGTTGACCACTGCGACCTTGCGTGGCAGCTCGTCGAACCCGGCGATGATGTTGAGGTGGTCGAAGTGGCGGGCCGCCAGCGGGATCGTCTTCTTCTCGCCGCTGCCGCCGATCATCAGCGGGATGTGGTCGCGGAAACGCGGATTGGCGAACGCCTCGTTGGTGCGGTAGTACTTGCCGTCAAAGGTCACCCGTTCGCCGCGCAGCATCGGCAGGATGATCTCCAGCGACTCGTCGAGCTTGTTGAACCGGTCGGTGAACGTGCCGAACTCATAGCCCAGCGAATCGTGTTCCAGCTCGAACCAACCGGTGCCGATACCCAGGATCGCCCGGCCCTGGCTGATCACGTCGAGCGTGGTGATGGCCTTGGCCAGCAGTGTCGGATTGCGATAGCTGTTGCCGGTGACCAGCGTGCCCAGCTGCACCCGCTGCGTCGCGGCGCCCAGCGCACCGAGGGCGGTGTACGCCTCGAGCATCGGCTCTTCGGGGGCGCCGAGTCCGGGGAGTTGGTAGAAGTGATCCATCACGAAGACCGAATCGAAGCCGGCCGCCTCGGCCTCCTGGGCCTGCGCGATCACGGTGGGGAACAGCTCGGCGACGCCGGTTCCGTAAGAGAAGTTCGGGATCTGAAGTCCAAGTTTGATTGCCACGCGCTGAACGTAACCCGGATAACCGGGGCGCGCGCCCCGTTTCACTCTCCGCGAACCCGGGAATATCGCCGACCCGTAAGGTCGGGTCCATGAGGAGCCGCACCGCCGTCGTCCGCGATCTGGGCGGCGCCTGGTCGGTGGAGGAGTTCGAACTCGATCCTCCGCGCGCCGGCGAGGTGTTGATCCAGATGGGGTGCTGATGGACAAGAACCTGTGCGGGACGGTGTTCGGGTCATACAACCCGAGGGCCGACATCTCCCTGCTGGCCGGCATGTTCACCGCCGGTCAGCTGCGCCTCGACGAGAGGATCACTGCGCGGTATCCGCTCGAATTCGGGATCGCTTGATTCGCATGGCTTCTCCCCTGTCGGGTATCCGGGTGCTCGAGATCGGTGAACGCATCGCCACTGCCTATTGCGGCAAGCTGTTGCGCGACGCCGGTGCCGACGTGGTGATGGTCGAACCGCCTGCCGGGCATCGGTTGCGCCGGTTCCGGCCGGCCGGCGTTGCGCCCTCGGCGGGTGACAGCCCCTTCTTCGCGTTCCTTGCCGGCGGCAAGCGCAGCGTCCTGAGCACGTCGTTACGCAGCGAACTGGCGTCGGCCGATGTCGTGATCCTGGGCGCCTCACCGGGCGAGGCCGCCGCGCTCGGGCTCGACCGTGACGAGATCGACTGCGGCACAACGCCGGTGGTCACAGTATCCGACTTTGGCTGGAGCGGACCGTGGACCGAACTGCCCGCGACGGAGTTCACGCTGCAGGGCTGGTGCGGATCGACCGGTTCGCGCGGCGAGCCGGAGCGGCCGCCCATCGCGGTCGGTGGCGACCTCGGGGAATTCATCGCGGGCAGTTACGCCGCGTTCTTGGCGCTCGCCGCGCACCGTGGCGGCCGCGGATTCGACATGTCGGTACTGGAGGCCATGACCACCTCGATGCAGGTGTTCTCCTGGCTGCGCAAAGAATTGATGCTCCTGGAAGTCGTCGGTCGGTCCACCGAAGTGCCGTCGGTGGAGCGCGCCAAGGACGGCTACGTGGGCATCTCGATGGCGACCGGCCAGCAGTGGCAGGACTTCTGCGCGATGGTCGAATGCCCCGACCTCGCCGAGGTTCCCGAGTTGCGCTTTCAGGTCGGCCGCTGGCAGCAGCGAGATTTGATCCGGGCCCGCACCGGCGACTGGTTCGCCGCGCACACCGTCGCGGAGATCGTCGAACTGGCCGCCCTGTTCCGCATTCCGATGGCGGCCATCGGAACCGGCGAAACCCTTGCCCAGATGGATCATTTCGCAGCCCGCGGCTCGTTCGTCGACCACCCCGCGGGGTTCCGGGCGCCAGGACCACCGTGGCGGATGAGCCACACCCCGCCGCTGCCACCAGCGCTACCGCCCGCCCTCGGCGAGGGTGCGCCCGGCCGGGCGCCGCGGGAAAAGACTTTCGGGACGAAGCCCCCACTGGACGGGGTCCGCATCGTCGACCTGACGGCGTTCTGGGCAGGCCCCTCAGCGACCCATCTGCTGGCGATGCTCGGCGCCGACGTGGTGAAAATCGAATCCATTCAGCGGCCCGACGGGATGCGGTTCGCCGGCGGCTTCCGCGCCGACGTCGAACGGTGGTGGGAGTACAGCTGGGT
>JAEZIA010000194.1 GCA_023416315.1 Actinomycetes bacterium
CGGTCGACGACGAACACCTCGGCCATGGTCGCGAGGCTACGGTCCGCCACCGCCGCGCTGTCGGTGTGTTCCCGGCTATCGGGAAACCACCGTTGACCCCGGGTGGCGGTGCGCGATGGTGAAGCGATGAGCGATGTGTTCCATCCGGCGCGGCTCGGGCCGGTCACCCTGCGCAACCGCGTGATCAAGGCCGCCACCTCGGAGGGACGCTCGCCCAGAGGACAGGTCACCGACGACCTGATCGACTTCCACGTCGCCTTCGCCGAAGGTGGCGTCGGCATGACGACGGTGGCCTACTGCTGTGTGTCACCCCAGGCGGCGAGTGCCCCCGGCCAGATCGTGATGAGCGTTGCCGCGCTGCCGGGGCTGCGTCGACTCACCGACGCCGTACACGGGGCGGGCGCGGCGATCTCGGCACAGCTGGGGCACGCCGGTGTGGTGGCGCCGCGCAAACTCACCGGTGTCACCCCGCTGGCGCCGAGCCGGTTCGTCAATCCCACGTCGATGGCGTACTGCCGTGCCATCACCGTCGACGAAATTCGCTCCGTCATCAAGCAATTCGGGACAGCGGCGCAGATCGCGGTGGAAGCCGGGTTCGACGCGGTCGAACTGCATTTCGGCCACCTCTACCTGCCGAGCTCGTTTCTGAGTCCACTGATCAATCGCCGCAAGGACTCCTACGGCGGGACGATCGACAACCGTTCCCGGCTGGTCCGCGAGATCGCCGAGCACGTCCGCGAGGTCGTCGGCGATCAGATCGCCGTGATCGCCAAGCTGGACATGGACGACGGCCTGCCGGGCAGCATCTGGATCGATGAGGCACTGCGGACCGCGCAGTTGCTCGACGCCGACGCCACCCTCGATGCTCTGGAGCTCACCCAGGGTTCGTCGGTGTACAAGCCCATGTATCTGTTCCGCGGCGACGTACCGGTCAAGGAATTCGCGACCGTCATGCCGCCTGCACTGCGGCCCGCCGTCCGGTTGTTCGGCAAGAAGACGATGGGCGTCTATCCGTACCACGATCTCTACATGTTGGACGCCGCCCGCCAGTTCGTGCCGCTGATGCGCAACACCAAGCTGATCCTGCTCGGCGGCATCACCGAACGTGAGCACCTGGAGACCGGGCGGGCCGAGGGCTTCGACTTCTTCGCCATGGGCCGGGCGCTGCTGCGGGAACCCGATCGGGTCAATTCGATGATCGCCCAGCCACATTCACGCAGCCGGTGCAATCACAACAACAAATGTATGGTGACGGTGTTCGGTCGAACGCATTGCGTCCTCGACCCGGCACAGCGCTACGGGGCGGTCACCCCGTCAGGGTCTGAGCAACTCAGCTAGTGAGCGGGCGGCCTCCCGGCGCGCCTGATGGGCGACGTCGAGCATCGGCATCGTCATGAAGCCGTGGATGCCGCCCTCGAATGCGCACCGTGTCACCGGCACCCCGGCCGCGGCCAAGGCATCCGCGTAGGCGATACCTTCGTCGCGCAGCGGGTCGTGGCCGGCCAGGACGAGGACGGCCGCCGGTAGTCCGGCCAGATCCGCCTGCAGCGGCGAGGCGTAGGGATGTCGACGATCCGCGGCGTCAGGCACGTACTGATCCCAATACCATTGCAGCGCAGGGCGAGGGTTGTAGTACCCGCGGCCGAAGCGTCGGTAGGACTCGGTGTCGAAGTCGGCAGCGATCACCGGATACAGCAGCAGTTGTGCGGCGATGGCGGGGCCGCCGCGATCGCGGGCCATCACGGTGGTGACCGCCGCGAGGTTGCCGCCTGCACTGTCGCCGCCGACCGCGACCCGGGTGGCGTCGCCCCCGAGTTCGGTGGCGTGCGTGGCCGCCCACTGCGTGACCGCGAAGACGTCCTCGGCGGCGGTCGGCCACTGATACTCCGGCGCGAGCCGGTAGCCGACCGAGATCACCACGGCCGGAAGGAGATTGGCCAGATTGCGGCACAACCCGTCGTGACTGTCGAGGTCGCAGAACACGAATCCGCCGCCGTGGGCGTAGACGAGTATCGGTAACGGTTCCCCGGACTCGGGCCGGTATACCCGGATGGCGATGCTGCCGCCACCGACGTCGACCTGGTGGTCGGCGACGTCGGCCACCGGCTCAGGATTCGGGTTGGCGACAAAACGGCTGCGGATCGCTGCGCGCGCCTCCGCGCCGGTCATCGTGTGCACCGGCGGGAACCCCGAGTCCAGGGTCTCGATCAGGCCGGCGATCTGAGGATCGAGGCTCACGCCGGCTGCAGGGTTGCCGAGTCCCGGCCAGTGGCGCGCGCCGCGGGGCCGCCGCGCAGCGGGCGCACCTGCTGCAGTGTGGGAGCGACACGGGCGGGACCCTCCTGGGCGCTTCGCCAGATCCCCATGGCGGTCATCCGCACCGGCGCCACCAATCGGCTGTCGAACGCCATCCGGCTCATCGGGCCGCAGACCGACACCGCCGCCACAGCCTGGCCGGCCGGGCCGATGGGTGCCGCCACGCAGCCGAACCCCGGCAACGACTCCTCCCGCTCGAACGCCACCCCGTGGGCGCGGACCTTCTCCAACTCGGCCGCCAACTGCGCGGTCGTCGCGACCGAGAACCGGGTCCTGCGCGCGGAGAGGTCCACCTCGGCGGTGCCGTTGTCGGCCAGGATCGCCTTGCCCACCGCCGTACAGTGCGCCGGCTGACGCCCACCGACACGGGTCGGGATCGCCGCCGACAGGTGATCGCCGATCTTCTCCAGGTAGACCACGTCGGAGCCGTCGAGCACCGCCAGGTGCACCACCAGGCCGGTCGCCCGGTGCAGATCCCGCAGCAAGGGGATGGCGGCGCGGTGGATGCGGTCCTGATGCAGAGCCAGCGAACCTAGTTCCACCAGGCGCATCCCCAATTCGTAGTCCCGGCCATCGCGGCGCAGCCACCGCAGCGCGACGAGGCGCTCGAGCATGCGGTGTGCGGACGACCGCGGTAACCCGGTGCGCCGCACGATCTGGGCCAGTGTCAGCCGGCCAGGCCCCTCGAAGGCATCCAGGACCAGCGAAATCCGATCGATGACGGCGCTCGGCGTCTCGCCCGCCTTCTCGACAGCCATTGTCATGAGGGCCTCCTGTCTCCTGCGGAATGCCAACCAGGCATATGACTATTAGTCATATAAGTTTGTAGCACAGTGCTGTGGGCGCTGTCACACGAAACGCCGGAGGGGCGCAGGATTACCCAGACCACCTGGAAAAGGCGGCCGAAAGAGTGAGGGTGCGGTTATGCGGTGGCGGCCGAGCGGCCGGCGCGCCTGCCGTAGAAGCTGCCGTCGCCGAGCGACACACCGCTGGCGTAGCCCCACGCCGCCAGGCCTGCCGTGCAGCGGCCGGCCGCGAACAACCCGGGGATCGGGGATCTATTGACGTGCAGCACCGCGCCGTCCAGTGAGGTCATCAATCCGCCGAGGGTGAAGCCGCCGCAACTGGCCCGCAGATCGATCGCGCCGACCGGGGTGCCGACGGGTTTGATCCCCTCCGGCTTCTTGTGTAACAGCGGATCCTCGCCGCGCGCGGCGGCCTCGTTGTAGGCGCCGATCGTCGACTGCAGCGACCCGACCGGGAGGCCGATCTCGGCTTCGAGTTCGGCGATCGACTCGCAGACCCACGTGGCGGGTCGCTTGAGGAACGGGGTCGCCGACGTCGCCGCCATCGCCTCTTCCTGCGCGTCGCCGTCGATGATCAAGTAGGCGGTGTCCTCCTGCCGGTACAGCGTGAGCTGTCCGATCCGGCCGGAGTACATGTCTTCGGGGACGTAGCGCTGACCGAGGCCGTTGACGAGAACGCCGCGCACGGTCTGCTGCGGGTCGATCAGGAAAGCCACCTCGGTGGCGTCCATGTGGGCGAGGTCTGCGCCGAGCGCCTGCGCCATCCGGATCGCGCGGCCGTCGTGTTGTTCGATCGAGGCGGCCGGGCGTCCCGCGATGGCCGGTGCGAACTGTTTGACCATCGACTCGCTGTAGGCGAAGCTGCCCGCGCCCAGCACGACGCCGCGCCGGGCGCGCACCCGTACCGTCGCGCCGTACTGCCGCGCCACCACCCCTGCCACGCGTCCGTCGGATTCGACCACAAGTGTTTGGGCCCGCACGTCGTAGAGGGCTCGCACGCCGAGCGCCGTCGCGGTGTCGACCAGTGGCTTCATCAACATGAAGCCACCGCTCTTCTCGCCCGCGACCTTTCCGGTCATCTGCGGGATGTGTCCGCGGGGAGCGGGCTGGGCGATCGTGTTGAACGGGTAGGCGTTCTCACCGCCGGTGAACATCAGTCCCTGGTCACCCGGTGGCTCCCAGCCGGGCTCGCCCCAGAACTCCGGTTTGAACGGAACGCCACAGTCGACCAGCCAGTCGAAGTGGGCGAGACTGCCCTGGCAGTAGTCGGCGATGCGCTCCTCATCGGCGCCGGGTCCCATCGCCACGTTGAGGAAGGCCGCCATGTTCTCGGCGGAATCGGTGAAGCCGCAGGCCTTTTGGATCGGTGTGCCACCACCGAGGTAGATGAACCCACCTGCCATCGCTGCGGCGCCGCCCCAGGAGCCGGTGCGTTCGAGGACCAGGACGTCGGCGCCGGCCCGGGCGGCTTCCACCGCCGCCGCCGCGCCGGCGATGCCGTAACCGACGATCACCACATCGGCTTC
This sequence comes from Actinomycetes bacterium, assembly GCA_023416315.1. GTDB lineage: Bacteria > Actinomycetota > Actinomycetes > Mycobacteriales > Mycobacteriaceae > Mycobacterium. The sequence continues at coordinate 4,649 of JAEZIA010000194.1, forward strand.
GTGGTCCCAACTCTTGATTGACGACGCGGGGACCGGGGTGACGTCGTCCTCGGCGGTCACGGGCGCATCGCGGCCGGAAGGTCGGACACCCACTGATGTCCCCAGTAACTGTCGGCGGTGATTTCCTCAGCGGTGTAATACGTTTCGTCGACCAACATGCCCGCGGTACCGAATTCGATGTCCCAGTCGCCGGGCGCTCGGACGTAGAACGACACCATCTTGTCGTTGGTGTGGCGGCCCAGGGTCGAGGACAACTGGAATCCCGCGTTGTTGACGCGGTCGAGGGCCTGACCCACCGCATCGAGCGAGTCCACCTCCACCATCAGGTGGATCAGCCCGGGGTCGCGCAGTGTCATCGCCGGGGCGAGTGCCAGGCTGTGGTGGCGCTGGTTGATGCCCAGGAAGCGGACGCGGATCGGTCCGAACTCCGGCGGAACCGGCACTCGGAAGGCGCCTCGGGATACGAAACCGAGGACGTCGGTGTAGAAGTCGAACAGGCCGTTCACGTCCAGGGCGGGAAGCACGACGTGCCCCAGTCCCTGCGCACCGGTGACGAACCGGGCGCCGAACGGCGTCACGACGGGGGAGTGATCCAGCACCGCGCCGTGGAACACTTCCAGCGAGGTTCCCGCCGGATCCTCGAAGGCGATCACTTCCTCGACACGTCGGGCGTCGGCCTCATCCTGTGCCAGCTGCTTGAACGGAACTCCGGCGGCATCCAGAGCGGCCTTGACCTGTTCCAAATCGGCGTGGTCGCGGACCTCCCAGCCGATCGTGACGACCTTGTCGACGTCGCCGGGCACGACGATGATGCGGGCGGCCCGCTCGTCCATGCGCAAATACAGCGCGGACTCGTCGGGGCCGGCGCCCTTGGCGAAACCGAGCACCTCGAACGCGAAATGCCGCCAGCGCTCGATGTCGGAGGCCGCCACGGTGACGTAACCCAAGCTCTTGATCAGCCCCATGTGATGTCTCCTCAGATCATCGCCCGCAGTGGGCCCTGCGGGTCCACGCCCAGCGAGCTGAGCGCCGACGCGTGGTAGACGGTACCCGGCACATGGATGGCGTGCGCCTGACCGACATGCGCGTCGCGCCAATACCGTTGCAGCGGTTTGTCCATCCGTGCGGCGTTGCCGCCGCAGCGGGCGAAGATCTCGTCGACGGCGCTGATGGCACGCCATACCGCACGCACCTGGGTGCGTCGGCCGGCGGCGCGGTCTTCGAAGGACACCTCTTTGCCGGAGTCCACGATGTCGTAGATGCGGTCGACGTTGGCCAGGATTTCTTGGCGGGCGGCGTTGATGTCGGCGGCGGCCTCGCCGATGGCGTACATGACGTAGGGGTCGTCTTTGACTGCCACGCCACTGGCATTCACGCGTTCTCGTTGGTAGTCCAGAGCGGCGGCCAGCGCGCCTTCGCAGATGCCGATGGTGGCCGAGCTGATGCCCAGCGGGAACATTGTCGACCAGGGCATCAGGTAGAGGGTGTCGGTCATGCCGGCTTCGCGCTGGGCGGTGCCGTCCATCACTTTGAAGGCGTCCATTGTGCGGTAGTCGGGGACGAAGGCGTCTTTGACGATGACGTCCTTGGAGCCGGTGCCGCGCAACCCGACCACGTCCCAGGAGTCCTCGACGATCTCGTAGTCCGTGCGGGGCAGGATCATGTGCAGCATCTGGGGCGGCATCTGCACGTTGCCGTCGGTGTCGCTTTTGATGGCGCCGAGGAAGATCCATTCGCAGTGGTCGGTGCCGGAGCTGAACTGCCAGCGGCCGTTGAAGATGTAGCCGCCCTCGACGGGTCTGGCGATGCCCTGCGGGGCGTAGGGGGAGGCCACCCAGGTGTCGACGTCGTGGGCCCAGATCTCGGTGGCCACCCGCGGGTCGGCATAGGCCAGCTGGTAGGGGTGCACACCGACGACGCCGTTGATCCAACCGGCGGCGGGGTCGAGGGCGGCGGTGGCCATCACGGTCTCGGCGAACTCGCGCGGATGGACCTCCAAGCCGCCGTGCTTGGCGGGCTGCAGCAGCCGGATGTGTCCGGCCTCCTTCATCAACTTGACGGTCTCGTCGGTGAGCTTGCCGATCTTCTCGGCGTGCACGGCCTGGTCACGCAACTGGTCGGCGAGCTCCAACGTCTTGTCGAGCACCGAAGCGGTCATCATGCATCCTTGTCCGGGTCTGGGCTGTTGGTCTCATCCTCGCCCGATGCGATGGTGAGCATCGGGAAATGTCTCGATGAGCGGGGCATCGCCCCCGACCACGGAAGGCGAATCACACCGAACACCGCCGGGTTTCGACGCGCCCTGATCGTCAGTCCCGCTGCAGGAAGCTCATCACCGTGCTTTCGAACGCCTCCTTGGCCTCGATCATCACCCAGTGGCCGCAATTCGGGAACACGTGCAATTCGGCGTTCGGGATGGTGCGCATCGGAACCAGCGCCATGTCCAAGGGGCTGACCCGGTCGTCGCGCCCCCACGTCAACAGTGTGGGTGCCTTCACCTTGTGCATGATCGCCCACGGCAGCGGGAAGTCGGCGTTGCGCATCATGTTCGTCATCGCCGCGAACGCCGCCTTGCCATACATCCGCCGGGCGCTGTCCAACGTCTCGGGGTCGGTGGCGAGGGCGAAGCGTTCGTCGATGAGCTGCTCGGTCACCAGTGCCGGGTCGTAGACCATCGAGTTGAGCCAGTCGATCAGTCGCTGGCGGGTGGGATCCTCGGTGAACTCCTGCAGCAGCCGGATTCCCTCGCTCGGGCCTGAGCTGAAGATGTTGGTGCCGATACCACCGATGGTCACCAACTTGCCGATCCGGTCGCGGTGGTTGATCGCGAAGTTGATGCCGACGCCGCCACCCATCGAGTTGCCGATCACGTCGACCCGCTCCAGGCCGAGGGCGTCGACGAACGCAGGCACCGCAGCCTGGGCGTCGAGCATCGGGTGGCCGCCGAAATCGTCGCTGACCCCGAAACCCGGGAACTCCAGCACCAGGCACCGGTAGCGCTCGGCGAAGAATCCCAGGTTGCCGCGGAAGTTGCGCCAGCCGGTGACGCCGGGCCCGGAGCCGTGCAGCAGCAGAAGAACGGGCCCCTCGCCGGCCTCGTGATAGCGCAGAACGCCCTTCTCGGTGGAGATCTCGCGCAGTGTGCCTTCGTAAGTCGTGTCCACGGGTGATATCCGAACACGCGGCGATGTCGTGCTCAAGCAGCG
>JAEZIA010000201.1 GCA_023416315.1 Actinomycetes bacterium
GCTTGGACGCCCCGCTCATGTCCCACTCCCACGACGAGGAGTGAATCTCGGGATCGTTCATCCAGTCCCACTGGCCGTGCATGACGTTGTGGCCGATCTCCATGTTCTCGATGATCTTGGCCACGCCGAGCGTCACCGTGCCGGCCCACCAGGCCGACCGTTTGGAGCTGGCCGTCAACATCAACCGGCCGGCAACTTCGAGACCGCGCTGGGCGGCGATGGTGCGGCGGATATAGCGCGCGTCGCGCGCGCCCCGGGAATCCTCAATGTCCTGGCGGATGGCGTCGAGCTCAACCGCGAGGCTCTCGATGTCCGCTTCAGTCAGATGCGTAAATGCTTCAACATCGGTAATTGCCATAAGTCACGCCTCCCTTCTGTACCTACGCTACCGTAACCTACGTACCCGTAGGTTACTAGTCAGTAAACCTCAGACGTCGACCACACAGTCGCCCGACGCCGCCGAGACGCAGGTTTGGATACGAGTACCCGGCTCGTGCTCGGCTCCCGTCCGTAAATCGCGCACGTGCCCGTCGACCAGGCTGACCACACAGGACTGGCAGATGCCCATCCGGCAGCCGAACGGCATCCGCAACCCGGCCTGCTCACCGGCCTCCATCAACGACGTCGCGGCGTCCGCCGTGACGGTCTTGCCGCTGCGGCTGAACGTCACCTCGCCGCCCTGCCCGTGCACGGCCGCGCGCGACGCCGCGAACCGTTCGAGATGCAACCGGTCGTCCACCCCGGCCGCCTGCCACACCTTCTCGGCCTCGTTGAGCATGCCTTCCGGACCGCAGGCCCAGGTCTGACGCTGCCGCCAATCCGGGACCACCTCGTCGAGTTGGCGCAGATCCAGCCGGCCCTGCGTGCGGGTCGTGCGCACGGTCAGCCGATAGCCGTCGTGCTCGCGGGCCAGCTGTGCCAGCTCGCCGGCGAACATCACATCGGATTCTGTTGGGGCCGAATGAATGTGGACGACATCACCGATCTGGTCACGACGCTCCAACGTCCGCAGCATCGACATCACCGGCGTGATGCCGGACCCGCCGGTCAAGAACAGCACCGATGACGGGGCCGGATCGGGCATCACGAAATTGCCCTGCGGCGCCGCCAGCCGAACGATCGTGCCGGGCGTGACCCCGCCAACCAGGTGCGTCGACAAGAACCCCTCGGGCATGGCCTTGACCGTGATCGTGATTGTGCGCGAGCGCCCCGCGCCATCCGAATGCGGACTCGAGGTCAGCGAGTAGGACCGCCAGCGCCACCGTCCGTCGACGAGCAGCCCGATGCCGATGTACTGGCCCGGCCGGTAGTCGAAGGTGAAGCCCCAGCCCGGTTTGATCACCAGGGTGGCCGAATCCTCGGTCTCGCGACGGACGTCGACCACCCGCCCGCGCAGTTCGCGCGCCGACCACAACGGGTTGGCGAGCTGCAGATAGTCGTCGGGCAACAGCGGTGTGGTGATGCGTCCGAACAGGGCGCGCACCGCGTCGATTGCGGGATTGCGCCCGGCGCCGGCGACCTTGGGTCGCACGGTGTCGACCACATTCGCACTGAATTTCACCTGGCTCTTGGCCATCGCGCACCTCCTTCGCCGTCAAACCTACGGTACCGTAACTTACGGTTCCGTATCCAGCGTCAGAGCAAATCGAGCAGGAACGGCAACTCCTGAGTGGCGTACCAGGCCAGCGCGTGGTCCTGCGCGTCGCCGACGACGAATTCGGCGTCTTCATCACCCAGATCGGCATCGTCGATGACCGCGATCGCCGCCTTGACCGCGGGCTCGGCCTCGGCGTTGTCCACGTACGCGGCAACCACCTGGTCGAGGTTGATCCGGCCGCCGACCCGGACCACCGCGTCGTCGAGATCGGGGCGGGCAGTCGCATCGGCGTCGGCGATCAGCACCGCACGACGCAGCGGCAATCCCGCCTCGGTGCGCTCCGATTCGGCGGCCAGCAGCCGCAGCGAGGCCAGCGCCGCCTCACCGATGGCGACCTCGGCCAGCTCCTCGTCATCGCCTTCGGCATAGGACTCGCGCAGGGCGCGAGTGACTGCGAACGCCGTCCCGCTCAACGGTTGGAGCGACCCATCGGAGACCAGCTGCTGCAGCATGGCCAATGTGGCCGGGATGTAGACCCGCACCAAGGCAGATTAGCTGTCCTTCTTGCCGTCACCGAGCAGGGTGGAGACGTGATCATCGACATAGGTCGACAGTTCCCGCGGCGGCCGGTGATAGTTGCCCGGCGGCCGGCGCTCCGGCAGGTCGACCTTGGGCAGCTCGACCGGCTGGTAGTCGATGTTCGCCAGCAGGTGAGCCATCATGTTGAGCCGCGCGTGCTTCTTGTCGTCGGACTCGACCACGAACCAGGGACTGGCCGGGGTGTCGGTGTGCACCATCATCTGGTCCTTGGCCCGCGAGTAGTCCTCCCAGCGGTAGACGGACTCCAGATCCATCGGGCTGAGCTTCCAACGCCGCAGCGGATCGTTGCGGCGGGCTCGGAACCGGCGCAGCTGCTCCTCGTCGGAGACCGAGAACCAGTACTTGCGCAGAATGATCCCGTCGTCGATGAGCATCTGCTCGAAGATCGGGCACTGCCGCAGAAACAGGGTGTGCTCGGCGGGGGTACAGAATCCCATCACCCGCTCGACTCCGGCACGGTTGTACCAGGAGCGGTCGAACAACACGATCTCACCACGGGCCGGCAGATGCTCGACGTAACGCTGGAAGTACCACTGCCCGCGCTCGCGTTCGGTGGGCGCCGGCAGCGCGGCGATCCGCGCCACCCGCGGGCTGAGGTACTCGGTGATGCGCTTGATCGTGCCGCCCTTGCCCGCGGCATCCCGGCCCTCGAAGACCACGACGATGCGTTCCCCGGTGGCTTTGACCCACTCCTGGAGCTTCACCAATTCGGTTTGCAGCCGGAACAATTCGGCTTCGTAGATGTCCTTGGGGATCTTGCGGTTGCGCTTCTTGGCCGAAGCGTCGCCGTCGGAGTTGGCCTTGCCCATCGCCGAATCCTACGTCTGCCGCGCAGCTTCCAGCAGTTCCTCGAGCGATTCGGCAAGCAGCGTCGGCAGCACGTCGACGTCGCTCATCGCGTCACGATCGGCGTTGATGCCGAAATACAGCATGCCGCAATACGATGTGACGCCGATGGCGAGCACCTGGTTGTGCAGCAACGGCGGTACGGCGTAGATCTCCAGCAGCTTTGCCCCGGCCACATACATCTGCGATTGCGGCCCCGGCACATTGGTGATCAACAGATTGAACTGGCGCGCGGAGAACTGGGTGGCAACCCGGGTGCCCATCGCGTGCAGCGTCGGCGGCGCGAATCCGGACAACGTGACGATGGTGCGGGCGTCGACAAGGCTGGCCGCCGCGGAGTGGGATTCGGTGGCGTGGGCGATCTGGGACAGCCGTACCACCGCGTTGCCCTCGCCCACCGGTAGGTCGACCAGGAACGGCGCCACCTCGCTGATCGCCTGCCCCGGCCCGGACGACTCCAGCACGGCCTCGGGGTACACCGACGTCGGCGCCATCGCACGCACCGTCGAGCTGGTGGTAACCGGCTCACCGCGGGACAGCAGCCAGT
>JAEZIA010000053.1 GCA_023416315.1 Actinomycetes bacterium
GGCATGAATGCGCCGAGCCGCTGCTACGCTCCAGCTCGGTGACCAACAAGGGCGTCACCGCCGACGCGCAAGGCTATGTCCGGCTGACGATCGGCGCCGAGGACTGCGGCGAAGGCCACTGGCTGGACACCGGTGGACGGCGACGCGGCTTCATCGTCGTTCGCTGGCTCGACAACCCCAACGCACCGGATGTGACAGTTCGTCTGCTGGACAAGGAGGTTCAGGAATGACGAATGCGGTCCAGGCCCGCCTTGATCCGGGGCGCCTCATCGAGCAGGCCTGCGAACTGGCCGGCCACGACGATTTCGGCGCCGACGACGATTGGCACGCCAACCTCGACCGGCTCGTCGATGACCTGGTCGCCGAGGCGGACCTGTCACCACTGGGCGTGGAGATTGCCGCCGCCGATGTAATTGTGCCCCTGCGTAACCGGCTGCAGATCACGGCCTGGCGCAAGGAGCATCCCGAGATCGCCGAGCAGCGGATCGAACAACCGATCTTCATCCTCGGCCAACCGCGGACCGGCACCACGATCCTCTACGACCTGCTCGCCCAGGACCCCGACCTGCGCGCGCCGCTGACCTGGGAGGTCGACCACCCTTTCCCGGTGCCCCAGCCCGAAACCTACGACACCGACCCGCGCATCGCGGAAACCCAGGTGCAGCTGGAGATGACCGAGCAGCTGATGCCCGGCTTCATGAAGTTCCACCCGATGAGCGCCCGCGGCGGCCAGGAATGCGTCCGGATCACCGCAGGAACGTTCTGCAGCATGATCTTTCCCACCCAGTACCGGCTGCCGAACTACCAGCACTGGCTGATGTACGAGGCCGACCACGCCTACCCGTATCGCTATCACCGGCAGTATCTGCAGCACCTGCAGTCCGGTGTGCCCGGCCAGTGGCTGCTCAAGAGCCCGGCGCACCTGTGGACGCTGGACACGCTGTTGGCCGAATATCCGGACGCCATCCTGGTGCAGACGCACCGCGACCCACTGGTGGTGATCTCGTCGATCAGCGCCCTGATCGCCCACCTGCAGAAGCTGGCCAGTGACAACGCGACCGTGCAGCGAGCGGCCGGGCAGTGCGCAGCCGAGAACATCCTGGGTCTCGATCGCCTGATGACGTGGGTCGATGACGGCTCCATCGCGTCGGACCGCATCGTCAACGTGCGGTTCGCCGATTTCATGCAGGACCCGTTCGCCACCATCGCCGCGGTGTACGAGCGGATGGGCCGTGAGCTGACCCCGGTGGCCGAACAACGGATGCGCGATCACCTGGCGGCTCACCCGGGCGACGGCGGCGGCAACCGCTACACCTGGGCCGACACCGGTCTCGACGCCGCCGAACTACGCGAGCGGGTGCGCGCCTACCAGGAGCGCTTCGACGTGCCGAGCGAGACGCTGCGCTGAGTCCGCGCTAGCGCAGCGCGATCATCCCCACCGCAAGCAACGCCATCACCATCCCGAGCACCTGCCAGCGGGTGACCCGCTCGCGCAGCACCACGATGGCCAACAGCACGGTCGCCGCCGGGTACATCGACATCAAGACGCTGGCCAGCGACAGCATCGAGGCCTGCAACGCCAACAGCATCGCCACGTTGGCGCCGGTGTCCAGCAGGGCCGCCAGCACCGCCAACGCCAACGGAACACCGCGCGGCGCATGCAGGTTGCCCGAGACCAGGGCGACCAACAGCACCACCGTCGTGGCCGACATCCGCGCGAAGAACAACGGCCACAGGTGTGCCTCGACCGGCGCCTGATGGATCAGCACGAAGTTCAGCCCGAATGCCAGACCCGATCCGACAGTCAGCCATGCCACCTTCGCGGTGAACCGGTGCGGGTGCACGTCCTCGTCGGTGGCTTCCCGGCTGACCAGCACCACCGCGATCAGGGCCAGTACCGTCCCGATCCCGGCGAGCACACCGGGCCGCTCCCCCACCGCCAGTCCGACGCTGACCGGCACGGCGGCCACCAGCACCGCGGTCAGCGGCGACACCACCGAGATCGGGCCTGCACCCAGCGCGGCGTAGAACCACCACACCCCGAACGCCTGGCTCACCCCGCACAGCAGACCCCACACCACCGCCGGCGTCGACACCGTGCCACCCACGACAACCGACAGGCCGCCGAGCAGAACCATCGCCAACGGGTAGGACACCACCACCACCCGCAGCGCGGCGACCCGTCGTGCCGCGATGCCCCCGATGAAATCGCTGACGCCGTAGCCGATTGCCGACCCCAGCGCGAGCAATACCCCGATCAGATCTTGCCCTTGGCGCGGCGGCCCAACTCCCGAATCACTTCACGCTGAGCGTCGCGGCGGGCCAGATCCTGCCGCTTGTCGTGGGCCTGCTTACCGCGGGCCAACGCCAGTTCGACTTTGACCTTGCCGTCGGAGAAGTACAGCGACAGCGGAACCAACGTCAGATTGCCGTCGCGGATCTTGCCGACCAGCGTGTCGATCTGGCGCCGGTGCAGCAGCAGCTTGCGGTTGCGCCGCGGCGCGTGGTTGGTCCAGGTGCCGTGGTGATACTCCGGGATGTGCAGGTTGCGCAGCCAGATCTCGCCGTCGTCGACGGTCGCGAACGCATCGGCCAGCGACGCGTGACCCTCCCGCAGACTCTTCACCTCGGTGCCCTGCAACACCACACCGGCCTCGTAGGTATCGAGGATCGAATAGTTGTGGCGCGCCTTGCGATTGGTGGCGACGACCTTACGGTCGGGTTTCTTCTCCGGATTTTTGGCCACCGCTACCTCCGCACATACAAGCGCAGGGTGACGTAGGCGGTGAGTCCGGACATCGCGACGCCGACACCGAGCATCCATGGGGCCACGAAATACAGGATGTCTTGCCAGTCGACGTGGGCGATCAGGTTCGCCCGGTAGAACTGGTCGAGCGCGTTCTCCAAAAACATCGCCCGCACCACGACCAGCCCGACAATCGCGATGATCACACCGATCAGCGCGGCCAGCATGGCCTCCAACAGGAACGGCAGTTGGGTGTACCACCGGGTGGCGCCGACCATTCGCATGATCCCGATCTCGGTGCGCCTGGTGTAGGCCGCGACTTGAACCATGTTGGCGATCAACAGGATCGCGCCGATCGCCTGCACCACCGCGATGGCGAACGCCACATTCGACAACCCGTCGAGCACCGCGAAGAGCCGGTCGATCAGCTCCTTCTGGTTGAGCACGTTGAGCACCCCGGGCTGGCCCTTGATCGCGGCGTCGAAACCCTGGTGCTCTTCGGGGTTGTCCAGCTTGACGATGAACGACGCCGGGAACGCGTCCTTGCTCGCGACATCCTTGAACTGCGGGTTCTTCGCGATCGCATCGTTGTAGGCGTCGGCCTGATTGAGGAAACGCACCGATTTGACGTCGTCGCGCGCTTCGATCTTGGCGCGCAACGCCTTACACGGATCGCCGTCACAGGTCGGATCGTTGGCCGAGATGTCGTTGGTCAAAAACACCTGGCTCTCGACCCGGTCGAGGTAGATATGGCGGGACTGCTCGGCCAGCCGCAGGACCAACAGACCACCGCCGAACAACCCGAGTGAGATGGCCGTGGTCAAAATCATGGCCACGGTCATCGTGACGTTGCGGCGAAGCCCGGTGAAGACCTCGTTGACTAGGAAGCCGAAGCGCACTTAACGATCCATTCCGTAGACACCACGCTGCTCATCGCGGACGAGCCGTCCCAGGGACAGCTCCACCACGCGCTGGCGCATGGAGTCGACGATGTGGTGGTCGTGGGTGGCCATCAACACGGTGGTGCCCGTGCGATTGATCCGCTCGAGCAGATCCATGATGTCCTTGCTGGTTTCCGGGTCCAGGTTGCCGGTCGGCTCGTCGGCGAGCAGCACCAGGGGGCGGTTGACGAACGCCCGGGCGATCGCGACGCGCTGCTGTTCACCGCCGGAGAGCTCCGCGGGCAGCCGGTTGGCCTTGCCGGACAGGCCCACCATCTCCAGCACCTCGGGCACCACGCGGTTGATGGTGTCGGGCTTTTTGCCGATCACCTCCAGCGCGAACGCGACGTTCTCGAACACCGTCTTCTGCTGCAGCAGCCGGAAGTCCTGGAACACGCAGCCGATCACCTGGCGCAGCTTGGGGACGTGCCGGCCCGAGAGCTTGTTGACGTGGAACTTCGACACCTGCAGGTCGCCCGAGGTGGGAGTCTCCTCGGCGAGCAGAAGTCGCATGAACGTGGACTTGCCCGAACCGGACGGGCCGATGAGGAAGACGAACTCACCCTTGTCGATCTTGACACTGACATTGTCGAGGGCTGGCCGTGCCGACGACTTGTACTGCTTGCTGACATGGTCGAGGGTGATCATCACGGCACGCCAGTGTAGCCGTCCGGCGGGTCGGCCCCGGTTACTGCGTCGGAGCCGCGGGCGTCACCATCGGTCCTTCGCCCGGTGCCGGCGACGGAACCGGCGCCGGGGACGGGGTCGGGGTCGGTAACGGCAGCCCGGGTATCTGGAACGGCGCGGGACTCGGCGACGTGGTGGTCGTCGGCGACGTCGGTGAGGTCTCCGTGGTCGTCGGCGTGGTCGTGGTCGTGGTCGTCGTCGGCGTGGTGGTCGTTGTGGTGGTCGTGGTCCTGGTGGTCGTGGTGCGGTCCCGGACGTCGGTGCGCGGCACCCAGGTGTAGGACGGGTCCGGGATGAAGCCCGGCGGCACCACCTGCTGATTTGGCGCCACCGGCGGAGCGGTCTCCGGCTGATACGTCGCGTACAGCCACCAGACGGCGATGAACGCGGCCAGCAGCGCGGCCGTCGACGTCCGCATCCGGCCCCACAGGATGTAGTGCGGCCACCCGCGACCTTCGCGCGGTTTGGGCGTCAGCTTCATTTCGGGGTCACCGGGCCCTGAGTCTCCGCGGCGTCGTCGGCGGTCGCCGGGTGCACGATGGCCTCCACGACCGGCGAGCTGTCGGCCGGGCTGGCGATCCCGGCGCGCATCAGCGCCGCGATCACGAGCACCCGCAGCTTGCGGCCCACTTCGAACTGCTTACCGGGCAGCGTGCGCGCGACCATGCGCAGGTTCACGGTGTCGAGCTCGATGCTTTCCACTCCCATCAACTGCGGGGCATCCAGAAGCAGGTCTTTGAGCCCGGGGTCCTTGATCGCCTTGTCGGATACCCCATGCAGCACCTCGTTCACCCGATTGAGGTCCGAGGTCGTCGGTACCGGGATGTCGATCACCGCCCGCGCCCAGTCTTTCGACAGGTTCTGGGTCTTGACGATCTGCCCGTTCGGAATGGTCAGCACCTCGCCCTCGGGCGAGCGCAGCTTGGTGATGCGCAGGGTGACGTCCTCGACGGTGCCGGTCGCTTCCTTCGCGATACCGGCCACCGTCAGCGACACCAGATCACCGAACCCGTACTGCTTCTCGGTGATGATGAAGAACCCGGACAACAGGTCCTGCACGATGCGTTGCGCGCCGAAGCCCAGCGCCGCACCGAGCACGGCCGCAGGCGCCACCAGCGAGCTGACCGGGACCGCGAGCACGTCGGTCACCTCGACCACCACCATCACGGCCAGCAGGGCGATCGCGACGTAGGAGATCACCGAGGCCACGGCCTGGCGGTGCTTGGCGCTTTCCGAACGGACCAGGGCGTCGCTCTCGCGGAAGCTGGCGTCGATGCGCCGGGAGATCTTCTGGGCGCCCCACTGGATGAACCGGGCCGCGAGCAGGCCGCCGAGCAGCAGCAGCGCGATCCGCAGGCCTCGGGTCAGGATCCATTCGCCGATCGTGCCGTGCCAGAAGTCATGCCAGCGCGCGGCGAACGGGAACGCCAGATAGCTAGTCGTCGTCATCTCGTCGGTTACGCCAGCGGATTCCGGCCTCCAGGAACCCGTCGATGTCCCCATCCAGTACCGCCGAAGGCGTGCCCACCTCGTACTCGGTGCGCAGATCCTTGACCATTTGGTAGGGGTGCAACACGTAGGAGCGCATCTGATTGCCCCAGGAACTGCCGCCGTCGCCCTTGAGGGCGTCCATCTCGGCGCGCTCTTCCTGACGCTTGCGTTCCAACAGCTTGGCCTGCAGCACGCGCATCGCGGACACCTTGTTCTGCAGCTGCGACTTCTCGTTTTGGCAGGTGACGACGATACCGGTCGGGATGTGCGTCAGTCGAACAGCGGAGTCCGTGGTGTTGACCGACTGACCGCCGGGACCGCTCGAGCGGTACACGTCGACGCGCACATCCTGCTCGGGGATGTCGATGTGGTCGGTGGTCTCGGTGACCGGCAGCACCTCGACGTCGGCGAACGAGGTCTGGCGACGGTTCTGGTTGTCGAACGGGCTGATCCGCACCAGCCGGTGGGTGCCCTGCTCGACCGAGAGCGTGCCGTAGGCGTAGGGCGCGTGCACCGCGAACGTCGCGCTCTTGATGCCGGCCTCTTCGGCGTAGGAGGTGTCGAAGACCTCGACGGGATACTTGTGCTGCTCGGCCCAGCGGATGTACATCCGCATCAGCATCTCGGCCCAGTCGGCGGCGTCCACCCCGCCGGCACCCGAGCGGATGGTCACCAGCGCCTCGCGCTCGTCGTATTCGCCGGACAGCAGGGTCCGGACTTCCATCGCCTCGATATCGGCCTGCAGCGACTTCAGTTCGGCGTCGGCTTCGGCGAGTTCGTCGGGCCCGCCTTCTTCTGCGGCCAATTCGTAGAGCACCGGCAGATCGTCGAGGCGGCTGCGCAGACCCTCCACCCGGCGCAACTCCCCCTGGGCGTGCGAAAGCTCGCTGGTGACGCGCTGGGCGTGGTTCTGGTCGTTCCACAGATTGGGATCGGCGGCCTCGTGTTCGAGCTTCTCGATCTTGGCGCGCAGGCCGTCGACATCGAGCACTCGCTCCACCGTCGTCAAGGTGGTGTCGAGGGCGGAGATATCTGACTGACGATCGAGGTCCACGGGTCCTCAGGGTACCGGCGCGCAGACCCGTTGGGTTCCACGGCGGCTCCTGAGACTTCTGGGGCTGCTGAGCCGGTTGCGCGTCTAACATCACATTTGTAACCAGGATGTGGCGCCGCGCAGCCCATAGCGGTGCTTCCCGACTGCGACGCGACAGCCCCTTGCGCGCGGCCGGGCCCGGACAGAAAGCGCGAGAATGCGTCCTTACTATGTCGCGATCGTCGGTGCTGGACCCTCGGGATACTTCGCGGCGGCGTCGCTGCTGAAGTTCGCCGACGGCTCCGTTGCCGAAGGCGGCCCCGATGTCCGTGTCGACATGCTCGAGATGCTGCCCACCCCATGGGGTTTGGTGCGCTCCGGGGTGGCCCCGGACCATCCGAAGATCAAGACCATCAGCGCGCAGTTCGACAAGACCTCGCTCGACGAGCGGTTCCGGTTCTTCGGCAACATCCGCGTCGGCGAACACGTGCAGGCCGAGGAGCTCGCGAAGAAGTACGACGCGGTCGTGTACGCGATCGGAGCACAGTCGGACCGTCCGCTCGGCATCCCCGGCGAGGAACTGGAAGGCAGCGTCGCCGCCGTCGACTTCGTCGGTTGGTACAACGCCCACCCGCACTTCGAGGAGATGACGCCGGACCTGTCGGCCGGCCGCGCCATCGTGGTCGGCAACGGCAACGTGGCGTTGGACGTCGCGCGCATCCTCGTCAGTGACCCGCGCGAGCTGGCGAAGTCCGACATCGCCGACCACGCGCTCGACCTGCTGCATGCCAAGGGCGTCGAGGAGGTGGTGGTGATCGGCCGGCGCGGCCCGCTGCAGGCCACGTTCACCACGCTCGAGCTGCGCGAGCTGGGCGACCTGGAGGCCATGGCCGACGTGGACGTCATCGTCGACCCCGCCGACTTCGACTCCATCACCGACGAACAGCTCGAAGCGGCGGGCAAGGGCGTCAAACAGAACATCAAGGTGCTGCGCGGCTACGCCCAGACCCCACCGCGAGGAGCCAAGCGCCGCATCGTCTTTCGCTTCCAGACCTCCCCTATCGAGATCAAGGGCGACGGCCGGGTGGAGTCGGTGGTGCTGGGCCGCAACGAACTCGTCGACGACGGCGGGCGCATCGTCGCCAAGGACACCGGCGTGCGTGAGGAGCTTCCCGCCCAGCTGGTGGTGCGCGCGGTCGGCTACCGCGGCATCGAGACGCCGGGCCTGCCGTTCGACACCCGTTCGGGGACCATCCCCCACATCGATGGCCGCGTCGACGGCAGCGCCAACGAGTACGTGGTCGGCTGGATCAAGCGCGGGCCGTCCGGCGTCATCGGCAGCAACAAGAAGGACTCGGCGGACACCGTCGCGACGTTGGTCGCCGACCTCGACGGCCGCGAACTCGGCGAGTTCGGCGACGACCACGACGAGACGCTCGTCGAGTGGTTGCTCGAGCGTCAGCCCAAACTGATCACCGACGACCACTGGAAGCTGATCGACGCCCACGAGCGCTCGGCCGGCGAGCCGCACGGCCGGCCGCGCGTGAAGCTCACCAGCGTCGCCGAGCTATTGCGGATCGGGCACGGCTAGCGCGCAGACCGGTTCGCGGGACAGTCCACTGACCGGGCCCGCCGTACGGGCGATCAGCGGCGTGCAGGCCGCGGCCAACGCCAGTGCCGCCGAGGCGATGACGACCGCGAACGGGTCGTAGGCGTCGGCGATCACGCCACCGAGCGCGGTGCCGAGCGCCCCACCGACCAGCGCGCCGCTGTTGAGCCAGCCGAACGCCTCGGCCGCGGCGTGCTCGGCGGTCTCCTGCGACACCATCACGTAGATCGCGGCCAGCGCGGGCGCGAAGCCCAGACCGGAGACCAGCAGCGCGGCAATCTGCAGCGGGTAGCCGTCGGCCACACCGAACAGCACCGTGCCGACCGCGACGACCGCCATCGCCAGCGCCAGACCGCGCACGCCCAGGTGCCGATGGCCGAAGACGACGCCGCCGATCAGCGACCCCAACCCGGCGGCGGCCAGCGCGATACCGGCCGAGAAGCTGTGGTTGCCGTACAGCGCGAGCACGCCGACTTCCAGCGTGGTGAACGACGCGACCAGCGGCAGGCTGGCGACCATCGCCAGAATCACCGCACGGTTCGCCAAAACCTTGCCGAACGCGGCCGTGCTGCGTTCGATACGCGGCCGCAGCCGGCGAGCGCTGAGCAGGAACCAGGCAGTGCCCACCACCGTGACACCGGCCGAGAACAGCAGCGGGATCGCCGTCGAGATGGCCGACGCCAGAAATGTGGCGACCACCGGCCCGATCACCCAGATCAGTTCCTGCGCCGTCGTGTCCAGCGCGAACAGCGCGCGCAGTTCGTCGCCGGGAACCATCTGCGGATAGAGCGTGCGCACCGCGGGCAGCAGCGGCGGCATCGAGGCACCGACGAAGAACCCGAGCGCCATCAGCACCGTCGTGGGGACGTGCACCACGGCGAGCGCCAGCATCGCGACACCGTTGACCAGGGCCGCCGAGACCAGCGTCGGGACCATGCCGACGCGGCCGAGCAGCCGCGCCGTCACCGGCATGGCCAACGCTTCGCCCACGCTGGTGCAGGCCACCACCGCGCCGGCAACCGCATACGAACCGGTCCGTGCTTGTACGTGCAGCAGGATCGCCAGCGACAGAATGCCCAGCGGCAGCCGGGCGAAGAGCTGCGAGGCCGTCACATTGACGACGCCCGGCAGCCGAACGAGATCAATGTAGGCGCGCACCCTCGTACTCCCTCAACTTGTTCTTCGACGCGGCGCTAACTGTACCGTCCGGACGGTACAGTTGAAAACTGGATAAACTCTGCCAATGACGACCTCGCGTGAGCGCATCCTCGATGCCTACGCAGAGGCGCTTGCCCTCGACGGCGAGCGCCTCGCCACGCTCGACGCGGTGGCCGCCAAGGCCGGGGTGTCCAAGGGCGGCCTGCTCTACCACTTCCCCTCGAAAGACCAACTCGCCGAAGCCCTCTGCGAGCGCTTGATCGCGCTGGCCGCCGACGATGTGGACCGGATGCGCAACGCCGCCGAAGGCCCGGCGCGGCACTACATCCGTACCTCGCACTACGCCAACACCCCGCTGGATCGCACGTTGGTCGCAATCGCCCGGTTACAGCAGGCCGGCGATCCGCGGGCGAAGGCGGCGATCGAGTCGATCTCCGATCAGTGGCTGAGCGTGTTGACCGAGTCGCTCGGCGACCGCGATGTAGCCCGCGCGGTCAAGCTGATCGGCGACGGCCTCTATCACCATGCGCTGTTCAGCGTGCTCGGCGGCGAGCCGCGCACCGAACTCGACGAAGGGCTGCTGGCGGTGATCGACCGCCTCATCGACCAGTGCCTGAACTCGCCGCGCGCCTAAATTTGCGGCGCGGCGGGCGCGAAGAACCAGTTGTCCGGATTCTTCGCCGAATACACCACCGGAATGAGCTGACCCATGGTGGGCCAGCTGTCGACGTCGACCGCCATCCGCTGGTACACGACGTGTTCGTTGACGGTCGGGCCGTTGATGACGCCGCTGATCGTGACGAACTGTTCGCCGGTCGCATCCGGACGCGGGCTCACCCCGGTCACCAGCAGCGTGCCCTGCACCACTTCGCCGCGCGGGCCGCGGCGCATGAGGCGCGGGGCCAGAACGAGGACCAGCGCGCCGACGATGAGCAATATCACCGCGAATTCCCACATGCGGCCATGGTAGGACTGCTCGCATGGATGACGACGGAGTGCGGGCGGACCTCGCGGTGGCATTGCGGCTCGCCGACCGGGCCGACGCCATCACCCTCGACCGATTCGGCGCCTTGGATCTGCGGATCGACACCAAACCCGATCTCACCCCCGTCACCGACGCCGACGAAGCCGTCGAAGCCGATCTGCGCACGATCCTGTCTCACGAGCGCCCCACCGACGCCGTGCTCGGCGAGGAGTACGGCGGCACGGCCGAGTTCCAGGGCAGGCAATGGGTGATCGATCCGATCGACGGCACCAAGAATTTCGTTCGCGGTGTCCCGGTGTGGGCGAGCCTGATCGCGCTGCTCGATGACGGCGTGCCGGTCGTCGGCGTGGTCAGCGCGCCGGCGCTGAACCGGCGGTGGTGGGCTGGCCTGGGGCTGGGCGCCTTCGCGACCACCGGCGACGCGCCCGCCCGCTCGCTGTCGGTGTCGGCCGTCGCCGACCTCGGTTCGGCCAGTCTGTCGTTTTCCAGCCTGTCCGGCTGGGCCGACCTCGGGTTGCGCGATCAATTCATCGCGCTGACCGACGACGTGTGGCGGGTGCGCGCCTACGGCGATTTCTTCTCCTACTGCCTGGTCGCCGAAGGGGCCGTCGACATCGCCGCCGAACCGGAGGTCAAGCTGTGGGACCTGGCGCCGTTGGACATCCTGGTCCGTGAAGCCGGCGGCACCTTCACCAACCTCGACGGGCAGCCTGGTCCGCACGGCGGTCATGCGGTGGCCACCAACGGCTTGCTGCACGACGCGACCCTGGCCGCTCTGGCCAGGGGGCGTTAGTACCCGGGATCGAACTCGACGGGCAGTGTCGCGGGTCCGCTCAGCCCACTCAGCGGTTTCCACGGCGCGGGCCCGGCATGCCGGATGTTCGGCATCCGACGCGCCATGACGGTCAGGGCTTCGGTGAGTTCCAGGCGAGCCAGGTTGGCGCCGAGGCAGTAGTGCATGCCACCGCCGAACGTCTGCATCGGCATGGCCCCGGTGCGGGTGATGTCCAACCTGTCCGGGTCGGCGCAGACGCATGAATCCCGGTTGGCCGCAGCGGAATTGAGGATCACCAAGGTGCCCTCCGGGATCGCGTAGCCGGCCACCTCGACGTCCTCGAGCACGGTGCGCAACGTGCCGAACACGATCGGCGAGTGGCGCATCGTCTCCTCCACCGCGTGGGCGGCGAGGTCGGGTTGGCGGGCCAGCAGAGCCCATTGCTCCGGATGGTCACACAGAGCCGACACCGAGGCGGCGAGTTGGTTTCTGGTGGTGTCGGTGCCGGCCATCAGCAGGCCCGCCACCAGCATCCGCAGTTCGGTGATGCTGAGGCGATCCCCTTCGTCTTCGGCGCGAATGAGGTCCGACACCAGGTCATCGGTCAGCCGGTGTCGCCGGTCGGCGACCATCTGGTCGACGTAGCCGTCCAGCTCGGCCCAGGCGGCCAGGATCGACGGCACATTGTCGGCGACATTCCAGCTGAACGCCTTGAAGAAATCGTCGGTCCACGCCGCGAACTGTTCCCAGTCGCCGCCGGGAACGCCGAGCAGCGCGCAGATGATCGGGATCGGGTAATGCCGGGCGATGTCGCCGACCACATCGCAGCGCCCGTCGTCGGCGCACCTGTCGATCAGCCCGTTGATCACGTCGGTGACGGTGCTGCGCAGTCGAACGGTGGCCCGTGGCGTGAAGGCCTTGCACACCAGTCGGCGCAGCCGGTGATGCTCCTCGCCGTCCATGTTGATGATCGTGGTGACCACCCGGTCCCACAGCGGCCCTGACGTGATGCCCTGCGACGCGAGGAACATTCCTTGCGGCACAGCGAATCTGCGGTCACGCGATGCGTCGTGGACGATTTCATAGGTCAGGAACTCCGGGCCGTGCGGACCGATCGCGATCGGCGCCCGCTCGCGGGCCCGGCCCAACATCGCCAACGCTTCATACGGGTCGGTCTCGTTGTCATAGTCGATCGACGGCAACCCAGCGTGAAAGACATTCCGCTGGTGCGCCGCGTCCGGTGTGATCGTCATTTCGGCCCCCAGACCTCAGCTCGACGACGTGTTCTCACAGCGTCGAACGCCTGGTACGCGGTGAGGCGAGTAGTGCACTACCCGATATCGGGGGTTATGTGACCTACCCAACACAAGCCCGGGGGCGGCAGGGGGTTCCGGGATCTACCTTACTTCGGAGTAAGATAGGAACCAGCGATTCTGACCAGCGTCGACGAGGCTGACGAAATGACAAACACCATTCCTGCAAAGTCCACCAGCACCCGGGCCCGCGACAGCGCGGTCGGGCAGTACAAACACAAGCGGTCCCTGACCGACATCGGGCTGGCATTGCTCACCCCGCTGGTCGGTCAAGAGTTCCTCGACCGCTACCACCTGCGCGACCCGCTCAACCGGGGCCTGAAATACGGCGTCAAGCAGGCGTTCTCCACCGCAGGCGCCGCCACCCGCCAGTTCAAGAAGGTGCAGGGCGCAGGCAAGGCGCCCACCCGCCTGCGGCCCAGCGGTGCCGACTACTTCGACCTCACCCCCGACGACGACCAGAAGATGATCGTCGCGACGGTCGACGAGTTCGCCGAGGAGATCCTGCGCCCGGCCGCCCACGATGCCGATGAGGCCGCGACCTATCCCGCGGATTTGATCGCCAAGGCCGCCGAGCTCGGCATCACCGCGATCAACATCCCCGAGGACTTCGACGGTATCGCCGAGCACCGCACCACGGTCACCAACGCCCTGGTGGCCGAGGCACTCGCCTACGGCGATATGGGCCTGGCGTTGCCGATCCTGGCTCCCGGCGGTGTCGCCTCGGCGCTGACGCATTGGGGCAGCGCCGATCAGCAAGCCACCTACCTTCGCGAATTCGCCGGCGAGAACGTGCCCCAGGCGTGCGTGGCGATCGCCGAACCGCACGCCCTCTTCGACCCGACCGCGCTGCGAACCACCGCGGTGCGCACTCCGAGCGGCTATCGCCTCGACGGTGAGAAGTCGCTGGTCCCGGCCGCGGCAGCGGCCGAATTGTTCATCGTCGCAGCACAACTCGACGGCAAGCCGGCCCTGTTCATCGTCGAGGCCGCCACCGCCGGGGTGTCGATCAAGGCCGACCCCAGCATGGGTATCCGGGCCGCCGCCCTGGGCCGGGTGCAACTCGACAAGGTGACGGTGCCGCTGTCCGCCCGACTCGGCGAGGACGGCGCCACCGACAACGACTACTCCGAAGCAATTGCGTTGTCGCGGTTGGGCTGGTCGGCACTGGCGGTCGGCACCTCGCATGCGGTGCTCGACTACGTCATCCCCTACGTGAAGGAGCGCGAAGCGTTCGGCGAGCCGATCGCGCGTCGTCAGGCCGTCGCATTCATGTGCGCCAACATCGCCATCGAACTCGACGGCCTGCGGCTCATCACCTGGCGCGGCGCCGCCCGCGCCGAACACGGTCTGCCCTTCGCCCGCGAGGCCGCACTGGCCAAAAAGCTCGGCGCCGACAAGGGCATGCAGATCGGCCTGGACGGCGTGCAGTTGCTCGGCGGCCACGGCTACACCAAGGAACACCCGGTTGAACGCTGGTACCGCGATCTGCGGGCCGTCGGCGTCGCCGAGGGCGTCGTCGTCCTCTGAGGTCCTCTAACCGCTATCGGCAAACGAACGGAAAAGACTGACATGGCAATCAATCTCGAACTGCCGCGCAAGCTGGAAGCCGTGATCGAAAAGGCCCACCAGGGCGCCGCGGAGATGTTGCGGCCGATTTCGCGCAAGTACGACGTGGCCGAGCACGCCTACCCCGTCGAACTGGATACCTTGGCCACCCTGTTCGAGGGCATCTCCGAGGCCAACACGATCTCGTTCGCCGGTACGGAGGCCTTCCGCGACAGCGACGACGGCCCCAAGGGAAACATCAACGGCGGCAACATGTCCGCGTTGCTCAACGCACTGGAGATCTCCTGGGGTGACATCGCGCTGCTGCTGTCGGTGCCCCGCCAGGGCCTGGGTAATGCCGCCATCTCGGGGGTGGCCACCGACGAGCAGCTGGAGCGGCTCGGCAAAAACGTCTGGGCCGCAATGGCCATCACCGAGCCGTCCTTCGGTTCGGACTCGGCGGCGGTCTCCACGACCGCGGTGCTCGACGGCGACGAATACGTGATCAACGGTGAGAAGATCTTCGTCACCGCAGGATCGCGGGCCACCCACATCGTGGTCTGGGCGACGCTGGACAAGTCGCTCGGCCGCGCGGCGATCAAGTCGTTCATCGTCCCGCGCGAACATCCCGGTGTCACCGTCGAGCGCCTCGAGCACAAACTCGGCATCAAGGCCTCCGACACCGCGGTGATCCGGTTCGACAACGCCCGGATCCCGAAAGACAACTTGCTCGGCGACCCGGAGATCCACGTGGAGAAGGGCTTTGCCGGGGTCATGGAGACCTTCGACAACACCCGGCCGATCGTGGCGGCGATGGCGGTCGGGGTGGCCCGGGCGGCGCTCGAGGAACTGCGCACGATCCTGACCGAGGCCGGTATCGAGATCTCCTACGACAAGCCTGCCCACGCCCAGAGCGCCGCCGCCGCGGAGTTCCTGCGCATGGAGGCCGACTGGGAGGCCGGTTACCTGCTGACCGTGCGGTCGGCGTGGCAGGCCGACAACGCGATCCCGAACTCCAAGGAAGCCTCGATGGGCAAGGCGAAGGCCGCGCGCGTCGCCAGCGACATCACCCTCAAGGCCGTCGAATTGGCGGGAACGGCAGGCTATTCCGAGCAGACGCTGCTGGAGAAGTGGGCCCGCGACTCGAAGATTCTGGACATCTTCGAAGGCACCCAGCAGATCCAGCAGTTGGTGGTGGCTCGTCGACTCCTGGGGTTGACCTCGACCGAGCTCAAGTAGCTCAGGCGACCGCGTTCAGCTCGCGCTGGGTTTCCTCGTCGAGTTCGATCCCGGCGACGGCCAGGTTCTCCTCCAGGTGGCCCCGCGACGAGGTGCCCGGAATCAGCAGGACGTTGTCGGCCACACCCAGCGTCCACACCAGCGCGATTTGCGCCGGGGTACGGCCGAGCCGTTCGGCCGCTGCCGTGATCAGCTCGTGCGACAGCACCGGATTCACCTCGTGGAACGCCGAGCCCAGCGGGAAGAACGGAACGAACGCGATACCGCGCGCGGTGCATTCGTCGAGCACCGATTGCGAGGAGCGGTCCACCAGGTTGTACGGGTTCTGCACGCAGACGATCTCGGTGAGCTCCAACGCATGGAGTAATTGCTCGCGGGTGACATTGCTCAGCCCGACGCCGGCGATCAAACCCTCGTCGCGGGCGGCGACCATGGCACCAAGCTGGTCGGTGAACAACTGATCGGACTCGTTCTCCATCACCCGCAGGTTGACCGCGGCCAGCCGGTCGACACCGAGGGTCTGCAGATTCTCCTCGATGCCCGCGCGCAGTTGGTCCGGCTCGTTGTACGGCAGCCACGCCCCCTGGTCATCGCGGCGCGCACCGACCTTGCTGACCAGCGCCAGATTCTCCGGGTACGGATGCAGCGCCTCCCGGATCAGCTCATTGGCGACCTTGGGGCCGTAGAACTGCGACGTGTCGATGTGGTCGACGCCGGCCTCGACGGCTCGGCGCAGGACCGCCAGTGCCTCGTCGTGGTCGCGCGGGGGCCCGAACACACCGGGCCCGGGCAGCTGCATGGCGCCGAATCCCACCCGGTGGACGTCATACCCGGCCAACGGAAACCGTTCCATGAAAAGTCCTCCACTCGCCAAATAGATCGAGATCGAATTGTTTGATGTCAAACGATCATGCGGGCGCGCTACGCTCTTTGTCAACCCAGGGAGGTGACGTCCCATTCCAAGCTCCGCGCACGACACCGAGGCCCGTCAGCGCGCCGCCGACCTCGCCGATGCCTTCGGCCGGGCCGGAAAGATGCTCGTCCGCGCTCTCGACGAGCGCCTCGGCGACCACGGGGTCTCCACTCCGCGCTCGAAGGTGCTGTTCGAGGTGAACCGCTGCGGTCCGGTCCGGCTCACCGACCTCGCCAGGACCGTCGGCATCACCCAGGGCACCGCCTCCACCCTGACCGACGCGCTCGTCCGCGAAGGCTTGGTCGAGCGCTTCGCCGACGACTCCGACCGCCGGGTGACGCTGCTGGGAACCACCGCCGCCGGCCGGCGTCAGGCCGAGGCCTGGGCCACGGCCTACACCGCTGCCGCCGAAGAAGTGCTCGGCGTCCTGTCCGGCAAGGAGCAAGTGTTGCTCACCGAGCTCCTGCAGCGCCTGGCCGACTCGGTCGACGGCTGAGGCGGCTCAGCCCGCCGAGCGCACCTGGCACGGCACCCCGTTGACCACCTGCGTGTTGCTGGGCACATCGAGCAGATCGGGTGGATTGAGCAGGTTGGAGTTGACGCCCGGATGCTGGTTCGCGACGGCGAGCCGGCTGCCCGGCACGCCATGCCCCCAGCCGTGCGGCAGCGACACTACCCCGGGCATCATGTCGTCGCTGATCTCCACCGGCACAAGCACTTTGCCCTCGGAAGTACTGACTTCAGCGAGCTGACCGTCGGTGACCCCGGCGCGCAGCGCGTCGGCGGAGTGAATGAGCAGCGTGCATCGGTCGCGACCCCGCATCAGCGACGGTACGTTGTGTAACCACGAATTGTTCGACCGCAGATGGCGCCGGCTGGTGAGCAACAACGACTCCTCCGAACGTTGCAGCCGCCCCACCAGCCGAGGTACGTCGTCGACGAAGAGGTCGTGCACCAACTCGATGCATCCCGACGGGGTGGTGACCGCCGATTCCAGCCGGCCGGCTTCGAGTTCCCCGAGCCGCAGCCCGTCCGGCTGCGTGCGGACGTCGTCGAGCGTCAGCCCGCCGGGGTTGGCACCCAACCCGTCACCCCAGGGGCCGAGGCGAATGTAGAGATCGTAAATCCGCTCGGGCCCTTGACCTTTCAGTAGGCCCATTACCTCGTTCGGATCGCGCCCGCTCAGTGGGGTCCCCGGCTGCGTGCACATCGTGGCGACCAAGCCGCCGGTGTACAGGTCGTCCATCGCGGTGATGTCCACCTCGGGCAGCGGTGCGCCGAGCACCGCACCCGAAAGACGAAGCAGAATCTCCCATTCGGTGGGTCGAGCCGGATCGGGCGCGAAGACGGGCTCCGACCACTTCAGACAGGAGGCGACGGCATAGATCCAGTACAGATCGTCAGCGTGCGGGCGTTCCAGCGGCGAGAGCCCCGGAAAGATCACATGCGCGTGCCTGGTGGTCTCATTGAGCCAATTGTCCACGCAGATAAGCGCATCCAGGGACGCCAGCGCCTCGTCGAGCCGTCCGGCCGCCGGCGCCGAGATCGCCGGGTTGCCCGCGACCGAGATCACCGCCCGGATGCGTCCCGCACCGGGAGTGAGGATCTCCTCGGCCAGGCAGCTGACCGGGAATTGGCCGAGCACCTCACCGACGCCGCGGACCCGCGAGGCGAAGCGGCCGAACTCCCAGCGCGGGCCGGTCTGGTCGGGCGGTTTCATGAACATCGGCGAGTACACCGCCGGGGTCGGGAATACCGCTCCCCCGCGCCGGTCGACGGCACCCAGCGCGGTGTTCAGCACGAACACCAACCAGGTCGCCAACGTGCCGAACTCCTGGGTGCAGGCGCCGATTCGGCTGTACAGCACCGGATTCGCGGCCGAGGCGAGGTCGTGGGCGAGCCTGCGGATCGTCGCGGCGGGTATTCCGCTTGGCCCCTCGACGGCTTCCGGGGTGAACGGCTCGGCCAGGGCGATCACCTCGTCGAGCCCCTGGACCCGGCCGTCGAGATGCGGGTGGGCCCGCAGGAGTCCGTCGGCGGTCAGCGTTCGCAGCAGCGCGAACAGCACCAGCGCATCGGTTCCCGGCCGGATCGGGACCCACTCGCTGGCCCGCTGCGCGGTTTCGGTGCGCCGCGGGTCGATGACGACCACGCGGCCGCGTTTGCGGATCTCGGCCAGGTGGCCGGTGACGTCCGGCGCCGAGAGCATCGACCCTTGGGAGGCGGCCGGATTGGCGCCGATGACGACGAGGTGGTCGGTGCGGGCCAGATCCGGGATCGGCGCGTTCCACATCCCGCCGAACAGCATGGTGCCGACGACGTTGAGCGGCCATTGGTCGACCGTGCCCGGCGAATAGTAGGCACCCATGCCTGCCGCCGTCGCCATCCCGACGAGGGCACCGATGTAGGAACTCAGGCCCAGGTTGTGTGCCACCGGGTTGCCGACATACACGGTCAGCGCCGCGGCGCCGTCGCGCTCGAGTACCGGCCGCAGGACCCGTTCGGCTTCGGCGAACGCCTCGTCCCAGGAGACGGCGACGTGGGTTCCGTCCGGTTGTCGGATCATCGGTGATCGCAACCGATCCGGATCGTCGTGCAGCTGGCCCAGGACGGTGCCCTTGAGGCACAGATGGCCGGCCGACCAGACGTCGTCGGGATTTGCGCGGATATCGGAGACCCGGCCTTCGTCGACCGTGACCCGCAGCCCGCACATGGCCTCGCAGAGCGGGCACGTCACCCGGTGGACGACACCCTCAGCTTGATCCGACCGCTGTCTGGACACCTGTCCAAGTTAAGCAGGCTGCGACGACCGACACAATGGTCAGGAGTGCTCGCGGTGGGCGCGCCAGTCGCCGATGGCCGACAGGCGGCGGCGCTGCTGCGCGGCGGCGCCCGAGTCCAGACCGCGATCGCGCTCCTCCAGGCGGCCGATCACGCGTTCGCGGTGTTCGACGGGGTTGGCGTCGTCGTACTTGAACTTGGCGTCGACGCGCAGCACCGCCAGCCGCACACCGCGGATGCCGGGCAGCATCCGGCCGTAGGGGTCTTCGCCGACGGCGATCTCGGCGTGCCGACCTTCGGGCTGGAGGTCACCGAGCTGGGCCGCGAGGATTTCGACCTTGCCCTGCGGATCGTCGACAATCGTTGGGCGGCACACGAATTGGACGGACGAGTAGTAGCTCGACGGCACCCCGTCCTCGTCGGGCCCGCCGGCCTTGGCCCGCCAATATGTCGGTATGTAGGCGTAGTCACCGATCACCGCGAGCCGCACCTCGGGAGCCGCCTCCAGGTGGGGCCAGACCGGGTTGGGCCGCGCCAGGTGTACCAGCAGCTCGTCACCGGCCACCGTGAAGTGGGTGGGCAACAGCACCGGCGCCTGCGCCGGGTCGGTGTTGTTGACGGCCAGTACGCCGAATCGATCGGTCGTCGCCAGCCACGCCTGCCATTCGGCAGCGTCCAACGCGGCATCCCACGGATGGATCAACATGCCGGTATGGTTCCCGCGATTGCGGTTCTACGCAACGGGTTTGTACGTGAGGTGCAACTCACTGAGGCCACGCAGCAGGAACGTCGGCTCATAGCTGTAACGGCGGTTGCCGTGCGGCCCGTGCTGCGTCTCGTCGATCGCGATGTCGGTCATCCGGTCCAGGAACCGGTTCAACGTCACCTTCGCCTCCACGCGGGCCAGCGGCGCGCCCGCGCAGGTGTGGATGCCGCGGCCGAACGTGATGTGCTCGCGGACGTTCTTGCGGTCGAGGTGGAACTCGTCGGGGTTCTCGAACTTGCGCGGGTCGCGGTTGGCCGCGCCCAGGCACAACATCAGAACGGTCCCGGCCTTGATGTCCACACCGCCCAGGTTGGTGGTCTTACGGGCCAGTCGGAAATCGACCTTGGTGGGGCTCTCGATGCGCAGCGACTCCTCGATGAAGTTGCCGATCAGGCTGCGGTCGGCGCGCAGCTTGTCCTGAAGGTCGGGGCGTTCGGCCAGCACTCGCGTCGAGGCGCTCAGCAGCTTGACGACGGTCTCCTGGCCCGCGGCGAACAGGAACGTCGCCGCACGGACAACGTCGACGACCTCCGGTGTCGAACCATCCGGATAGGTCGCGGCGGCAAGCGAAGTCAGCACATCCTCGCGCGGCTGACGGCGCCGCTCGTTGATGTAGCCGGTGAACTTGCCGTCCAGCCACTCGAGCGGGTTGACCGCGACGGGGGTGTGGTCCAGTGCCCCGACCGCACTGCCCGGCGCGTTGCCTGCCCCCAGGCTGGCGCGGAACTCGGCGCGGTCGTCGTCGGGCACACCCAGCAGGTCCGCGATCACCAGCGTGGCGAACGGCTTGCCGTACTCGCCGAGCATTTCGCACTTGCCCTTACCGAGGAATTCGTCGAGCTGGCGATCGGCCAACTCCCACATGAAGTCTTCGTTCTCCTTGAGCCGCGCGGGTGTCAGCAGGCGGCTCAGCAGCGAGCGGGCCCGAGTGTGCTCCGGCGGGTCCATCACCACCATCATCTCGTTGATGGGGAACAGGTGCCGGTGCGCCTCGATCTGCTCGGAGATGTCATCGCCCTCGGGTTCGAACGGCAGCGGCGGGAAGGGGCCGCCGATAGCGTTGACCGCCGAAAACGTCTCGTAGTCCTTGAATGCCGCGACCGCCTCGTCGTATCCGGTGACCGCCACGACGCCGTAGTTGGGTTCGCGGAACACCGGGTTCTGCGAACGCAGGTAATCCAGGTACTCATAGGGGTCCTGGGCGATGTCCTGGTCGGAGAAGTAATCGGCAGCTGCCAGATCGGTCATGCTCGGGTCCCCTTCACGATGCTGATGGCTTGGCGCGGGCACGCGGCCACGGCGGCCTCCACCCGGTCTCGCGCTTCGTCCGCGGGCGCGGCGATAACGGTGGCCAGGTCGTCGGATTCGACGTCGAAGATGTCCGGGGCCAACTCGACACACAGGGCATGGCCCTCGCACAGGCTTCGGTCTACCTGCACACGCCAGCCGGCCGCCGTCATCGGGCTCCTCTTCGTCAGGCAAATCTTGATCGATCGATCAATTCTTAGCGTGGGACATGCTTACCATGGCCGGAAATCGGGGGTCAAGAGCCGCGCCGACCGATCGTCTAGCCAAGCGAGGAACACTCCTGAGAGGATGACCGCCATGGCGTCGACACCGAAGAACAAAGACAAAGATGCCGGCGCGCGCGAACGCCTGATGGAGGCGACCGCTCAGATCATGCGCGAAGAGGGTTATGCCGCAGCGACCTCGCGGCGGGTGGCCGCACGCGCCGGGGTCCGATCCGCCTTGGTGTACTACTACTTTCCGACGATGGACGACCTGTTCGTCGCGGTGTTGCGCGCCGGTTCGGACGCGTCGCTGGCCAAGATGCGCCAGGCGATCACCGCCGACGAACCGCTGCGCGCGCTGTGGTCGATCAACACCGACCCGCGCTGGACGGGTCTGTACACCGAGTTCGTCGCACTGGCCAATCACCGGAAGGTGATCAGCGCGGAACTCAAGACTTACGCCGAACGGGTCCGCGATATCGAAACCGCCGCTGCCACAGTCGCTCTGCGCGCGCACGGGTACGACCTCACCGAGTTTCCCCCCGTCGCGGTCTCGATGCTCGTTGCACAGACTGCGCGCAGCCTGTGCAACGAGAGCGCGATCGGAATGACGGAGGGTCACGACGAGCTACGCGAGCTGGTGGAACGCTTCCTGGGCAGGTTCGCGCGCACCGAGGGCGCGCAAGCTACTTGAGCATGCTTCCGGCGTCGACGGTCATCGGCAGGCCGGTGACATAGCGGGATTCGTCGGAGGCCAAGAACAGCACCGCATTGCTGATGTCGACCGGCTCGACCCACCCGATCGGCAGCACGTGCATCATCTGGGCCACCACGGCCATGTCGTCGGGACCTGGGTTCTCCAGGTCGGGGCGGAACAGCTTCATGGTGCCCTCGTTCATGAACAGCGGGGTGTTCACGTTGGTGGGGTGCACCGAGTTGACCCGGATGAAATGGTGGCCGAGCTCCACGGCGAAGGTACGCATCAGACCCACGACGCCGTGCTTGGCGGCGATATAGTGGCCGGTGTGCGGGTAGGCCTTCAGGCCGCCGACCGAGCTGGTCAGGATGATCGAACCGCCCTGCCCACCCGAGATAATGTGCGGCACCGCCGCTTTCACGCTCTTCCAGACACCGGAGAGGTTGACGTCGATCATGTCGTTCCAGTCGGCCTCGCTGGTGAGGTCCAGCGTCTGGCCACCGTTGCCGATACCGGCATTGGCCACGATGATGTCGAGGCGGCCCAACTGCTCGACACCGCTGTCGACGGCGGCCTTGAGCGCGTCGTAGTCGCGGACATCGACCTCCGCGGTGACCACCCGGCGGTTGAGGTTCTTGATCAGATCGGCGGTCTCGGCCAAGTCGTCCGGCGTGGGCGCCGGGATCTCCTCATTGCTGCTGATGCGCTTGCACACATCGATCGCAATGATGTCGGCGCCCTCTTCGGCCAACCGGACCGCGTGACTGCGGCCCTGGCCGCGCGCGGCACCGGTGATGAAAGCGACCTTGCCTTCGACTCGTCCAGCCATGAAGAATCCCTCGTCTCGCGCGAAATTTGATCGATCGATCAATACTTTCGCAGCAGGGCTACCGGCTGTCAAGGTTTCAGCTGCGGACGTGGCTGCCTTCGTCGCGCCACTCCTCGAGCACACGTTGCTGTTGATCGCGGATCGCCTGGTTCAGGTGCGACGCCTTGGGCCAGCCGTAGTAGGCGGCGAAATGCAGTGCCAGCTCGTCCATCTCATCGAACGAGACATCGCGGCTCTTCAATGCGGCGTACACATGGCTGATGATCGGGATCACCGCATCCTGAAACGCCACGCACGCCACCGTGATCAGCCGTCGTTCCTTCATGCCGAGACCGGGACGCAGCCACATCTCACCGAAGACGAAATTCAGAATCCCTGCGCCGGAGTACGGGTTGTCGCGCATGGGCGCAGAGGGGATGCAGTTGATCTCTTTGAACGACCGCTCGCCGACTTGCAGTCGAATCTCGGGATCGCTGGGAGTGATCAGCGGAAGCAGCGGGTCCGGAGATGGTGGGGTCTCGCCACGCTCGCGGTGCATGCGCTCCCACTGCTCGTCGACGACCATGTTGAACCAGGATGCTTTCGGCCAACCCGCGTACACCGCGAAATGCAGCACTGCCTCCCGCATTTCGTCGATCGCGATGTCACCGCTGTTGAGGGCGGCATAGACGTGGTCGCGCAGCGGCCCGTCGGCATCGGCCGCCGCCACGCAGGCCAGGGTGACGAACCGCCGGTCGCGACGGCTGAGCACCGGCCGGGACCAGACCTCGCCGTAGACGAAGTCGAGCAAGCCGGCCGTGGCGGGCGTGTCATCCTCGGGCGCGGGGAAGGTCATCACGTCGGCGAAGGCGCGCCTGCCGCGTTCGCGGCGGTCGCTGTCGGTCATCGGATGGTGACTCCGGCGTCGACCTTGAGTTCGGTGCCCGTCACATAGCGGGACTCGTCGGACACCAGGTAGAGCACCGCATTGCTTATGTCGATCGCCTCGACCATCACCACCGGCATCGCGTTCAGGAAGAGCGGGACGAGGTCGGGTCGGCCCTCGCGGAGCACCTGGTGAAGCGACTGTGGCCGCATCCCCGTCTCGACACCGGTCGGATGCACGGTGTTGACCCGCACATTGGACGCGGCGAGTTCGTTGGCCAGCGCCCGGCTCAGTCCGACGACACCGTGTTTGGCTGCCGTGTAGGGCAGATGCAGCGGTGTCCCCTTCAACCCCGCTGCCGAGCTGATGTTGACCAGGCTCCCGCCATGCGTGACCAGGTGCGGCAGCGCCGCTGCGCAGGTATTCCAGGTGCCAATCAGATTGACATCCAATACCGTTCGCCACTGTTCGGGAGTGGTGGCGTCCCAGGCTCCCACCGTGAGCACGCCCGCGTTCGACACCGCCGCGTCCAAGCCGCCGAGTTGCGCGACGCCGTCGTCGACGGCCGCGGCCAGCGCCGCCGCGTCGCGCACGTCGACGACGTGGCTCACCGCCCGGCGGCCGTGCTTTTCGACCAGCCTGGCCGTCTCAGCGAGGTCCTCGGCAGAGGCCAGCGGATACTCCACCTCCGGCAACGATTCGCAGATGTCCACCAGAATGAGGTCGGCACCTTCTTCGGCCAGCCGCACCGCATGACTGCGGCCCATACCGCGGGCCGCTCCGGTGACCAGAACACGTTTGCCTGCGACCCGCCCGGTTGTTTGCGTCATGAGATTCCTAGAGTTTGTTGGTGAATCCGGCGTCGACCGGAAAGGTCACCCCGGTGACGTACTTGGCGTCGTCGCTGACCAGGTACGCGATCGCCGCGCTGATGTCCTCGGGTTCGAGAAGGTCTACCGGCATGGGGTTCTGCAGGTGCGGGCCGCCGTCGGGGTAGTTCTCCAGGAATGCCGTCATCGCGGGATTGACGGCCATCATCGTGCGCACCGCGGTCGGGTGCACCGAGTTGACCCGAATGCTCTGCGGGGCAAGCGCATTGGACAGGGTGCGCATGAGGCCGACGACGCCGTGCTTGGAGGCCGCATACCCCAGTCCCCCACCCTGCAGCCCGCCGAAGCCGCGCAGCCCGGCCGTCGAGCTGGTGAATACGATCGACCCGCCCCGGCCACCGGCGATCAGATGCGGGATCGCCGCCTTGGCGGTGTGGAAGGCGCCGACCAGGTTGACGTTGAGCACGTCGGTCCACTGCTCGAGTTCTTCGTCGATGGTCAGTTCGCGAAAGGCCATCGTGGCGATACCGGCGTTGGCGCAGACGATGTCGAGGCGGCCGAACCGCTCGACTCCCGCATCCACGGCGGCCTTCACCGCATGGAAATCGCGGACGTCGGCGATCGAGGCAATCATCTTGCCGCCCCTGGCTTCCACGAGTTCGACGGTCTCGTCGAGTTCGGCGCGACTTGCCATCGGATAGCCGTTGGAGGCGATGTCGGCGCAGATGTCGATGCCGATGATGTCGGCGCCATCGGCCGCCAACCGGACCGCATGACTTCGCCCCTGCCCGCGAGCGACACCGGTGATGAACGCGACCTTGCCGTGCAG
Source organism: Actinomycetes bacterium (assembly GCA_023416315.1). Taxonomy (GTDB): domain Bacteria; phylum Actinomycetota; class Actinomycetes; order Mycobacteriales; family Mycobacteriaceae; genus Mycobacterium. Next base: position 25,547 of record JAEZIA010000053.1, read on the forward strand.
AGAACTCATTGAGCCATCCCGCCAGTGATCAGTAACCAAGTTACTGCGGTACAGTAACTGTGTTACCCAATGACGGCAAGGGCATTCGTGGACAACAAGACCAGTGGCATCGCTGTCGACAACCGCGACCGGATCATTGACATCGTCGTCGAGATCATCGAGACCGAGGGCTACGACGCCGTGCAGCTGCGTGAGGTCGCCCGTCGGTCACGCACCTCGCTCGCCACGATCTACAAGCGCTACCCCACCCGCGACCACCTGATCCTGGCGGCGCTCGAATCCTGGATGGACGAGCACCGGTACGCCGGTCTGGCGCACCAGCACCACCACCCCGACGAGTCGCTCTACGACGGCATGATGCGGGTTCTCGGCACGATTTTCGAGCCATGGGAACGCCATCCCGAGATGCTCAAGGCCTACTACCGCTCGCGGTCGGCCACCGGCCGGGGACTGCTCCTGGACCGTGGGCTCGACTTCGTCGTCCCCGCGGCGATGGAGGTGCTCGACGGCGTCGACGCGGCCTTCGTCGACGACCTCGACGCCGTGCTCTCCACGCTGATCTTCGGATTGTCCGGCCGCTTCGCTGCCGGTGAGATGGCGATCACCGACATCCTGCCCACGATCGAACGCACGGTCCGTTGGTTCACCGCAGGCTACGAGGCGACCCGCGGCTGATCCGAGCGCGGCGCTACCGTCTTGTGATGGATCCTTATCAGGCACTGCTGGCCCGTCAGGACGGTGATCAGATCACCGCCACGGTCGAGACTCTCGACGCCGCCGAACTCCCGCCCGGCGACGTCACGATCCGAGTCGCCTATTCCAGCGTCAACTACAAGGACGCGCTGGCCCTGACACCCCGCGGCGGCGTGGTCCGCGACTATCCGATCGTGCCCGGCATCGATCTCACCGGTGAGGTCGTGGCGTCCGACTCCCCCGACTTCGCCGTCGGCGATCAGGTCCTGGCACACGGTTATGCGATCGGCACCGGGCACCACGGCGGCTACGCCGAGTATGTCCGGCTGCCCGCCGATCAGGTCGTCGCGCTCGGATCGTTGACGCCGCGTGAAGGCGCCGCGATCGGAACGGCCGGCTTCACCGCCGCGCTCAGCGTCGAGGCCCTGATCTCGCACGGCATCACCCCGGACGCGGGCCCGATCGTGGTGACCGGGGCGACCGGCGGTGTCGGATCGGTCAGCGTGGACATCCTCGCCGCCGCCGGCTACCGGGTGGTCGCCTCCACCGGCAAGGCGGACGCGGCCGAGCACCTCAAGGCGCTGGGTGCCAGCGAGGTCATCGGCCGCCTCCCCGAGGACCCCGACGCCAAACCCCGCCCGCTGGGCAAGGCGCGGTGGGCCGGTGCCGTGGACTGCGTCGGCGGGGCCACGCTCGCCGACGTCATCAGCACGCTGGAGTACGGCGGGGCGGTGGCGGCCAGCGGCCTGACCGGCGGCCCCGGCCTCGCGACGACGGTGATGCCGTTCATCCTGCGCGGTGTTGCGCTGCTCGGTATCGATTCGGTGCAGCTGCCGATCGGCCCGCGTCGTGCGCTGTGGGAGCGGCTCGGGGGCGAGCTCAAGCCCCGCCACCTCGAGGATGTCACTCACGAGGTCGACGTCAAGGACGTCGTCGCCGTGCTCGACCAGGTTCGGGCCGGTAAGTACTCCGGCCGCGCGGTGGTACGGGTCGCCGGCGGCTTCTGAGCCCCAACAACAAAGCCGGCCACCGGTTTTCACCGGTGGCCCGCTTCGTTGTTTCAGTATCAGCCCTGCGGCGTGGCGCCCAGGTGGCTGATCAGGTCGGGCTTCATCGCCTGAAGCTCGCGGCCCCAGTACGCCCAGTTGTGCGTGCCGTTGTCCGGGAAGTTGAACACCCCGTTCTTACCGCCCGCGGCGATGTAGTTGTCGCGGAAGGTCTCGTTGGTCCGGATGGTCAGACCCTCCAGGAAGGTGGCGGGCAGGTCGCCGCCACCGAGCTCGTTGGGCTGGCCGTTACCGCAGTAGATCCAGATGCGGGTGCCATTGGCGACGATCTTGGGGATCTGCACCATCGGGTCGTTGCGCTTCCAGGCGCTGTTCGGGTCCTCGGTGCGGCCCCACATGTCGTTGGCCTTGTAGCCACCGGCGTCGCCCATCGAGATGTTGATCAGGAACGGCCACGAACCCTCTGACGGGTTCAGGAAGCCCGACATCGAACCGGCGTAGATGAACTGATCCGGGTGGTAGACCGACAGGATCAGCGACGACG
>JAEZIA010000092.1 GCA_023416315.1 Actinomycetes bacterium
AGCGCGGCCTGGGTCACGACGAAACAGGAATCGAGATTGGCCGACATCGTCGTCCGCCATTGGTCGAAGGTCTGTTTGCGGGCGTAGGTGCCGTCGAGGACGCCCGCGGCGTGCACCAGCAGGTCGATGCGGGACAGACTGGAGACCGCGTCACCGAACGCAGCCGGTGAGGTGACATCGGAGACGATGTGGCGCGCGCCGATCTCGTCGGCGGCCGCGCGCAGCGGGGCCTCCCGGCGGGCGATGAGGACGACGTCGTAACCGCTCGCGGCGAGGTGGCGCCCGCAGGCCTTGCCGATTCCTCCACTGCCGCCGGTGACCACCGCGGTGCGTGTCATCGGTGGATCCGTTCGGCGTTGGTGGCGAACACCTCTCGCGCGTCCGGAGCCAGAAGCGCTCCCTGCTGGGCGCCCGTCGGGCGGATACCGCGGAATGGGGAAGCGGCCATCGAGTCACCTGTCACTGACGTCGTCCATGCCGAGTTGCGCCTGATCGGTGGACAGACGGGGGTACCGGTCGGTTCGTGCCGGATCCCACAGGTGGACATGGGTGTCGACGATTGCGTGCGGGCCGGGTGTGTCGGTCATTGCGGCACCAATTCTGGCAGAACTGCGTGCATCCCCGGTGACTTTCGCAGACCAGGCCGGGTAGTCGAAGGCCGCTGGGCAACAGCGGAATACAGTGACCGTTGACTTGACATAATGTGGCTTATCGGCAAAACGGAATACGGGGTGCTTCAGGAAAGCTTGGGCCAAGGGCTCGAGCGGGCCCACCCGTCCGCCCGTCCCGCCCGGCCCGAATGGACCCTCGACAATCGGACGCATCCGACCGCGCCTTTCGCATTCACGGTGTTGAGCCGCCCCGACGACTGCCCCGCGCGACCCAGGCGGGCCGACCGTAAAACGTCACTGTGACAAATTTCGCTCGCGCGACTGTGAGTTCAGATGGCCGGTACCCCCAGCCGCAGCCGGGCCCAGCGCGCCCGACCCGCGGGGCCGGCACGCTGTGACCGCCTGGCCCAGCGGATCCTGCCCCCACCTCCAGCAAGCGCCCCAGCCTGGCGAAAAACGTCACGGTGACGAAATGTCCGCTGGCAGCCCGTCGTGGCGTCGGCGCAAGCCATCGCCGAATTACGTTCCTTTGCAATCCTTTCCAGGCGACGTGGCGTGGGCACTGGGATAGTTCTCCCAGATAATGCCTGCAGGCCGGGATACCTGGTTGTCACATCATGATCCTTCAAACAGAGCGGATTCGCCCTGGCGACAAGGTTCTCGACATCGCCGACTTCGGCGGTTGGCGGGCCTACCAAGCGCACCTCGCGGCGAACTGTGCAGCAGATGCAGTCCTCGATCGGTAGCGTGTCGATCACCGGGCATCTGCTGACCGAGCGCATCGCACAATTGGCCCGAATCGGCGCCGATCCGGGGGGTGGGGTGACGCGGCTGGCGTACTCGGCCGAGGATGTCCGTGCGCGCCGACTGGTAGCCGACTGGATGGCCGCTGCGGGACTCGAAGTGTGGACGGATGCGGCCACCAACCTGTTCGGCCGGCTCCCCGGCAGCGACCGAGACGCCCCCGCACTACTCAGCGGCAGCCACCTCGACAGCGTGGTGCAGGCCGGCCCACTCGACGGCCCAGCCGGCGTGGTCACGGCCCTGACCGTTGCCGAAGCGCTACAGCAGGCGGGCCGGCAGCTGCGCCACGACCTCGTCGTCGTGGCGTTCAGCAACGAGGAGGGTGCCCGGGGCACCACCGGCATGGCTGGGTCGAAAGCGATGGCGGGGCGGCTGTCTCTCGCGGATCTGGCGCATGTCGACGCCGAGGGCGTCACGTTGTCGGATCGGATCCGGGGCGCCGGCGGCGATCCGGCGCGCATCGCCGAGGCCGCCTGGCCCCCGGAGCGCATCGCCGCACTGATCGAACTGCACATCGAACAAGGTCCGGTTCTGGAGAGTTCGGGTGCTCGGATCGGCGTCGTCAACGGTGTCACGGGCCAAGTCGGCGTCATCGCATCCATCACCGGTGCGGCCAACCACGCCGGCACCACACCGATGTCGGGGCGCCGGGACGCCTCGGTAGCGGCCGCACGGCTCATACTCGCGGTGCAAGCCCTTGCCGACGACGGTCACGTCCGGGTGGCGACCACCGGAACGCTGAGCATCGGGCCCGGTGTGCGCAACGTCATCCCCGGCACAGCCACCGTAGGGATCGAGATCCGTGACGATGTCGCCGACCGTATGGAGTCCGCTCTGGCGATCCTGGACCAGCGTGCCTGCGAGATCGCGGCGACCACCGGTACCACGATCACACTGCGGCGCGGAGATCTTCAACCGCCGATCCAGATGGATTCGGCGCTGGCCGGCTACATCGCTGACGCCGCAGACGCCCTCGGGGCCAAACGGCTCACCATGTACAGCGGCGCCGGTCACGACGCACAGATCATGGCCGGGATCGCGCGGGCAGCAATGATCTTCGTCCCGAGTATCAACGGGGTAAGCCACGCACCCGGCGAGGCCACCGCACCCGAGGATCTTGCGCTGGGTGCCGAGGTCCTGATGCGCGCACTGCTCGAAGCCGACGCCCAGTTGATGTAGTCTTCCCGGTTTGGTCAAGCGGCAGGCGCGACCGCATCGAAACGAAATCACCGGTCCCGCAGTACTGTTGATCGTCACGCCAGCAATACGTAGGGCCGCGCCCACGCCCGGCGGGCCCGCAACCGGAATCCGCCTGAGTTCCTGGTTCCGGAACATATTTAGCTGCTGCCCGCCCTGCAGCTAATCCGAGGCGCTCGATGGTCGTTGCGTATCTGACGGCGCAGCCGACGCCCACGACCCGGCTTCAGTGCCAGGGCCCGACGTCCGCGACCGCGGACCTCCCCCGGGGTCGTAGCGCTGCGGCGTTGCCAGTGCGATATCCGCACGTTCGCAGTGCGCACAACGCTCGCCGGACACTCAAGCCCGACAGCCCATCGACTCTCGTTGGAGCACAGACAACTTGGCTCGAGGCATCCCGCGCGAAGCGTGCGCGTAGTGCACGGGCGGTGATCGTACAGCATTGCCACCGCGACGCAACCTGAGTGATCCGCTACCCGGTTTGCGGCGCGACTGCGCGAAGCCGACCGCCGTCGGCGATGTCCGCGCTTACTCGTCGCGGGCACCCGAAGACGATTTAGACGTAAGTTGCAGCAAATCCGTGGCAGGGGCAGTAACCTTCGCTACCATCCGAACAGTGATGAAATTTGCCCTACCGCAAGGACCTTGGCGATGAATGAACCGAATCCATCTGTCCCCCATTGGCTGGGCGCACCGGTCCCCCCACAGCCGCGGGGCGCCGCCGTGAAGTCGATCGGACGGGTCGGCGCGCTTGCGGTGGCGTTGGGCGCCGGCGGGGTGATCGCGATCAGTGCCGCCGGAGCGGCAGCCGCCGCCCCGGCCGATCCTGGCTCGGCATCCAACGCCTCGGCATCTGCGGACGGATCCGCCGACCCGAGGGGCCGGACGAATCCCGCGCGCGCTACACCGGCCCGCAAGCTGCCGCCGCACTCACCGTCGGGAACGCTGCGATCAGGCCGTCAGCAGGCAGGCGCCGACACCACGGCGCCTCGGCGCACCCACGGCACAACCGCGCGCATCGGGGTACTGCGCCCGAGCGTCCAGTTGTCGACGCCCGCCAAGACCGGGCCCGAGCCGACGCAACCGCTCGCGGTGTCGCTCACCGGCGCGGCTGCAGCGGCCTCGTCGACAGCGGTTGCGGACAGCCCCCGGGCAGTTGCCGGCAGTCGCACCCGTCCGCGTGCAGGCTTGTCGATCTTCGGCCCGATAGGTCAGGAGATCGCCTATACGTTGTTCAACCGATCGCCGCGATTGAACCCCACCCAGACCGGTCAGAGCCCGAGTGGCGTGGTGACCGGCGTGTTGAATGGTCAAGACTTCCAGGGCCGGTCCCTCACCTACGGCGGCTCGGGTGCTACCCCCAAAGGTTTCGTTGTGGTCGATCCCACCACGGGCGCCTACACCTACACGCCGAATCCGGAGTTCGCCGCCAGTGGCGGCATCGACTATTTCTTCGCCACGGCCAACAACACCGACGCCTACCGGTTGCCCGGCCTGGCCGGACGGATTCAGGACGCGATCCATCGCACCGCCCAGTTCCTGGGAATGGCACAGTCGGACACCACCAAAAAAGCGGTCGCGGTCACAGTCGTGGTCAACGGCCCGAATCTGATCGACGTCGTCGGGATCCCCGGCGATCCGTCCGGGCAGCCAGTCTTCAGCGCAGATGGTAAGCGCGCCTACCAGACAACGACGAGCTACGACAGCGCTACCAACACTCGCCGGACGACGGTCGCGGTCATCGACACCACGACCGGGACCCTGATCGGCGCACCAGTCACGGTCGTCGGTGAACGGCTGGGCGCGCTGCTGTTCAGCAAGGACGGCACGCGCGCCGTGCAGACCATCCAGTTCGACGAGACCACCCACACCGTGGTGGTGATCGATACCGCCACCGGCGGCCTGGTCGGCTCACCGATCACCATCTCCGGCCAGCAGGCAGCGGGACTGCTGCAGATCACCACCGACGGCACGCGAGCTCTGCAGCCCACCAAGGAGTACGACGACGCAACCCGAACCTGGTCCACAACGGTGACGGTCATCGACACCGCTACCGGGGCAGCGATCAACGGACCGGTGATCAAGGGCTCCGCATTCGGCTCCCCGCTGCCCAGGACGCAAGAGGTTGTGCAATTCAGCGCCGACGGCAAGCGCGCGTACCTCACCACCACGAGCATCGACGTCGACACCGCCATCCTCGACCTGCAGAGCCGGGTGGCCGTGATCGACACCCTCACCGGCGCACTGGTCGCCACCCCCGTCACCGTCGAGGGAGCACCGACCGGCGCCCTCGCGATCAGCCCCGACGGCAGCCGGCTCTACCGGGTCACAACCATTCCCGCCAGTGACGGCACCAGCACCGCCGTCGTCGGGGTGATCGACGCGTCGACCGGCGCGCTCGTGGCAGCGACGACTCTCAACGGTTACGCCGTGGCCGACGCACGCGTCCCGTCGGCGGTCACGGCGGTTCTGTTCGCCCCGAACGGCGGCAGCCGCGCCTTCCTGACAACGGACATCTACGACCCCAGCACGCCCACCGACAGAGCGCAGGTGTGGATGTTCGACACCGCCGCCGGTACGTTGATCGCACCGGTGGCGACCATCGACGGTCAGGCCCGTCAACCGTTGCAATGGTCGGCCGCCGACCCCACGCATCTCTACCAGACCACCGTGCACTACGGCACCGGCACCGATCCCGATGCGACCACGATCGCTGTGCTCAGCGCCATCGACGGCAGCCTTGTCGGCACCGCCGTCACGATCGGTGCAGACGACAAGAATCGTCCGCTGGTCTTCAATACCGCTGGCAGCCGGGCGTTTCTGGTCACCACCGACATGGTCGCCGGGAGAAAGCGGGTGTACATCGCCGAGGTGGACACCGCCAGCGGCGCTCTCATCGGCACCCCGACGGCCGTCGACGGTGATCCCGTCGGCACCCTGCAGCTCGGATCGACAGGCCGCTACGCCTATCAACTCGTCCACGTCGATGCGGGCACCCCCGATGCGAGGACTGATGTCGCCGTGTTCGATTCCGAGACTGGCGCACTCGTGAACACGATCTCGAAATCCGGTGCGCCAGTTGGGGTGTTGCAGTTCAGCGCCGACCGTTCGCGCGCCTTCCTGACAACCGGCACCGGGCTGTCGGTGGTCGACACGACCACCGGATCACCAATTGCGAACTTCACCTTCGCTTCGCAGCCGGTCGGAAGCGTGGTGTTCAGCCCGGACGGCGCGCACGCATACCATGCCACGACCGCGGGCGGCCAGACGACGGTGAACGTCTACCGCGTCGAGACCGGCGCGAAAATCGGCAACTGGAAAGTGTTGACCGGCACCGCGCTGAGCGCCCCGATTCTGGGCTCTGAGGGCAGCCGGGCCTACGTCACGACCTCGATCTACAACTCGACGGCCGGCGGCTGGCAGACGCAGGTCGTCGAAGTCGACACCGCCGTCGGCCAGGTGGTCGGCAGTCCGGTCAGCCTGAGCGGAACGCAGCGGGCGCTGCCCTGGCTCAACGCCGACGGCACCCGACTGCTGCAGACCATCTCCGTCTACAACTCGTCAAGCGCCGCCTGGGAGACAGGCGTCGCGGTGATCCAAACTGGTGCGGGCGGTGTCGCCGGTTGAGAACCAAGCGATACGCGTGGCCGCAGCTGCGTCCAAGTTGACCCGAACCCGCGGATGGCGCTGCAGAATACTGGCCGGGCAGTCCTCCGTGACCGGCCCGCGCAACGCCTGCGCGACGGCGGCGGCCTTGTGCCGGCCGGTGGCGACGAGTTCGATCCGGTCCGCCCGCATGATGGTGGCCAGCCCCTGGGTCAAACACTCGGCCGGCACCGCGTCTGCACTGGGAAAGAACCGGGAGTTGGCACATCGGGTGGATTCGGTCAGCGCCGCACGGTGCGTCGTTGACGAGAACGGTGTACCCGGCTCATTGAATCCGATGTGCCCGTTGACTCCGATTCCCAGGATCTGTACATCCACCCCGGCGGCCGCCAGCGCGGCCTCGTAGCTTTCGGCAGCTGCATCGGGATCGGCAGCAGCGCCGTCCGGCACCTGGACCGACGACCCCGGCAGGTGCAGCGGTTCCAGCAGGACACGCTCTAGCACCCGCCGATAGGACTGCGGGTGGCCGGCCGGTAGACCGATGTACTCGTCGAGGGCGAACCACCGCACCGACGTGGCGTCGAGGCCGTCGGCAACCTCGCGCGCGAGCGCCCGGTACACCGGCTCGGGTGAGGACCCGGTGGCCACGCCGATCACCGCATCAGGTTTACGGCGAATCAGCGCGGCGATGCGCGCACCGACGCGCCGGCCGACAATCTCGGCATCCGAGCCGATCTCGACGATCGGCATCATGCCGCCAGTGAACGCTTGGCCAGCACTCGGGCGATGTCGGGATTTCCGTCGACGTAGCGGGCTAGCAGATCTCGGGCCACGCTGACCGAATCGACCAGCGGATGCAAGGCGAAGGCTTTGAGCGCTTCTGTGGCAGATCCGGTCATGGCTGCTGTGATCGTGTGCCGCTCAACGGCTTTCACTTGCTGCATCAACCCAAGTTGATGCAGGTTGGGTTGGTCGTGGAGGACCAGCGGGTGCACTCCGTTGGCGTCGACGAGTGTCGGCACCTCCACCACGGCGTCAGTGGGCAGCCCCGCGATGGTGCCGCGGTTACGCACGTTGAGGATCATGGTGCGCTTCTCATCGCGGCTGATCGCCGCCATCACGGCAAGCGCCACACCGGCATAGCCCAGATGCGCCGGGTCGGTCTCGCGCTCCACCTCGTTGGCGGGGGCGCCCTGAACGCCCCCTTTCGCCTCGGCCATGTAGCTGGCGCCGCGCTCATCGACCGCAGCCGCCCACAACTGAGCGGCCCGGCCCGGATCGGCAGCCGCCTCGGTGAAGAATCGGCCTTGGGTCTGCAGCAGGAAGTCGCCCCGAGTCTGTGGGGACTCCTTGATCCGGCGGACCGCGTCACGGTTGAAGTAGTAGTAGTACAGGTACTCGTTGGGAATCACCCCGAGTGCGCGGATCCAGTCGATCCCGAAAACCTGGCCCTCCTCCATCCGGCTCAGCCGCGGCTCGTCGGCCAGCAAGGCGGGCAACACATCCTGGCCGTCGACCAGGATCCGCCGCATCCAGCCGAGATGGTTCAGACCGACGTAGTCCATCTCGATTCGGGTGTGGTCATAGCCGAGCACCCCGGCCACGCGCCGACCCAAACCCGATGGGGTATCGCAGATTCCGAGTGCACGGTCACCGAGAACCCCCTGTAGCGCCTCAGTGATGATGCCGGCGGGATTGGTGAAGTTCAGGAAATAGGCGTCCGGAGCCACCTTGCGTATCGTCTCGGCGATCTCGAGCATCACCGGCACGGTACGTAGCGCGTAGGCGATGCCGCCGGGACCGGTGGTCTCCTGGCCGAGCACATCGAGGTCCAATGCGACGCGCTCGTCGCAGCAGCGCTGCTCGACGCCACCGACCCGGACCGCGGCGAAGACGAAGTCGGCCCCCTCCAGCGCCGGCTCGACGTCGGTGTAGGTCCGCACCGTCGGCACGTCGGTGAAACCGACCGCCAGTTGCTGCAGAATCGTGACGATGGTGGCCAGGCGAGTTTCGTCCACGTCGTAGAGGGCCACCTCGGTCACCCGCGGTGACCCTTGATCGCGGATCAAGGCTTGCCACACATACGGAGTGCGGAAACCGCCGCCGCCAAGGATCGTCAGTTTCATGCCACGATGACCTCTCTGCCGGCCTCCCGGCGCGGCGCTAGTTCGTCCTCGGATGTCCCCGTGGTGGTGATGAGCACGTCGACCTCATCGAGTGAGCACAGCCGCAGCGCGCCCGAGCCGGGAAACTTCAACTCGCTGGCCAGCAGAACGATGCGTTCCGACGCGGCGATGAGAGCCTGCTTGATCGGCGCCTCGACGGCCATGTTGTCCAACACCCGTCCACCACGAATACCCGTGCAGCTCAAAAACATCAGGTCCGCACTGAGGTGGCCGATGGATTCCTCGGTCAACGGTCCGACCAGCGATTGCTGGTTGCGACGTAACACACCGCCGAGAAGCACCAACTCCACGACGTCGTCGGTGCGAACCTCGTCGAGCACGGCAAGGTTGGAGGTGATGATGGTGACCGGGCGGCCCCGAAGCTCCCTGGCGACCAACTGCGTGGTCGAGCCGATGTCGAGCACGACGACGTCACCGTCAGTAACCAGCCGCGCAGCCTCGGCGGCCATTCGCCTACGCAGTTCCAGGTCGTCTCGGGTGTCCGAGGCGAACGGATCCTCGACACCACCGGAGTCGGTGATATTGGCCCGACTGCCCTGGGTAAGCATTGCACCGCCATAGAGCCGTTCGAGCTGACCACCCTTCGCGAGCATGTCGAGGTCCCGCCGGATGGTCGACTCGCTGACCCCCAGCGCCCCGGCGAGCTGCACAACGGACTGACCGCCTCCGGCCAGTGCAGCCAAGATCCGTTCATGACGCTGAGCGAGAAGCATGCCCGGAATCCTACCCACGATCTGACTTAGTTTGCATGAGTTTGATCGACTTTTCCGAAAGGCTGGCGAAATTTACCTGGAGAGACGACGATGCAACATGAGTGTCACGCAACAACGCGACAGTAGACACTCAAACACTGTCAAACTCTGTCAACGGTGGAGGTGCCCACGAGTGACCGCCCGTGAAATCGATGTCCTGGTCGCCGGCCGAGTGTTCAGCGATTTGGTGTTCACCGGCGTGAACGCGCCGACGCCGGGCGCCGAGGTATTCGCGGACGGTTTCGCGATCTCGGCCGGCGGGGCCGCCAATCGCGCCGTGGCGGCCGCCCGGTTGGGTGCCCATACCGCGTTGGTCACCGAGTTGGGTGACGACGCGATCGGCTGCCTGATCGCGCGCAGCCTGCGCCAGGAGCCCAACCTCGATCTGCGCTTCGCTGTCCAGCACGCGGGATACCAGAACCCGATCTCGGTGGCGATCACCGACGGACACGACCGGTCGTTCGTCACGTACGAGCAGCAGTCACCGCACCTGCCCTCGTGGCCGCAGTCTGCGCAGGTCCGGGTCGCCCACGTCGGCCTCGGCCGAGGTCCGGTCCCCGCCGAGGCTGTCCGGCTGCGGGAACGGGGCACCACGCTCGTCGCCGGGGTCGGCTGGGATCCCTCCGGCCAGTGGTCCACATCCCTCCTCGAACACCTCGCCGACGTCGACGTTCTCATCGTCAACGAGGTCGAAGCTCTTGCCTACACCCGCGCCCAGACCCCGCAGGACGCGCTCGACACCCTCGCTGAGTACGTCGAATTAGCGATCGTGACGCTCGGGCCGGGCGGTGCCCTGGCAGCCCGGGGCTCAACCCGGTTGGCGGTGCCGGCCATCACGGTGCGCGCGGTCGACCCGACCGGCGCCGGCGACGCCTTCGCCGCTGCCTTCATGGCGGCCACCGCCTGGGAGTGGGAACTGGACCACCGGCTGCGGCTGGCGAGCATCAGCGCCACCTGCTCCGTACGCGGGGCCGGTGGCGCGCGCAGCGCACCGAGCCCCGCCGACATCGCCGACCTGCTCGGCGGCCACCGCGACGACCCGGCCTTCGCGCCGATCCGGCACTGGGCCGAACGGCACCGCCACTCCCCCGTCCCCGCAACCCCAGGAGCGCTCTACTCATGACAACATCTCGCCTTCGCCGCGTCGGCGCCGCGCTGGCCGCAGTCGGTACGCTCCTGGCCGCCGCGGCGTGCGCACCTGGTCCGTCTGGCGGCGGTGCCCCTGCGGCACCCACCAACCCGGTCTCCAAAGACATCGCCTCGGCCGGCCCGGTCACATTGTCGGTGTGGGACCAGAACACCGATGGTGGAATCGCCAAGGCGCAGGAGGAGCTCAACGCCGAATTCCAGAAGATGTATCCCAACGTGACCATCAAGCGGACGGTCGAGTCGTTCGCAGACCTCAAGACGACACTGAGACTGGCACTGTCGAGCAACACCCCGCCCGACGTCGTCCAAGCCAACCAGGGCTATCCCGACATGGGCGCCTTCGTCGCGGCCGGGATGCTGCGCCCGCTCAACGATTACGCCAACCTCTACGGCTGGGACAGCTACTACCCACAAAGTCTGCTCAAGCAGAACAGTTTCAGCGGCGACGGCAAGACCTGGCAGGGGGACACGCTGTTCGGAGTGTCGCAAACCGGCGAGGTCGTCGGCATCTACTACAACCGCGATCAGTTGGCGTCACTTGGCCTGCCCGCCCCCACGACGCTGGCCCAACTCGACGCGGCGATGGCGGCCGCCAAGACCAAAGGGATCCTGCCCATGGCGTTCGGCGACCTGGACAAGAGCCCAGGCATCCACCTGTTCGGGGTGGTGCAGGCCGCGTTGGCCGGCGCGCCTGCAGTCACCGAATTGGTCAGCGGCCGAGGCGGTTCGTGGACCGACGAACCCTCACTGAAGGCCGCCCAACAGATCGCGCAGTGGTCAGCCCAGGGATACCTGACCCCCGGTACCAACGGAGTATCCCGCGACGACGCCGTAGCGTCGTTCGGTAAAGGCGGCGCGCTGTTCACCCTCACCGGCACCTGGATGCAACAGCCCCTGCAAGACGCGATGGGCGCCAATGTCGGTTTCACCACGCTGAATTCCGATGCGGGCCAACCTGCCACAACCGGCGGTCAGGGATTGGCCTGGGCGATCACCTCCAAGTCGGCGCACCCCGACGTTGCGGCGGCCTATATCGACTTCATCACCAACGCCAAAGCCGCCCAACTACTTCTGGATACCGGGAACTTGCCGACAGTGCTTCCATCTGGTTACCAACCCCAGCCCGGCACGCTGGCCGGCGACATCGCCACCCAGTACCGTGACGTCCAGAAGGCCGACGGCGTCGTCCCCTACCTTGACTACACCACTCCGACCTTCTACGACACGATCACCGCCGGAGTTCAGGAACTCCTTGGCGGACAATCGAACCCGCAGCAATTCGTCGACGCGCTACAGAAGGACTATGCCGCGTTTCTGACCAGCAAGAAATGACCGTGACCTTGCGATTCGCACCCGCGCCCGCCGAGCCGCAAGCTCCGAAAGCGACCGAGGCACAGCTGCGGCCGGTCGCGCGGCCCAGGTTCCGCGGCGCGTTGCGCGGTTATCTCTATGTGCTGCCGGCATTCGCGGTCTTCGCCATCTTCCTCGGCGCGCCGCTGATTCAAACCGTCCAGTATTCGTTCTATAACTGGAACGGTATCGGCACCGCCACCATCGCCGGAATCTCCAACTACCTCAGCGTGTTCGATGACAAGCAGTTGCGGGCGTCCTTCCTGCACGTGGCAGTGCTGCTGGTGTTCTATGCGATCGTTCCGGTGCTCATCGCATTGGTACTCAGCGCGGTCATCTCCAGGGCGCACGCGATGAGGTCGATGTCGTTCTTCCGCACCGTGCTGTTTCTGCCGCAAGTGATTGCCACTGTGGTGATCGGCACGATCTGGATTTCGATCTACTCCCACGACGGTCTGCTCAACCAAACCTTACGAGCCGTGGGCCTGGATTCGCTGACCCGGGTGTGGCTGGGCGACCACAACGTCGCTCTGATCGCGATCGGACTGATCGGCACGTGGCTCAACATCGGACTGTGCATGGTGCTGTTCTTGTCCGGAATCGGCAACATCGCCCCCGAATTGTTCGAAGCCGCCCGCCTCGACGGTGCGGGACGAATACGCGAGTTCGTCGCGATCACGCTGCCGTCCCTGCGTGGCCAGATCGCGGTGGCACTGACCCTCACCGTCGTCTCCGCGCTGAAGACCTTCGATCTGGTCTATATCACCACCCGTGGCGGACCGGGCACCGCGACCACCGTGCCGGCCTTTGAGGCCTACAACCGTGCGTTCAACACAGGCCAGGTCGGGTTGGCCTCCGCAGTCGCCGTGGTGCTCACCGTCGTGATCGCCGCGCTGACGTTCATGATCAGCCGCATCACTCCCCGGGAGGCCGAGTGAACATCACCCGCACCGAGAAGATGTTCAATCAACTTGTTCTGGCGGTCTTCGCCGTCTTCGCGATCGTGCCACTGGTGGGTGTGGCGTTGTCGTCACTCACTCCCGCCAAGGAGAACTCCGGCGGATTCAGCATCCCCAAGAGCGTCGACCTGCACAACTACACTGCGGCGTGGAGTCGCGGGAACTTCAGCAGTTATCTGCTTTCCAGCGTTGTGGTGACCAGCGCCGTGGTCGCGTTGACCGTGCTGTTGGCGACCTTCGCCGGCTACGCGTTCGCCCGGATGCGCTTCCCGGGTTCGTCGGTGCTGTTCTATCTGTTGCTGCTCGGGCTGACCTTGCCGACCGAGGCGTTCATCATCCCGCTGTACTTCAACCTGCGCACGGTCGGACTCACCGACAGCTACTGGGCACTCATTCTGCCGCAGACCGCGCAGTCGCTGGGTTTCGCAGTGTTCTGGATGCGCAACCAGTTTCGCACCTTTCCCAGTGAGATCGTCGAGGCCGCCAGACTGGACGGTGCCAGTGATCTTCGGCTGCTATGGCAGATCATGGTGCCGCCGACTCGGGCGCCGATGATGACCATGGCCGTGATCGTCACGATGTGGACGTGGAACGAATTCCTGCTCCCTCTGGTCATGGTGGTGTCCGACGACCGGCGCACCGCGCCACTGGGTCTGGCACTGTTCCAAGGTCAACATCTCACCGACTACTCGTTACTGGCGGCGGCGGGCGTGATGGTGGCCCTGCCGATCGCGGTGCTGTTCTTCGCACTGCAGAAACGTTTCATCAGCGGCATGGTCGGCGGCATCTCGTCGCGTTGACACCTAACCCCTCAGAGGAGCAAAAGCCATGGCCACCATTCGATTTGACAAGGCCCAACGCTGGTATCCCAAGGCCGACGCCCCCGCAGTTGCGGGCATCGACCTAGACATCGACGACGGCGAGTTCATGGTCCTGGTAGGCCCGTCCGGCTGCGGCAAGTCGACCACGCTGCGCATGCTGGCCGGATTGGAGGAAGTGACCGCCGGTTCGATCCATCTGGGTGGTCGAGACATCACCTCGACCGCGCCCAAGGATCGCGACATCGCCATGGTTTTCCAGAACTACGCCCTCTATCCGCACATGACCGTCGCGGGGAATATCGGCTTCTGCCTCAAGAACGCCGGACTGCCCAAGCCCGAGCGTGAGCGGCGAATCGCCGCCGCCGCCAAAACACTCGGGCTGACCGGGCTCCTCGACCGCAAGCCGGGCGCTCTCTCCGGAGGGCAGCGCCAGCGGGTGGCGATGGGACGAGCCATCGTGCGCAATCCGCAGGTATTCTGCATGGACGAGCCGCTGTCCAACCTGGATGCCAAGATGCGGGTGCAGACCCGCACCGACATCGCCAAACTGCAGCGCGACCTCGGCGTCACCACCGTCTACGTCACCCATGACCAGACGGAGGCCATGACGATGGGCGACCGGGTGGCGGTTATGAAAGATGGTGAACTACAACAGGTTGGCGCCCCGATGGAACTCTACGACCGACCCGCGAACGTGTTCGTGGCCGGTTTCATCGGATCCCCTGCGATGAAGTTCCTCGACGGCGAACTCACCGAAACCGGCTTCACCGCAGCCGGATACACCATGTCCGTGACACACAGCCCGGCATTGCGCGGGCCCGTTGTCGCCGGCATCCGGCCCGAGGGATGGCAGTTGACCTCGCCGGGGGCCGGGATGTCAGTCGCCGTCACGGTGGTCGAAACCCTCGGTGCCGATGCCTACCTCTACGGCACTGCCACGAACACCGGCGCCGAAGTCATCGTCCGGGCGGGCGGCCGCGACCGAATCCGGATGGGTGACACGGTGCATGTCACCGCCGACCCGCGATCAGTCCACCTCTTCGACAAACAGACCGGGGTCCGGGTCAATTGACGTCGTCGACGACGATGTCGCTCACACTGCGCACTCGGATCGCACCTCTGCCCCGCGACTGACGCACATTACCCGCCCGGCATCACGATCGGCGTCGGCGTCGTACTCGTGCTGACCGTCGTCGCCGGTGATTTCCGGTGTGCCGCCTCTCCGTCGGGCACGATCGGCGACGACGTGGATTTCTCGTTGCTCCCGCCGCCGGCGGATTCCAACTGCGGTGGCCAGTCGACGGATGTCGGCGGCCAGCTCTGCGTATTGCCGCCGCCAGACGAATCCGACCCTGGCGGTGGGCATCCGGAGCCCGCCCCGAAGTCACCGGGCGTGTCACAGTCGGCCTGTGCGACGCCCACCGGCAGGATCACACTGCACCCGAGGACCGACAACACGGCGAGCAAGCGTTTCACAGTGTCAGGATGTCGCCGTAGGCATTCACGCTGTCATCGGACTTGTCGGTGTCGATCATTGCCGTGGTGAAGAACCGGATGGCGACCTGCCCGCCGCAGCCGTCGACTTTGACATGTGCGTCGTGGACGACGATCTCACCGATGCGGCCCTTGAGCTCCTTCTTGCCCAACCCGACGTTCGTGATGTTGCCCGGTAGCAGATTGATCGACGCACCGCCATCGAGGTCGGCGAAGGGGCCGAGGTCATCGAACACATCGCCGTTGTGCAGACCCGGGCTGATGCCGATGTCCGCATCCCCGTTGATGCTTCCGCCCTCGCTGAGGTCCACCTGACAACCGAGCTGCAAGCCGAGGATCAGAGTGCCCGAATTGACTGGGATCGCCCCGTTCCCGCCGATCGACGCGACCGCCTTCCCGGTGACGAAACCTTCCCGTGTGAACGCGGTGGCCGCCATGTTCGGCACTGAGTTGATCGTCATCTGTGTCAGCGTCGCGCTCAGATGCCACCCGTCGTCGGTGTCCGATGACTGGGTGACATCGGCGACCGGTACCGGCTCCGCTGCCGCCATCCCGTGGCTCAGGCACACCAGCACGGCGGCGCAGCCGCCGGCCCGCAACAGTCTGGCCACCAACACCTGCTTTCGGTCAGCTGAAGCTGTTCCTATCGTTACCGCGCGCGGGCACCGCCGGCAATCGTAGGATCCGCAGCTGGTTGCTTCCTGGGATTGTTCTTGCGATCAACCATGATCGGTGGTCATCGCCAGTTCACGCCCCGCCTCGAAGTCCGAGTTCAGCGCCGACAGTCGCGCCTGCGCGTACTGGTAGGCGTCCGATCCGAGCAGCTGGTTCAGCGGCCCATCACCACGCCGAACGATCCCAATGATCGCCTCGGCGCCCTTCACCGGATCGCCGAGCTGGCTGCCCTGCAGCGCGAGATGGTCCTGCGTCATCTGCCGGATCGCCGGGTAGGCGTCGGTGGTCTCGGCCGGCAAGGCCAGCGAGTCGGTGGTCAGGAAGCTGGTCCGGAAGTAACCGGGTTCGACGATGCTGACAGCCACCCCGAAGTCGGCCATCTCACCGGCGAGCGCTTCGCTGATCGCGTTCAACGCGAACTTGCCTGCGCTGTACAGACCCCAGCCGGGCAGCGTGGTCAGCCCGAGGATCGACGAGATGTTCACGATGTGACCGCTGCGAGCCGCCCGCAGATGAGGGATGCTGGCACGCAACATATTCCACGCCCCGATGACCTGGACGTCGAACATCCGCCGGATGTCGGCATCGGTGGTCTCCTCGATCGAGGCGAGGTATCCGTAGCCGGCGTTGTTCACCACGACGTCGATCTGGCCGAACCGCGTGACCGTCTGCTCGACGGCCGCCTCGACCGCTGGGGCGTCGGCCAGCTCCACCTCCAGCGCCAGCAGCCGGTCGGTGCCAACCCCGGCCAGCCCCGTGATGAGCCGCTCGGCCGAGCGAGTGGTAGCCGCGACGTTCTCGCCACGGACGAGCAGTTGGCGCACCAGTTCCAGGCCCAGCCCGCGGGAGGCGCCGGTGACGAACCAGGTGGCGGGCCGGTCGGTGGGATACGACATGTTCTTCTCCTCAGATAGGTTGTCAGGTCCGCGTTTTCCCGGGCGGATGCCATCAAGTCTCGGCCCGACCGGCACCGGAAAAAGCGTCATATCCGGCCCTGTGCGACCGAGGACGACGCAACCTAGGACTCCCAGACCCAGGCACGGATCAACGGTGTCCTGCCACAATCGAGGAATGCCCGGTGCCAATCGCGAACTTGCCGACTTCCTTCGGCATGCCCGCAGTGCGGTGGATCCGCAGCGCGCCGGGTTGCCGGCCGACGGCCGGATCCGTCGCGTTCCGGGGTTGCGCCGCGAGGAGGTCGCGCTGCTGGCGGGTGTGTCCACCGATTACTACACCCGACTCGAGCAGGGCCGTCGGATCACCCCGTCCACCGGAGTGCTCGACGCGATCGCGCGGGCGCTGAACCTTGACGCCACCGCCCGCGCCCACCTGGGCCATCTCGTTGGTGCGTCGGTGGTACAGCGCAAAGCCCCGGCGACCGTGCAGCGGGTCCGCCCGGGCCTGTATCAACTGTTGGAATCACTCGACGGTGTGCCTGCGATGATCCTGGGCAGGAATACCGATGTGCTCGCCATCAACCGGCTCGGCCGGGCACTGCTGGCCGACTTCGATCGGATACGTCCGCGTGAGCGCAATTACGCCCGATGGATGTTTCTGACCACAGAATCCCGAGAACTGTTCCTCGACTGGGAAGTTCAAGCCCGCACCGCTGTGGAGAACCTGCGCCTGGAGATCGGCAACCGACCCGACGACCCCACGCTTCTGGCATTGGTCGACGAATTGTCCACGGCCAGTGATGATTTCCGCACCTGGTGGACCGAACATCGAGTGTACCAGCGCACCCACGGCACCAAACGGCTGCGTCATCCGATCGTCGGCAAGCTCACCGTCGACTACGAGACGTTCATGATGCCCGGTGATCCCGACCAGACGCTGTTCCTGTTCACCACCGAAGCCGGCACCCCGGCGCGCGAGGCGATGGACCTGTTGACCAGCTGGTCGTTGTCGTCAGCCCGCTGACGAGCGGCTGATCGCTTTGGGTGCGGTAGTCACAGATCGCGCACGATATGGGGCATCATATGGCCAGTACATGCACGTCGGATGAATTCTGACACAGGAGGGCCCGGTCTGGTGGAGCTGTTCGGGCGCAGCGACGAATGCGCGGTGCTGGACAACCTTGTCCATGCCGTGCGCGCCGGTGAGAGCCGGGCGTTGGTCCTGCGCGGGGAGGCCGGGGTCGGCAAGAGCGCGCTGCTGGACCATCTGGCCGGTGCTGCCGCCGACTGCCGCGTGATCCGGACTTCCGGAGTCCAGGCGGAGATGGAGCTCGCGTTCGCCGGTGTGCATCAGCTGTGCCTGCCGTTCCTGGATCAGCTCGATGGGCTGCCCGCGCCGCAGCGCACCGCACTGGGTACCGCGCTGGGCATGCGTGACGGGCCGGCGCCGGACCGGTTCCTGGTCGGGTTGGCGGTGTTGAACTTGTTCTCCAATGCGGCCGCCGAACGTCCGCTGCTGTGCCTCGTCGATGACGAACAGTGGGTCGATCGGGCATCGGCTCAAGCCCTCGGTTTCGTCGCACGCCGGCTGGGTGCGGAATCGGTGGCGCTGGTTTTCGCGGCACGTCAACCCAGCGACGCGATATCGGGGCTGCCGTCGCTGGTGGTGCGCGGGCTGCACGACGCCGAAGCGCGGGCGCTACTCAACGCGGTGCTGAGCGGTCCGCTCGACACGCGGGTGCGGGACCAGATCATCGCCGAAACGCGGGGTAACCCGTTGGCTCTGTTGGAGATTCCGCGGGAGCTCACCGCCGAGGAGTTGGCGGGCGGGTTCGGCCTGCCCGACGCCCTCCGACTCCCGGCCGGGATCGAGACAACCTACGGCGCGCGGATCGAGGCGTTGCCTCAGCAGTCTCGTCTCATGCTGCTGCTGGCGGCGGCCGAACCGACCGGCGACGCCGCGGTGGTGTGGCGGGCGGCGGAGCGGCTGGAGATCTCCCCGGAATTCGTGGTCCCGGCTGTCGACGCCGACCTCGCCACTTTCGGCACCCGCGTGCGATTCCGGCACCCGCTGGTCCGTTCGGCCGCCTACCGCGCCGGCTCGGTGCACGACCGCAAACGGGTGCATCGTGCCCTCGCCGACGCGACCGACGAACACGGCGACGCCGACCGTCGGGCATGGCATCTGGCACACGCAGCAACCGGCCCGGACGAAGACGTCGCCGCCGAACTCGAGCGTTCGGCCGACCGGGCGCAGCGCCGTGGCGGTGTGGGAGCCGCCGCGGCATTCCTCGAGCAGGCTGCGGCGCTGACCACAGACCGGGACAAGCGCGTCGACCGTGCGCTCGCCGCCGCAGCCGCAAAGATCGACGCGGGTGCCTTCGACGCCGCCCGTGACCTGCTGGCACTGGCCCAGTCCGATCGCCTGACCGACCTCCAGGAAGCCCGTGCGGACCTGCTCGGCGCACGGATCGCGTTCGTGTCCAACCACGGCAGCGACGCTCCCCCGCTGCTGCTGAAAGCCGCCCAGCGACTCGAGACCATCGACGTCGACCTTTCCCGCTCCACCTACATCGACGCGTTCACGGCCGCGATGTTCGCCGGCCGCCTGTCCGTCGGGGCGGCATCCGACGAGATCGCCGCTGCCGCCGAAGACGCACCACGTGCGCCGGGACCGGCGTCGCTTCGGGACCTGTTGCTGGACTGGCTGATTGCGATCTTCACCCGCGGCTACGCCGAGGCCATACCGCATCTACGCAACGCGCTGTCCGCCGCGGACACACCGGCCGACGAGCAGCAGCGCTGGGCATGGCTGATCACCATCGCGGCAATCCGAGGGTGGGACGACGACCGCTGGTATGAGCTGTCGAACCGGTACGTCGGTCTGGTTCGTGAATCGGGTGCGCTCAGCGACACGCCGTTGGCCCTCAACACCCATGCGTTCATGATGTTGTTCACCGGAGAGCTGCCCACTGCCGAGGCTCTGGTGGACGAGCAGGCCATCGCCCAGGAAGCCCTCCGCAGCAGCATCGCACCCTACGCCGCTCTGGGGCTGGCCGCGATGCGCGGCGACCGGCAGGCCGCCCTCGCGTTGTGTGACGCGACGGTGGCCGAAGTGACGGCACGCGGCGAGGGCAACGGCATCTGTATCACGATGTGGGCGATGTCGTTGCTGCACAACGGATTCGGCGATTTCCAGGCCGCCCGGGCGGCGGCCCGCCAGGCGGTCGAGTCCCCCATCGGTTTGAGTTCGGGCAACTGGGCTTTGACCGAGCTGGTCGAGGCCGCGGTGCGGCTCGGCGCCGATGAGGAGGCGCGGTCCGCGCTACGGCAGTTCAGCGAGGTGAGTCGTGCCAGCGAATCCTCGTGGGCGCGTGGGCTTGAGGCCCGCTGTCGCGCCCTGCTGAGCGACGACGACGAGGCTGATGATGTGTATCGGGAAGCCATCGACCATCTCGGCCGGACCAGGATTCGCACCGAGTTGGCCCGCGCACACCTGGTGTACGGAGAATGGCTTCGGCGCCAACGGCGCCGCAGTGACGCGCGTGAGCAGCTGCAGATCGCGCACGATATGTTCACGGCGATGGGGATGCACGCCTTCGCCGACCGGGCGGGCCGCGAGCTGCAGGCCGCGGGGCACACGGTGACCTCGAAAACCCCCACCTCGGCCACCTCGGAGCTCACCGCACAAGAGGAGCAGGTGGCCCGGCTCGCGCGAGAAGGGCTGTCCAACCCCGAGATCGGTGAGCGGCTCTTCATCAGCGCCCGCACGGTGCAGTACCACCTGAGCAAGGTGTTCGCCAAGCTGGCGATCAGTTCGCGCAGCCAACTCGACCACGTGCTGCCGTAGCCGGTCAGCTGCCGTCGGCGTCGGCGGGGAAGTCGACGGGATACGGTTCGGCGAAGTCCGCCGATCGGCCCACCGCAGCCCACTTCCTGTCCTCACCGAGCAAAAACTCGTCCTGGCTGATCGCCCCTTCCACCGCATTGACCCCCAGCGGCAGGTGATACGGAATCTCGCGGCGCCGCGACATCCGCACCAGGATCTCGGCCGCACGGACCGGATCGCCGGCGGTGATGGCCGCACTGCCCCGGACCACCGACATCGCGCCCACGGTATCGGCATAGTCGTCGCCGACGTCGTGCACCGTCATCGACGCACCGGCCCAATCGGTGGCGAACCCGCTGGGCTCCACAACGAGCACCTTGACGCCGAACGGGGCGGTCTCGGCTTGCAGTACCCGGGAAAACCCGTCGATGGCGAACTTCGCCGCCTGATACGAGGCGATACCCGGCGATCCCCCGACCCGACCGCCCATCGAGGAGAACTGGATGATCAGCCCGCTGCGCTGGGTCCGCAGCACCGGCAGCACGGCTTTGGACACGTGGTACACGCCCCAGAAGTTGGTTTCGAACTGAGCGCGGAAATCGTCGTCGTCACCGGTTTCGATCGGCGCGACGTTGGCGTACCCGGCATTGTTCACGACCACGTCGAGCCTGCCGAACTTCTCGGTCGCCGCGGTGACGGCTTGCCGCACGGCGGCCGGGTCGGTGACGTCAAGCGGCAGCGGCAGGATCTGCTCGCCGTGGACTTGCCGTAGATCGTCGAGCTGGTCGACGCGGCGCGCGGTCGCCGCGACCACATCTCCGGCGGCCAACGCCGCCCGCACCAGTTCGCGTCCGAAGCCGCGCGACGAGCCGGTGACAAACCACACCTTGGCCATTAGAACGTCCTTTCTATCGATCCGGATTCGGTGCTCGCGTCGGTCAGCGGTTTCCGCACCGCCTGGTTCAGCGGCACGACCTGTAGGGAACTGGCGCCGATGATGCCGATACCGATGGGTCTCATGGTTGCTCCTTGTCGTCAGTCGAAGGTCAGGACGAGGCGACCGCGCAGCCCGCCGGCCTGTAGGTCGCGATGTGCTTGCGCCGCCTGATCTGCCGGGTAGGTGCGTGCCACGCGCAGGGTTATCTCGCCGGCCTCGGCTAACTCGCGCAGACCATCGAGTTTGTCGTGGGCGTGGGTGTATTCGGGGACGAAAACGTCACGGACGATCACGCCGCGATCGGAGCCCAGGCCTGTGGCGTCGTGCAGATCCCAGCTTCGCAACGCCGCCAGTTGGCCACCGTCGCGGATCGCGGCCACGACTTCGCCGCCCTGCAACGACCCGTCGACCGCGGCGGCCACTCCCGCCGGCCACCACTGCCGGATGCGTTGTCCCACACCGGATCCTCTGGTGACGATCTGGTCCGCGCCCAGGGCGGCGACGAGGTCCTCGTCTTGGGGTGCCGCATCGGCGATCACCCGCAGCCCATCGGATTTCGCGAGTTGGACGGCGTACCCGCCGACCGCGCCGACGGCACCGGTGACCGCCACCGTCTCCCCCGCTTCGAGGTGCAGCACGTCCAGCGCACGGCGAGCGGTCAGTCCGTTCATCGGCAGCGGCGCGGCCTCGACGTGCGTGCTCCCGACTGGCGCGTGGGTGACCTGATCGGCGTCGACCACAAGGTACTCGGCGTACGCGCCGCCGGTGGCGTCGATCGGCATCACGATGGTCATCACCCGGTCGCCG
>JAEZIA010000144.1 GCA_023416315.1 Actinomycetes bacterium
GGTAGCAGTAGGCGTGGCTGGCCATCCGGATCAAATCGGGGATCGGCAACACGGTGCCGCCGGCGGTGACCGCCTGCCCGGCCTGGGCCTGTAGATCCTGGATGGTGGCGGTGGCGATCACGGTCACCGGTAGGCCGTTGTGCTGGCCGAGCTTCGGGTCGCCGAGCTGGCCGCGCACCAATGCTTTGAGGGCGTCGTGCTGACGCTGGGCGCAGCTGCGGGCATCGCGGGCCGCCACCTCCTCGGTCGGGGTAACAGTGGGGGTGTCGTCGGCGGGGTTGCAGACGCCGGGGGCGGCGAACTTCGCCAGCCACGCATCCAACTCCGAGCGTAGTTCGGGGTCGGCGATCAACCGCCCGATGCTCATGCCGTCGATGCCTTGGCCGCCGCACCAGACGAAGCCGCGCTTGCGGGCCCGATCGGCATCGGAGAACTTCCCGTCGGGGTTCAGATGCAGGGCGAGGCGGTGGGCGACGCGCTCCAACTGATCCGGGCGCAGCACCGCCGCCTTGTCCGCCAACGTCTTTTCGGCTTTCACCGCCTCGGCTGGGGGTACGTGGTCGGGCAGGTCGCGGAAGAATTTCTGAATCACCCGCACATGTTCGATATCGAGCTGCCCGGCGTTCCACACCCGCGCGGTTTCCGGCAGCACCGGTTCCAGCGGCTCACCGGTCAACGTCGTACGCGGCAGCAGCTGTTCGGCATCCCGAATCCGGCGCTTGGCCTCGCGCGGGCTGACCCGCAACACATCAGCCAACGCGATCCCCACCGGCGGACAGCCCTCGAACCGCTCCAGAGAGCCCACTCCGGATAGGGCGATTGCGGTCAGGCGACGCTGCTGGGTTTCGATCCATTCCAGCACCGCGAACCGCTCCGGCGGCGCGAGTGCGGCGAAGTCCAGGCCGGCCAGCGAGTCGACCGCAGCGGTAAGCGCCTCACATTCCGCATTGATCGAAAGCATGTTCGAATTCTATGCCTGACCACCGACACGCGAGCGACATAACGGCTCACCTGTGGACGAACTCGGAACTGGGGATAACCCTGTGCCGCAGCAGGATCCGAGTCGCAGATCAGATCATGTATTCCAGCTGCAGCTGACTCTCCGCCTCGGGCCGCGCACCGCCCAGAACGGTCTCGGCCACACGCCGCGCCTGCACCCGCAGCTCCGGTACGGCGATGGTCTCCCAGTAGGTGCCCCGCAACAGCGGCCCCAGCGCCAACAGCCACGGCGACCGCTCTCCGGCACTCGTCAACACTGTGTGGTCGGCGTCGATGCGCATCCCCATATCGGTGGCATCGGTGGCATCGGGGGCGATCGCGCCGCGGCGCAGCAGGTTTCGCAGCAGCACCGACCGGGTCGCGCTGAACTTCGTCGACGGACCGGTGGCGTTGATCACGAGATCGCCGCGCACCGATCGGCCATCGGCCAGTTCGACGCGGATCTGATCGCCGGCCGGCTCCACCGTGGCGATCGAACCGGCATGCACCCGAAGCTGGCCGGTAAGTTGGGAACTGGTGATCTGCGCGTGGATGTCCGGTGCGATGCGGTGCCGAAACACATTCCACCGGGCGGCGTGATCCTTGGCGAACGCGACACGGTCCTCGATGCTGAATGCCGACCAGATCTGTTGGGTGTACGGACGCAACTTGTCCACGATGATCGCCGGATTGGCATTGCGCTCGTTCAGGATCGCGCAGTGCTCTTCGACGAGCGTCAACAACTTGTCAAGGCCCAGCCGGGCGAGGTCGACGTCGGCGGGCGGAAACTCCGGATATTCGATACCGCGAAAGTGGGCGTGCGGGAACCACCCGTGTCGGGAGATCGCATGAATTGTCCCGAGCCATCCCAACGCCCGCAGGGTGATGATGGCGTCGACGGTAGTCAGGCCCGTACCGAGCAGCACCACGTTGCGGTCGTGGCCCGGCAGGCGGGGCTCCCACTCCTGCCACGGGTTCGCCACCCACGCCGGGTGCTCGGCCAGGTGTGCCGTCCCCGGCAGTGGGGCGGGTGGTTCGTTGCCGGTGGCGAGCACCACCCGGTCGGCCTCGATGGCCGCTCCGTCGGCCAGCCGCACCAGGGCGCCCGCCTCGGCGGGTTCCACGTCGACGACCTCTCCGCTGACCAATTCCGAAGCGGCGCGGGCACCTTCACCCGGACTCTGCAGATGATGCTGTGCGATCGAGCGCAGATAGTCACCGTAGATCTGCCGGGCAACGAAGCGCTCACGCAGCTCAACCTCGGGAGTCGGCTCGAACTCCGAGCGCGTGCGAAGCCAATCCAGAAAGTGGTCCGGTTCATGGGGGAACGCGGACATGTTCCGCGCGGCGACATTGAGCAGATACTCCGGTCGTCGTAACCCGTAGGCGACGCCACGTCCCACCGGCTCGTGATTGTTGACGACCGTGATGTGCAAGGGAAATTCGGTTAGGCGGGCGATGTTGACGGCCGTCATCGTGCCGCTGAAGCCGCCGCCGACCACGACGATGCGGGCAGGGCGCGATCTGCGCGGCGACGGGGTCTGAGACACCCGGTGATGATAGGCGTGGCGCGCCGAGTGAAGGTAACAACCGTTTTACTCACCCTGGGTTTATCGCGACCGGCGCTGTGGCCAAACAGACTGGCAGACAGACTTTTCTGAGTAACTGCTGGTGGTGTATCGCTAATAAAGAATCGCGCCGATTCCATAGGTCCCCCCGACCGGCACCGCTGCGACATGGTGAAACCTATGACCGACATCAGTCTGGCTCCAGTGCTGATCCCGTCGGATCCGGCGACGACGGCGCCCGCGCGCACGCAGCATCGCGAGGTCTTCCTCCCGGAATCCGGCCGGCGAGCCAACCGGGGCGGCGCGCTTCGCCGCCAACTCAACTGGCCCTTGGGCATCTACACCACGCCGGTGGTGATCCTGGTGGTCTGGGAGATCCTCGCCCGCACTGGTGTACTGCCCGCCATCTACGCACCGGCCCCAAGTGAAATCGTGGTCACCGCAATACAACTGTGGCGCGACGGCAGTCTGGGTCCGGACCTGGCGATCTCGTTGCAGCGCGCCGGACTCGGCTTGGCGCTGGGGTTGACCGTCGGCATCCTCACCGGCGTGCTCGGCGGCTTCCTGCGCCGCGGTGAGTACCTGTTCAACGGGTTGGCCCAGATCCTGAACACCATTCCACTGCTGGCGGTGCTGCCGCTGATGATCGTGTGGTTCGGTATCGATGAGCTGACGAAGGTGTTGCTGATCGCATTCGGTGCGGGCGTGCCGATGTATCTGAATCTCTTCGCGGCCATCCGTGGTGTCGACCAGCGGTTGATCGAGATGGCCCGCACCACCGGCGCGGGAACGTTCCGCATCGTCACCCGGGTCTTGGTGCCGGGCGCACTTCCCGGCTTCCTGGTTGGCCTGCGTTTCTCGCTGGCCTACAGCGTGCTGGGACTGGTCGCCGCCGAGACCGTCAACGCCACCCACGGACTCGGATTCCTGGTCACCCAGGCCCAGACCTATTTGCAGACCAATCAGGTGTTCGTCGGCTTGGTGATCTACTCCATCCTCGGGCTGCTGGCCGACCAGATCGTCCGGGTCGCAGAACGGGTGCTGCTGCGGTGGCGTCCCAGTTACGAGGCACAGTGACCAGCCCGAGCGCGGCGCCACGGCTGCGGACCGGCGTCCTGGCCGAACAAGTGGTGCGCCGGTTCGGCGATCGGACCGTACTGGATCATCTCGATCTGCGGATCGACGACGAGGAACTGGTCGTTCTCCTCGGACCGTCCGGCTGCGGCAAAAGCACGTTGCTGCGACTGCTGGCCGGGCTGGACCGGCCCGACGGGGGACGCATCGAGGTTCCGGCCAAACGGGCGGTGGTTTTCCAGGGCGACCGTCTGCTGCCGTGGCAGCGCGTACTGCGCAACGTCACTCTCGGGCTGCACGGTGCGGACGCCGAGGAGCGAGCGCGTAAGGCGCTCGCCGACGTGCATCTCGCAGGCCGGGAGAAGGCCTGGCCGAAACAGCTTTCCGGTGGCGAAGCGCAGCGGGTCGCGCTGGCGCGGGCGTTGGTCGCCGAGCCGGAGCTCGTTCTGCTCGACGAGCCGTTCGCCGCACTCGACGCCATCACCCGGCTGCGCATGCACGATCTGGTGCGCGAACTGCGCCGCAAACACCACGCCGCCATGCTGCTGGTCACCCACGACGTCGACGAAGCCATCGCGTTGGCCGACCGGATCGTGGTGATGAGCAACGGCCGCATCGGCGACACCCATCCCGTCGACCTGTCGCCCGCCGAGCGGGAGGCCGGGGTTGCCCGCGAGCAACTCCGTGCGGCGCTGCTCGTCGATCTCGGGCTTGCCGGCCAGACGCGTCACTGATTTCGATAATCGAGGAGAATTCATGCCCCACAAAACGTTCCGTGCGCTTGGCGCCACCGCCTTGCTCATCGCCGCGACCGTCCTGCCGGCCTGCGGTTCCGCGGAGAAGTCCGCGGGCGGTCCGCTGAGTAAGTCGAGCGACCCCAGCGCGGCCAATCACCCCGAGTGGGCGCAGTACACCTTCACCATCGGGGACAACGGCGGCGACGGCAGCGAGGAGCTCAGCAAGGTCACCGGCGTCTTCGACGACGCTCCCTACAAGGTGAAGTTCGCCCGCTTCGACTACGGCCCGCCCCTGGTGCAGGCCGCCGCCGCCGGCAACATCGACCTCGGCTATGTGGGCACGGTTCCGCCGATCACCGGCGCCGCACAACAATACGGCTTCAAGATCGTCGCCACCCAGCACGGCGCCGATGTGACCAAGGCCGCGGAGAACATCATCGTGCCCAAGGATTCGCCGATCCAGACGCTCGCCGACCTACGGGGCAAGAAAATTGCCGTGCCCCAGGGTAGTTCAGCGCACGGGCTGGCCCTGCTCGCCCTGAAGAGCGTGGGATTGACCACCAAGGATGTCGAACTGGTCTATCTCGCGCCCGCCGCCGGCGCCAGCGCGTTCAACAGCGGGAAGGTCGACGCCTGGTCCATCTGGAACCCGCAGTCGGCGATCGCGGTCGGCGACGGGGCCCGCATCATCGCCAAGGGGCTGCCGCCGATCGATCAGGTCAACAACTACTACGTGGCGACCGACAAGTCGCTCAACGACCCGACCCGTCGCGCTGCCCTGGCCGACGTGCTGACCCGGATCGCCCGGCTGTTCAACTGGGCGCAGAAGAACCCGGACCAGTACGCCAAGGCCATCGCCACCGAAACCGGTGTGCCGCTGGAAGATGCGCGCGCGACAGTGGATGCCTATCCGTTCAAGGTTTCGCAGGTGTTGCCCGAGGACATCGCTGCCGAGCAGGCGCTGAGCGATGCGTTCTTCGAAGCCGGGGAGATCAAGAAGCAGGTGGACATCCCCAGCATCGTCGACAACCTGCTGCCGGAAGGCTTCGACAGCTCGAAGCTGTCGTGACCATGGGCACGACATCACGCGAACTGCACCTCAACGCCTTCCTGATGGAGGCGGGCCATCACGAAGCGGCCTGGCGTCTGCCGGAAAGCAACCCCAGGGCAGACTTTGAGTTGCAGCACTGGATCAGGCTGGCTCAACTGGCCGAGGCCGCGAAGTTCGACTCGCTGTTCCTGGCCGACGGGCCTGCGCTGACCGGCACCGGGGAGTTCCGCCCACCGGGGCAGCTCGAACCGTTGACGTTGCTGACCGCGCTGTCACAGCACACCAGTCGGATCGGGCTGATCGCCACGGTGTCGTCGACCTACAACGACCCGTACAACCTGGCCCGCAGGCTGGCCTCGGTGGATCACGTCAGCGGCGGACGGGCCGGTTGGAATATCGTCACCTCGGCCGGCGCCGACGAAGCCGCCAACTTCGGCCTGCGCGACCGGCCCGACCACGCGGTGCGGTATCGACGAGCCGACGAATTCCTTACCGTCGCAAAGGCGTTGTGGGACAGCTGGGAGACCGAGGCCATCCTCGGTGACAAGGCCGCGGGCCGGTACGCCGACCCGGCGCGGCTGCATGCCATCGACCACGAGGGCGAGCATTTCCGGGTCGCGGGCCCGCTCAACGTCGAACGCCCACCGCAGGGCCATCCGCTGCTGGTGCAGGCCGGTTCGTCGGAGGACGGGAAGAGCTTCGCCGCCCGCCATGCCGAGGCGATCTTCACCGCACACCAAACCTATGAGCGGGCCGCCGACTTCTACACCGACGTCAAGAGCAGGACGCGTGCGATCGGCCGCGACCCCGACAGCCTGTTGATCCTCCCGGGGATCGTGCCCTTCATCGGGTCCACCGAGCAGGAAGCGCTCGACCTGGCGCAGCGCTTCGACGAACTGCGTATCCCGGAATTCGGGCTGCGCCAGCTGGCGTGGAACTTCGAGACCGACCCCTCGGTGTTCGACCTCGACGCCCCGTTGCCCGATTTCATCCTGGCCCGACCGAGACTAGAAGGCTCGCAGAGCCGTTCGGATCTGATTATCGAGCTGGCGGTGCGGGAGAACCTCACGGTCCGGGAGATCCTGTCGCGGCTAGGCGGTGGACGTGGGCATTTTACGTTCGTCGGGACACCCGATCAGGTGGCCGACACGATCATCTCCTGGTTCGAAGGCGGGGCCGCGGACGGCTTCAACATCATGGCGCCCGCGCTGCCGTCGGCGCTCGAAGCGTTCATCGACCACGTGTTGCCGATCCTGCGCAGCAAGGGGCTGTTCCGCGAGGAGTACCAGGGCCGGACCCTGCGGGAGCACTACGGGCTTGTGCTGCCGCCCAACCAGTTCCACGCACCGGTGTGACGCCTCTGAAGTCTGCTCCCGCGGCCCTGTCGATCAGAGGGCTGCGCAAGGTGTACCGCGGTGGCTTCACCGCGGTGTCCGACCTCGACCTCGAACTGCGAGACGGGGCGTTCTTCGGTCTGCTCGGCCCCAATGGGGCGGGCAAGACCTCGCTGATCGGATCGGTGTGCAATATCGTCAACCCCACGGCGGGGGAGCTGACGGTCTTTGGCCACGACCACCGCAGCAGGACGGCGCGGCGGCTGATCGGCCTGGCCGAACAGGAGATCAACCTCGACCGGTTCCTGTCGGTCCGGCAACTGCTGGTCTATCACGCCGGCTACCACGGCATCGGCCGCAGGACCGCGAAGCATCGCGCCGATGAACTGCTGACGCTGTTCGGCTTGGAGGACAAGGCCACCGCGCGTGCGTACGAGCTGTCCGGCGGCATGCAGCGCAGGCTGGTGCTCGCCCGCGCGCTGATCCACCGGCCCCGGCTGCTGATCCTCGACGAGCCGACGGCCGGGGTGGACGTCGCACTGCGCTCCGAGATCTGGCGACTGACAAAGGAACTCAACGCCGCCGGTACGACCATCCTGCTGACCACGCACTACTTGGAGGAAGCCGAGACGCTTTGTGACGAGTTCGCGTTGATCGTCGGCGGCCGCATCGTGGACCGGGGTTCGGCTTCGTCACTGCGTAGCCGGCATCAGGCCCGCGACATCTCCGAGGTCTACAACCGGGTCATCAACGCCGAGGCGACGCGATGAGCGGGTACGCGACCCCGGAGCTCACCGTCGAGCGGGCGCCGGTGCTCTGGCTCGCCGAGCGGGAGATTCTGCGGTTCCTCAACATCTGGCAGTACTCGATCGTCGGTCCGGTGTTGTCCACGCTGCTGTTCGTGGTGGTGTTCGGATCGGTGCTGGGCCGCCACGTCGACACCATTCACGGAATCCCTTACGGACAGTTCATTGTTCCCGGGCTGCTGGCCCAGGCGATCCTGAACGTCGGGTTCTTCAACGGTACAACCAGCCTCTTCGAAGCCCGTCGCGACAAGTACATCAATGACGTATTCGCCAGCCCGCTGCGGTGGTGGGAGATCAATGCGGCGCTGGTCACCGGCGGCGTCGCCCGCGGCGTCATCGTTGGGGCGGGTGTTGCGGCGGTCGCATTTCCGCTGGCACACATCACCGACCTGGCCCGGCCCTGGGTCTTCACCTTCGGCACCATCGGGGTGCTGGTGGTGGCGGGACAGACCGGGGTGATCGCAGGGAGTCTGGCCAAGTCGCTGGATCACGTCTATTCGATGGAGTCGATCATCCTGCTGCCGTTGGGATTTCTCGGCGGCATCTTCTATTCGGTCAGCCAGCTGCCGCCAGTGTGGGATCACCTCAGCCGGATCAACCCGGTGTTCTGGCTGGTCCAGGTCGAACGGATCGGCGTCCTGGGGCACGCCGACGTCAGTGCCGGCGCCGCACTGGGCGTGGTGTGGGCACTGGCCGTCGGGCTGTCGGCGTGGTCGGCGGCGATCTTCGGCACCAACCGGCTCAAAGCTTGACCACCACCACAACTCATCGAGAGGACCGCCATGGCCAACGACGATCCCGCAGTGACGCTGCCCACCGACGTACTGGTGATCGGGGGCGGGCCGGCCGGCACCTGGGCAGCCATCAAGGCGGCACAGGCCGGCGCGCGCGTCGTTCTCGCGGACAAGGGCTACACCGGGTCGAGTGGTTCCACCGCCTCGGTGGGAACCGGGGTCTGGTATGTCGACGACGTTCCCGAGTTGCGAGAAGCGGCGATGGCGAGCCGTGAGGTGCTCGGTGGCCACCTCGTCGAACGCGACTGGATGGCACGGGTTCTCGACGAGACCTACGACCGGATGAACGAGCTCGCGACCGTGCAGCGTTATCCCTTCCCGGTGGGTGCCGACGGCCGCCCGATCCGCAACGATCTGCAAGGCCCCGAATACATGCGCAGGCAACGCACTCGGGTACAGCGCCTCGGGGTCCGCATCCTCGACCACACACCGGCACTGGAACTCCTGCTCGACGACGATGGCGTGGTGTCCGGCGCGGTGGCCTTCGACCGCACCTCGGGTCAGACGATTCGGATCGACGCCAAAGCGGTGGTGCTCGCCACCGGTGGCTGTGCATTCCAGTCGAAGTCGCTGGGGTGCGACGTCAACACCGGCGACGGCGCGTTGATGGCGGTGGAGGCCGGCGCGGTGTTGTCCGGCATGGAGTTCTCCAACGCCTACGCGATCGGCGTCAAAGGCACCTCGCTGACCAAGACCGCGTACTACTCGTGGGCGACCTTCTACCGCGCCGACGGCACCGCCATCGAAGGTGCCGGCAGCGCCCGGGGCCGCACCGTCATCGCCAAAACCCTGTGCACTGAACCCGTGTTCGCCCGAATCGACCGGGCCACCGAGGCCGAGCAGATCGGTATGCGCAAGGGCCAGCCCAACTTCTTCCTGGTGTTCGACCGGCTCGGCATCGACCCGTTCACCGACTTCTTCGAAATCACCCTGGTGGCTGAGGGGACCGTCAGGGGGACCGGAGGAGTGCGGGTGGTGGATTATGGCTGCGCCACCGATGTGCCCGGCTTGTATGCCGCCGGTGACACCGCGACCCGCGAGCTGATCTGCGGGGCCTTTACCGGCGGCGGCAGTCACAACGCGGCGTGGGCGGCGGCATCGGGAAGCTGGTCGGGACGCAGCGCCGCGGCGTTCGCGGCCGCACGCAGCGCACCGCCCGGCGCGTTGCGTGCGGCCGGGGGTGCGGGACTTCGGCCCGATGGTGGTACCGGGCTCGACTACCGCGACGTCGTCGCCGACGTACAGCGGCACATGTTGCCGCACGAGAATAATTTTCTGCGGCATGCCGACCATCTCGCGCCTGCGCTGCAGTCGTTGCACACCAGCTGGTCGGCGGTGCGGGCCGGGCTGCGCGGAGAGGGGGAGGACAGCTTCCGGGCCCGGGAGGCTGCCGCGATGCTGGCGCACAGCCGCTGGATGTATCACGCGGCGCTGCACCGCACCGAGACGCGCGGCATGCACAAGCGGATCGACCAGCCTGCGGTGGACACCGCACAGCGTCACCGGCTGCTGACCGGTGGGCTGGACCAACTGTGGACAAGGCCGGAGGCGGCATGATCGAAATCATCGACGAGCACCGGTGCATCGGCTGTGACCGGTGCATCGAGGTGTGTCCCACCCGAGTCTTCGACCGCGGGCCGGACGGCGTCCCGGTGATCGCCCGACATGACCACTGCCAGACGTGTTTTCAGTGTGAGGCGTACTGCCCGACGGATGCGCTGTTCGTGGCACCGCTGGCGACGCCGGCGCCGCCCGATTCGCCTTTCCGTGACGTCGCCACGCTGTCCGGTGCGGGACTGCTCGGCGGTTACCGGCGCGAACTCGGCTGGGGCAAGGGCAGGCGGTTGGGTGCCCGAACCGCCGTCGGACCGGAGTTTCCCGACTGACGCCTAGACGACTCGACCGTACGCGCGGCTAGTGCGACGCGACGGCCGCCCGCGCCGCGAGCAGGTCGGCCCACGCGTCAAAGGCCTCGGGCTGGTGCGGGACCGACTCGTCGGAAGACCCGGCGATCGCGACCAGCGCCCGCGCGATACCGCCGAGGCCGATGCCGGTGCGCTGCACCACCGCCACGAGTTCGGCGAACGCGTCGCGCTGCGAGCACCCGCGCAGACCCACGAGGATCCCGGTGGCCAGGTCGATGTCGCGACGTGATGTGCTGGCGGCCCGATAGCTCATATGCCCATGGTCGGCGTGGCCACCGAACCCGGGCAAGACATCGGTGCACCGTGATTGCTTCATACGCATGCAGTTCTGGTGAACGCCGTGGCGCGGTCGCCCGGCACTGCCGCACAATGTCTCTCGTGCTTCCCGTACTCGACTTGGCCGAGGCCGACCAGGATCCCACCGCCTTTCGTGCGCGGCTGCGCGAGGCCGCCCATGACATCGGGTTCTTCTATCTCGTCGGTCACGGCGTGCCGGACGCGCAGATCGACGAGGTGCTGCGGCTGGCGCGGACGTTCTTCGCGTTGCCGCTGGAGGAAAAGAACGAGATCAGCCAGCTGAAGAGCCCGCAGTTCCGCGGCTACTCGCGCCTCGGCGGCGAACTCACCAACGGCAAGGTGGACTGGCGCGAGCAGATCGACATCGGACCGCAACGCCCGACGATCGAGGGAGCGACGGGGTACTGGCGGCTCCAGGGCCCCAATCTGTGGCCTGTCCGGCCCGCTGGATTCCGTGCGGCGTTCGAACGCTGGGATGCCGCGCTGGCGGATGTCGGCCTACGGTTGCTGCGGCACTGGGCGGTGTCGTTGGGCGCGGCCGAGAACACCTTCGACGCCGCGTTCGCCGACAAACCGGCCACCTTGATCAAGGTCGTCCACTACCCGGGGCGCGACGATTACCTGCAAGGCGTTGGCGCACACAAGGATTCCGGGGTGTTGACGCTGCTGTTACTGGAGCCCGATTCGACCGGGCTCCAAGTCGAGCTGGCCGACGGACAGTGGCTCGACGTCCCACCGCTGGCAGGGGCGTTCGTGGTGAACATCGGTGAACTTCTCGAGGTGGCCACCGGGGGATACCTGCGGGCGACTCAGCATCGGGTGCTGGCCCCGCGGCCCGGCACCGACCGGGTCTCGATTCCCTACTTCGTCAATCCGGCGCTCGACGCCACAATCCCGATCATCGCGCTGCCGCCAGAGTTGGCGGCCCGATCCCGCGGTGTGGAAGCCGATCCGAACAATCCGATCTTCAACACCTATGGCGAGAACGCCTGGAAATCGCGGACGCGCGCGCACCCCGATGTCGCCGAACTGCACCACGGCATCACACCGGGGGTACCGGCGTCGTACTGATGCCGCGGTGATTTCCTCGCCCTGAGCACAACCATGGGCAGCCGGGCCGGGTACCGCTAGCTTGGCCAGGGTGTTCGATGTGCGTCGGCTGCGGGTACTGCAGGAAGTCGCGCGATGCGGCTCGCTGAGCGGGGCGGCGACAGCGTTGAACTACACGACGTCGGCCGTCTCCCAACAGATCACTGCGCTCGAGCGCGACGTGGGTGTGTCGCTGCTGGCGCGCGGGCCGTGGGGGGCGCGCCCCACCCCGGCCGGTACCCGACTGCTCGAGCATGCCGAACGGATCGTCGCCGCCATCACCGCCGCCGAAACGGACCTGCGACAACTCGCCAGCGCCGGCCCCGACCTCATCCGGGTGGCGTCGTTCACCAGCGCGGCCGCCGCGATACTGCCACGCGCGCTGGCGCAATTCCGGACTCGGCACCCACGCACTGAGGTCCGACTGGTCGAGGCCGACCCCGACGACGGAGTGGCGTTGCTGGCCAACGGCGGTGCCGACGCCGCGATCATCACCGAGGTCCCCGGTGAACCGGGCCAGTACGCCGGTGTCGTGGCCGCCCCCGTCTACGACGACGAGTTCTTCGTCGTCCTGCCCGCCACCCACCGATTGTCGGCGGCCGCCGAGGTGCCGCTACCCGCGTTGGCCGGTGAGCAGTGGGTGGTCAGTTCGGCGACCGGAACCTGCCCGGACACCAGGGTCTTCCACAATGCCTGCCGCCATGCGGGTTTCGTTCCATCGGTGACGTTCCGGGCCGAGGACTACTCGACGGTGCAGGGTCTGGTGGCCGCGAATCTCGGGGTGTCGCTGGTGCCCTCGCTCGCCGCCGCAGGCGCCCGATCGGATGTCGCGGTACGCCGGGTCGCGGGCCGGCGACCGGTGCGGCGCATCGCGGTGGCGACCGCGGCCAAGCCGGAACGTGGCACCGCCCTGGCGGCCTGGGTCGCCCTGGTGCGGGACGTCGGTGAACGGCTTACCGCCGACGCGGTCTACAGCGTTCCTGCACGCCCATTCAGCGTCGCTTGACACCGGCCCCACGGCGACGAACCCGTCCCTAATATCTCGATACACCCGCCACCAAGGAGTGAATTGCATGACCACCATCGAAGCGAAAACCCCGGTGCTGCAGTCAGTTGACGAAGCGCTGTCGGTTGCCGCCGAGGTCGCTGCCGACATCGCCGCAGGCGCGGTTCAACGGGAATTGGACGGCGTCTTGCCGACCGAACAGCTGCGTGCGGTCGCCGCGTCGGGTCTGCTCGGCATCATCGTTCCCGCCGAACACGGTGGACCGGACCTGCCGCGGTCCACCGCGGTCGAGGTGCTGCGCATCCTGTCGCGCGCCGACTCTGCCGTCGGGCAGCTGCTGCTGGCGCACTTCGTGCTCAGCGCCGCGATCCGAGGACTGGGTCACAACGAGCCGGCGCCGCAGATCTACGCCGAGATCCTCGCCGGTGCGCAACTCGGCAACGCCACCGTCGAGCGGGGCACCAGGCTCTCCGTCGACCGGCTGACCACCGTGTCGCGCAGGCCCGAAGGCGGCTGGGTGCTCAACGGTACCAAGTACTACGCGACCGGAAGTCTCGGTGCCACCTGGATCGGTGTCGCCGCCCGGATTCCCGGCACCGAACCCGCCCACGGCGCAACGGCATTCGTGCGTGCCGACGAGCCGGGTGTGACGCTGAATCTGGATAAGTGGTCCTCGTTCGGCCAGCGCGGCACCGCCAGCGGCGAAGTGGTGTTCGACGACGTCGTCCTCGACGACGCGTTCGTGATCGACGAGGGCCCCGACCCCGATCCATTGACCGCCGACCCGTCGGTGCTCGGTGCCTTCGACCAGGCCCTGCACGCCGCCGTCGACATCGGGATCGCCAGGGCGGCCCTCGAAGACGGTGCGCAGTTCGTCGGCACCAAGAGCCGGCCGTGGTTCGAAGCGGGCGTCGACTCGGCGGTCGACGAACCGCACGTGGTGCGCCGCTTCGGCGAGCTCACCGCGCGGCTGTTCGCTCTTGAGGCGCTGCTGGCCCGCGGTGCCGAACTGGTCGATAAGGCGCTCGCCGAGCCGGAGCTGACGCGGGAATCCGCTGCTGCCGCATCGCTTCAGGTGGCGGCCGCCAAGGCTCTGGCTCAGGAGTTCGCGGTCGAGATCGCCAGCGGTGTCTTCGAATTGGCGGGTTCTTCGGCCACTGATCGCGGCTACGCGCTGGATCGGCACTGGCGCAACGTCCGGGTGCACTCGCTTCACGACCCGGCCCGGTGGAAGTACGTCCACCTCGGTAACTACACACTGCGCGGCACCTTCCCTCCGCGCCTCGGCGTCCTGCTGTAAAGCCCTGCGACCATTGGAGTTTCGATGACCAACTTTTATGTGACCGGGAGCATCAACGTTGCGAGCGTCGACGACGCCTTCCGGTTGGTGGGAACCCGCCTGCAGCCCGGTGTCACCCGCGTCCCGGACGGTGAGCCCGGGGACCGGGCCAACTGGGTGTTCACCCAGGCCGACCACTTTCAGAAGAACCCGACACTGGAGGTCGTCGGCGACCGGGTCCGGGCCAGGCCGGGAGTGCTCGTCGAGTTCGGCCCGGTCGACTATCACAGCATCGCCACCGAGTCCTACCTGAAGTTCCGGCGGGCCCGCGACGAGGGCGTGCTGGCCGCGGATTCGCGCTTCCTGGTGTCGATTCCGACACCGTTCAACGCGGTGAACTCGTTCGTCGAGTTGGCCGACCGTGTCCAGGTCGCCGCTGCCTATGAGAATGCGTTGCGGCACAGCGTCGAGAAAATCCAGGACGCGATCCCGCCGGCCGATCTGGCCATCCAGTGGGATCTGCCGACCGAACTGGCGACCGTCGAAGGCTGGTTCGACAACCCGTACGGCAGCCTGGAGCCGATCTTCGCCGCGACCGCACGGGTGGCCGACTGGGTTCGGCCGGAAGCCGAACTGACCTTCCATTTGTGCTACGGCGACTCCAAATTCGGTGCGTCACCGTTCATGGGGGAGCCGCCGACCGAGGAGGCCGCCGCCCGCGGAGGGCGGCACATTCTGCCCCGGGATGCGTCGGCGATCGTGGCGCTGGCCAACGGGTTGTCCCGGCACGTGACCCGGCGCATCGACGCGATCCAGGCGGCAACCGTGGCCGCGTGGACCAAGCGGGCGCACTGGCAACCGCTGGCCGACCTCGCGCTGGAGCCCGATACCGAGATCTACCTCGGTCTGCTGCACGCCGAGGACGGTGCCGAAGGAGCCCGGACTCGGGCGGCGCTGGCCGCCGAATTCCTGCCCGAGTTCGGCATTTCCACCGAGTGCGGGCTCGGCAGGCACTCGCCCGAGCAGCTCGAAGCGGTTCTCGTTGCCTGGCAGGACTATTCGGCCTCCCGAGAGCCGGCGCTGGTCAGCTGACCCGGCGGCCGGCCAGGAAGGCGGCGATCGCCAGTACCGACAACGTCACCATCACCACGGCCAGCGGCACGGCGGTGTGTTCACCGCCGAGGCTGACCAGCGGAGATACGGCGGCCCCGAGCCCGAACTGCAGCGCACCCAGCCCGGCCGATCCTGAGCCCGCCGCGCGGGGAACGGTGGCCAGCGCCAGAGCGGTGGCGTTGCCGAGGATCAGGCCCTGGCAGGCGACGGTCACAAAGATCGGGATGGGGATCAACCAGGTCGGTGCCCCGGTCAGGGCCAGTGCGAGCAGGACCAGGGTGGCGAGCATGGTCACCCCCAAGCCCACCCCCAGCAGTTTCGCGCTGGAAATCGTCCGGTTCAGCCGCGCGGAAAGCGCACTGACAGCGATGATGCCGAGCGCGTTGACGCCGAAGGCGATCCCGTACTGCGACGGGGTGAGCCCGACCATCACCTGATACACGAACGGCGAGGCCGAGATATAGGCCATCATCACCGAGAAGCCGAACGCGAAGGCCAAAGTGTTGGCGATGTAGGCACGCGATCGAAGCGCTGACCACGCTGAGTCACCCTGCGCGGCATCTGCTTTCAGCTCGGCCCGGCGATGCGGGGGATGCGACTCGCGGACCACGACGATGGAGGAGACCAGCATCGCAACGGCGATGGCGAAAACCACCCAGAGGATGCCGCGCCAGCCGAACGGCCCGACCAGCAGGCCGCCGGCGAATGGCGCGACCACCGGCGCCACGCCACCGACGATCATCATCAGACTGAACGCGCGCCCCGCGGCCTTCCCGGTGGCGAGATCGGAGATCACCGCGCGGCCGATCACCAGGCCGGCGGCACCGGTGAAGCCCTGGGCGAATCGCGCCGCGATGAGGACGCCGACGGTGGGGGCAGTAGCGGCGACCGCGCTGGCG
The DNA here is from genome assembly GCA_023416315.1 of Actinomycetes bacterium. Lineage (GTDB taxonomy): Bacteria > Actinomycetota > Actinomycetes > Mycobacteriales > Mycobacteriaceae > Mycobacterium. Next base: position 15,951 of record JAEZIA010000144.1, read on the forward strand.
ATCACGCACAGCAGCGCACCGACGATCAACGGGCCACGCCGGCCGACGCGGTCGGACAGCGGGCCGAACAACAGCTGCCCGAAGGTCAGCCCGAGCAAGAATGCCGTCAGCGTCAGCTGCACCGCGGTGGCGCTGGCCTGCAGCTCCGCGGTCATCTCCGGGAAGGCGGGTAAATAGAGGTCGGTGGCGACTGGGGCGACCGAGTTCAAGAGCGCAAGCACCAGCAGAAGCCACGGGGAAATGGATTCGCGTTTGGCTGACTGGTCCGCCTTCGTGGTGATCATGGCTCCCCGGCTAGGTAGTTATTAGAAGATAACTATCTAATCATAACTAGTGGGGGTAGGCTTTGTCCATGGACGCTGAGTTGGCCGATCTTGCGGAGGCGATCCTCGGGGTTGGCCGCGAGCTTCGGCTGCAGACGAGCCCTGACGTCGTGCACTTGACTGTCTCGGAATCTCACGTGATGCGCTACATCGACCACCATCCCGGCGTGACACCCAGCGACGTCGCACGCGCCACCGGCTTACAGCGCAGCAACCTCTCTACCGCGCTACGGGCGCTGGAGCAGCGTGGATTCGTCGAGCGGCGGACCGATCCGCACGACGCCAGGGGCGTGAACCTGTTCCCGACCAAGGGCGCCGCCGACAACCTCGGGCGGCTGCGCCGGCAGTGGGCTCAGAAGATGGCGAGCGCCCTTGGCGAGGACCGGGACGGTGTCACGGCGGCCAAGGCACTGCTCGAACGGATCGAGGTTGCGTTGACCGCCGCGCGCCTCGCCTAGTCACATCGGCGCGTTCGCCGGCTGGAACACCCCGGTGCTATCGGCCTCTTCCTCGGCGCGGATCACGTGCACGACGGCATTGATCAACGCCAGGTGGGTGAACGCCTGCGGGAAGTTACCCAGGTGCCGGCCGGTGCGGGGCTCGATCTCCTCGGCGTAGAGATGCAGCGGGCTGGCGAATGACAGCAGCCGCTCGCACAAATGCCGGGCACGGCTCACCTCACCGATCTCGACCAGTGCGGACACCAGCCAGAACGAACAGATCGTGAACGAGCCTTCCTCGCCGGACAGCCCGTCGTCGGTCTCCTCGACCCGGTAGCGCAGCACCAGCCCGTCCTCGGTGAGCTCGTCGGCGATCGCCAGCACGGTGGCCCGGACCCGCGGATCGTCCGAGGGCAGGAACCGGACCAGCGGGACCAGCAGCAGCGACGCGTCGAGGGCGTCGTCGCCGTAGCGCTGGGTGAGCACCCCGCGCTGATCCACCCCGTGCGTCAGGATGTCGGCCTTGATCTCCTCGGCGATCGCCCGCCACTGCTGCGCGTAGCTCTTCTCGCCGACCAGCTCGGCGAGCTTCGATCCGCGATCCAGCGCCACCCAGCACATGACCTTCGAGGACGTGAAGTGCTGCGGCTCGCCGCGCACCTCCCAGATGCCGCGGTCGGGCTCCCGCCAGTGCTTGATCGCCTCTTCGACCTGCTCCTTGAGCACCGGCCACAGCTGATCGGAGATCTGCTCGCGCGACTTGGCGTGCAGATACACCGAATCGAGCATGGTGCCCCAGATGTCGTGCTGCATCTGGTTGTAGGCGCCGTTACCGATGCGCACCGGGCGGGCGTTGTCGTAGCCGGACAGGTGGTGCAGTTCCTCCTCGACCAGGCTGCGCTCACCCCCGACGCCGTACATCACCTGCAGCGGGTGGCGCTCCCCGTTGTTGGCGCCGGACACGTCGGCGATGAACGCGAAGAAGTCGTCGGCCTCGCGGTCCAGGCC
>JAEZIA010000148.1 GCA_023416315.1 Actinomycetes bacterium
CAGGGGGAGCAGCATGCGGCGACGGCTCAGGACCGCGTCGTCGAACTCATGCTCGGCCTCGGCGACCGAGCCGACGACCGGGAACACGACATCGCTGTCCCGGCGCAGACGCCGGCTCACCGCGTCGCTGGCGACCACGGCCCATTCCACCCCGGTCGCGGTGCAGATGTCATCGATATCGCACAGCAGCCGGATGGCGTGCGGCGCAAACGAGGTCACCCCGGACAGGTCGAGAACGAACGGCTTCTCGGCGAGAACCAGTCGCTTCGCGCATTCGGTGACCCGATCGACGTTGGCGGAATCGATGCGTCCGCTGACGGCGACGACCGTTGCCATGTGCCGGGAGTGCGCTCGAATGTGGGCACCTTCGCAATCGACACAGGGGTTTCCGTATCGCGACGTGAAGCTCGTCATGGGTGCCTCATTTCGGTGCTGGTGCGTGTGCGGCGACCCGACGGCCACCTCAACTTGACCCAAACGTTATGCCGCAAATTTAAGGTCACCGGGAGCAGTGGCTAAAACTCTGTTAAGAACCCAACTTTCGACTCGATGGCCGAAATCGGGCAACCTCGGCCGCCGAAGCGGCTATCGCAGGGCAGGCAGGACCTCGTCCGTAAGCAGAGTTACGGACCGCCAGGCTTCGTCCACCGGCATGCCGCCGACCAGCGGATGCATCACGATCGGGCCATAGTTCGGGCACCCCCGCACCTCGTCGATCAGCTGGTCGGGGGTGAGGAACCGGTACCGCCCCGAGGCCCGCACCTCGTCCAGGGTCTGCACTCCGGGCAGGTGCATCGACGACCGCGACGGATCATCGGACCACGCCCCGTAGGTGACCGCTTCCCACAGGATGTGGCTGCCGAGCTCCGCCCAGGCCCGCTCGGGATCCTCATGCAGATAGATCATTCCGCGGTTCACCGATGGCGGCATCAGGACGAACGGCCGCAGGCCCGCCTGCCGGCACAGCTGGCTGTAGTAGTCGGCGAGGTCGGGCCGGTGGTCGGGCAGGCTCAGCGGCAGGCCGAACCGCACCGCGCGGCGGACGGTGGCCCGCACGCCACCACCGACATAGAGGGGTGGGTGCGGCTTGCTCCAGGTGCCCGACACCACGCCGGTCTCGCCGGTCCACGCGGCCAGCATGGTTTCCAGGAGCTGGTCCATCAATTCGCCGCGGCGCGCGAAATCCACCCCCAGCGCCCGGTACTCCTCTTCCCGATAACCGAGGCCGACGGTGGTGTGCAGCCGACCCTGGCTCATGGCATCGACGAGTGCGATGTCCTCGGCCATCCGGACCGGGTTCCACAGCGGCCCGAGGGCACAGTCGATGCTCGCGAAGATGTTGGCCGTGCGGGCCAAGAACATGCCGGCGATCATCACCGGATTGCAGCTCCAGCCATGGCCGGTGACGTGATGTTCGTCGACGCTGATGGCAGCGATTCCGTGCCGATCCCCGAATTGAGCCAACTCCAGTGCGGCCGAAAGCAATTCACCCTGCACGCCAGGATCTCCGCCCGGAGAGGCGAAGTTGAAGCGGAGAATCGCGAGCATCTGAGCACTGTATTGCCGTGATTACGCCAAACTCGATGCGAACGGGTCACGATTTGGCCGCTGTGCCTTTCCGGTCGCAACCATGTCGGCGCCCGCCGTTACCGTGACCGCGTGCGGGAGGACTCGGCCGCGGTCACGACGGCGCTGCAGTGGCTGGGATTGTGGGTGGCCACCACTGCGCTGCTGGGGTTCGTCGGCCTGCTGAACAAGGCGGTGTGGGTGCTGGCCGCGGGCAGCGCCGTCGCCGTCATCGTCAGCGCATGGCGCGCGCTGGTGGCGTGGCTCGATCACCGGCGAGACCGCCGGCGCGACGCGCTGTACCGCGCCACCGGGCAGGCCGCCGTCGACGCCATGACCGGCGTCGAGTTCGAGCACTACGTGGCGGCCGTTCTTCGGGGTATCGGGTACACTGTCGAATTCACAAGAGCCACCGGCGATTTCGGCGTCGATCTGATCGCCACCAGAGACGGCGTCCGCACCGCGGTGCAGTGCAAGCGGCAGAACCGCGTGGTCAACGGGTCCGCCATCCAGCAGGTGGTGGCCGGTGCTGCCGTCCACGACTGCGACACGACGATGGTGGTGTCCAACCACCGTTACACCCGGGCCGCCGAGCAGCTTGCCGATGTGCACGGCTGCGTGTTGGTCGACCGCACGCGGCTGGCGCGGTTGTCGCGGCAGCGGCGCTGATCGCAGCGGTCTACCCGCCCGCGGTCGCCGCGTCGATGGCCCGGAACTCCTCGTCGGTGAGTTCGATCCCGGCGGCCGCGACGTTCGGTTCGAGGTGATCGACGCGCGAGGTGCCGGGGATCGGCACCATCACCGGCGAGCGTTTCAGCAGCCAGGCCAACGCGAGTTGGGACGGACTCGCGCCGTGATCGGCGGCCAGTGAACCGAGGGGGCCGTCGGCGTCGGCGAGCGGGCCGGCAGCAAGGGGGAACCACGGAATGAATGCGATGCCTTGCGCCTGCGCCTCCTCGAGCAGCGGTTCGGCCGTGCGGGTGGTCAGGTTGTAGAGGTTCTGCACTGACACGATCGGCGCGACCTTCTGGGCGGCCTTGAGTTGGTCGACGTCGACCTCGGAGAGCCCGATATGCCGGATCTTGCCCTCTTGCTGCAGCTTCGCGAGTTCGCCCACCTGGTCTTCGAGCGGGAAGTTGGGGTCGATGCGGTGCAGCTGATGCAGGTCGATGCGGTCGACGCCGAGCCGGCGCAGGCTGAGTTCGACCTCCTGGCGCAGATAACTCGGGTTGCCGAGCGGGATCCAGACGTCCGGCCCGGTACGCAGCAGCCCGGCCTTGGTCGCGATCACGAGGTCGTCGCCGTAGGGATGAAGGGCCTCGCGGATCAGTTCCTCGGCGACGTACGGGCCGTAGGAATCGGCGGTGTCGATGAAGTTCACGCCGAGTTCGACCGCACGACGCAGGACCCGGATCGCTTCGTCGTGATCGTCCGGCGGACCCCAGACGCCTTTGCCGGTGAGGCGCATCGACCCGAAGCCGAGCCGGTTCACGGTCAGATCGCCGATCGTGATCGTGCCTGCTGCTGCCGCGTTCGTCACGTTCGTCATGGTGCTCCGCTCGTCAGGGTCGTGGAAGGGGTCTCCGTCGAGCCTGGCACCGATGCCCGGGCCTGTCCACGTACGGTTAGCTGATAAACCGCTCCCGGTAGGCGCTGAGCCGCTGCGCCACCTCGCCGGCGTCGAGTCCCACGTCGGCCAGGTCGTAGATCACCTCGCCGTAGCGGCCCCGGGGATGCTCGGCGATGAAGCCGGCCATCGCGGCCCGCACCGCGTCGTCGTAGGGCTGATCGGCCAGCGCATAGATCGCCGACAGCGTGCCCTGTTCGTCGGCCATGAAATCGGTGAACCGCACGTCGATCGACTGCTCGGGCGGGAGCACGTCGCGATCGCGCAGACAGCCGCTGAACAGATCGTCGGCCCGGTCGAACCAGTATCGCGCGATCTTGGCGGGATCCGGTGCAGTGCACGCCATTCGGGACGCGTAGGCGATCATGGTGACCATCGAGCGGGTAACCTCAACCGGATCACGATGTGTCACAACAAAAGTGGCATCGGGGAAGGTGGCGTACAGGGTGGGGAACTGTTCGAGGTGTTGCGGCGACTTCAGCACCCAGCGGGTACCGCCGCGTAACCATTGCATGGCCTGCAGCTGGCGCTTGAGATGGGCATACGACGGTCCCTGGTCGTGCGACTTGTAGTGCGCGGCGAACGACGGCAGGTAATAGGTGGTCTCGAAGAGCATGCCGGAGATGTCGTTGGCCAGCAGCTGAATCTCCTCGTGCGCATGGTCGACGGTCATGTCGTGCATCCGCTTGAAGTCGGGCATCGACGTGTCGACCAGGTCCAGGCCGGCCGTACATCGATCGCGACGGGCCTGGTCGTCGTCACCGGGGGCGGGGAAGGGTTCGAGACTTTCCCAGTAGGGCAGGTACCGGATGTTGGGGTCGGCGGCGATCAGGTTGTGCAGATGCGTGGTGCCGGTGCGGGGCAGCCCGCAGATGATGATCGGCCGGGCGATCTCGATATCCTCGATCTCGGGGTGCTCGGCGATCAGCGCCTCCAACCGCAGCCGGTTGACCAGGTTGCCGACCAGTTGCTCGAACACCACGGCGACCCCGACATCGGAGAGCCCGGCCTCCTCCCGCAGCGAGGCGGTCAGCACGTCGAGGCGCTCGACGAAGCTGCCATCGCCCCAGCCGTCCAGCCCGGTGCGCTCGGTCGCGGTGGCCAGCAAGGCTTCCGAGGTCAACTCGAGGATCGCCCCGTAGGCGGCCAGCGCCTCACGCATCGGCTGCGCAGCCTCGGGGAACACCGGGTTGGCCAGGTCGGTGAACCTGATCGGGGCGGGTCGCTGCACCCCGGCGGTCATGCCGAGACCTCGGCGACGTCGACGACGCGGCAGGTGGGTCGCGCCGGGGTTTCCTCGGGCAGGAACCAGCGCAGCCAGATCAGGCCCTTGGTGCGCCCGGCCGTCGACACCCAGTTCGGATGGCCCGGGTCGGTGTCGCTGACCACGATTCGCCACGATCCGTCGGATTCGTAGGTGACGTGTGCACCGTTGATGGTGACCCGCTCGTAGGTGTAGTCGTAGGTGTGCAGGAACGGATTCCACAGGCACAGGTTCCAGAACACGCATTCCGGTGAGGTGCCCTCGATGATCAGCGCCTGACCCGGTTGAAGTTCGTAGGCGCCCATCGCGTAGGCGGCATCGCCCGCGGCCCAACCGAAGGTCTGCTGCGGCACCGGATACGGTTCGGCGATCTCGTTGGCCGGCTCGACTTTCGTGGGGATGAACGAAACCTGGTCGGCGAGCCAGGTTTTGGCCGATCGCAGCCTGCGCACCAGGTCCTCGCGGCTGTCCCGTTTGCGGGCCGGGGGATCTACCGCCTCGATCTTCCACTGCACTCGCCGGTCGGTTTCCGGGTCGTTCAGATAGTCGCGGGTGAGCGCGATGACGGCGTCGTCCTCGAGTTTGAGCCACGCCCCCGGCTGCGGGTCCGGGCTGATCGTGAACTCGAAGTTGCCGTCGTCATCGAACTCCAGGGAGCGGTCGTTCATCGTGCCGACGATGCGGTTGCTGTAGTGCCCGTCGTCGGGCCCGCCGTAGACGGTGATGGACAGGTAGACCGAATCGCCCCGGTTGCCGGTGACTCGGTAGGTACGTGCCGGGTCGATCGGCGCGAGTTGATAGAACGCATCGGAGTTGTCGCCGCCCCAGCGCTGATAAGGGCCGATCACATCGACGAACCGCGGATTGTCCTTGTCGCCCCACACGTAGGCGTCGACGGCCACCCGCAGCAGACTGAACGTCAGCCGGTAGCCGTCGAGGATGTCGGCTTCCGGCAGCGGGGGATCGCTGGCCAGAAACTTTCGTTCGATCGCACCGAGTTCGTCGAGCAGTTCGTGGAACGCCGCGGACAGGTCGTCCTGGGTCATCGCTATTCCCTTTCTCGTGCCTGCGCGCCCCGCATCACCAGGGAGCAGAGTGAGTCGACCAGGTGGTCGGTGTCGTCGCGCCCGTCGACGAGGGCGCCGTAGAACGTGGTGCCGACCAGCAGGTTGAACAGGGTGTCGGTGTCGACGTCGGCGCGCACCACCCCCTGCTCCGCGCCCGCGCGAACCAAGTCGGCCAGCTCGGCGCGGATCCTGTCGTCGAGCAATTGCTGGGTGCGGATGTGTAAATCGGTGTCACGCCTGCGTTCGGCGAGGATTCCCATCGTCGCGGCTTCGACCACCGGCTCGCGCCAGAACGCCACAGCGGCGCGGACGAACTCACGCAGATCGGTCTCGAAATCGCCGGACCGTGGCAATCCGGCTGTGCCGCTGTCGGTTCCGAACGCGGCCTCGAACACCACGTGGGCTTTGGACGGCCAGCGCCGGTAGATGGTCGGGCGGCTGACCCCGGCCGCGCGAGCGATCGACTCCATCGACACCTGGTCGTAGCCGACGTCGGTGAGCAGTCGGCGGGTGGCCGCCATGATCGCGGAGTCGGTGCGCGGGTCCCGGGGCCGGCCGCGTACCGGTTCGGGTGCCGTCGCCACGTCGCGGTGGGGAACGCTCACGGCAGATTATGTTCCGTTACGTCACGTAAAGTGTCAAGAATGTGACGTCGGGGTTGAACCGTTTCGGCGCAGGGAACCGTGACATAAGCAGTCCTCCGACGATAGGTCGCGCCATGAAACTCGTGCTTCGAACGCTGGCCGTAGTGATAACCGCACTGACGATCGGAACCGCCGCGCCGCCAACGGCCCTCGCCGAGGACCAGCTGGCATTCACCGGCACCACATTGAGCGGAACGCCGTTCAACGGCGCCAGCCTGCAGGGCAAGCCCGCAGTGCTGTGGTTCTGGACGCCGTGGTGTCCGTTCTGCAATGCCGAAGCCCCGAACGTCAGTCAGGTGGCGGCGGCCAATCCGAAGGTGACGTTCGTCGGCGTCGCCGCCCGGTCCGACGTGGGGCAGATGCAAGGCTTCGTGTCGAAGTACAACCTGAACTTCACCAATCTCAACGACGCCGACGGATCGATCTGGGCCCGCTTCAACGTGCCGTGGCAACCCGCGTATGTGTTCCTCCGCCCCGACGGGTCGTCGACGTTCGTCAACAATCCCACCTCGGCGATGTCGGCGCAGGAGCTCAGCGACCGGGTGCGCGCGCTGGTGTCCTGAGCCCGGCGTGGACGCGAATCTGACCGGCCTGGCGCTGGCCGCGGGGATGGTCGCCGCGCTGAACCCGTGCGGGTTCGCGATGCTGCCCGCCTATCTGACGCTCGTCGTGCGCGGCGAGGACGGCGACCCGCGACGCACCGCCGCGGTAGGCCGCGCGCTGGCGGCGACCGCGGCGATGGCACTGGGCTTCCTGGCGGTCTTCGGCCTGTTCGGTCTGCTGACCGTACCGGTCGCCACCGCCGTCCAGCGCTACCTGCCCTATGCGACCATGATCATCGGTATAGCCCTTGTCTGCCTTGGCATTTGGCTCCTCACCGGCCGAGAGCTGGTGTCGGTCCCGGTCGGCCCGAACTGGCGATGGGCGCCGACCGCGCGACTGGGCTCGATGTTCGGCTACGGGGTGGGTTATGCGATCGCCTCGCTGTCGTGCACGATCGGTCCGTTCCTCGCCGTCACCGGCAGCACGCTGCGCACCGGCTCGGTGCTCGACGCCGTGCTGGTGTACGCCGCTTACGCGGTGGGCCTGGCTCTGGTGGTCGGCGTGCTCGCGGTCGGGATCGCCTTGACCAGTACGGCTTTGGTGGACCGGCTGCGCCGGCTGCTGCCGTATATCAACCGGGTCGGCGGTGCGGTGCTGATCGCGGTCGGCCTCTACGTCGCGTACTACGGCCTCTACGAGCACCGGTTGTTCACCGCTGACGGGAATCCGGCCGACCCGGTGATCGCCGCGGCGGGCCGGCTGCAGGGCACCGTCGCCGGCTGGGTCTACCACACCAGCGCCTGGACCTGGGTCGCGGTGCTGGCCGTGCTGGTGGGGGCGGCGGCGGTGGTGCGGCTGCGACGCAGCCGGCAGAAGCAGCGTTGATCGCCCGAATCGTGCGCCCCGCGTCGCTATACTCCGCTGCACGCCAAGACGGGGAGGAGACGCCGATGACCCGACATTCGATGCGAACCTGGGTGGCCGCCGGCGCGGTGGCGCTGACGCTGACCGGTGTGCCCGCCGCGATCGTGACGATCACGCCGAGCGGCCGGGCGCAGGCCGATGTCTGCGCCAGCGCCGGGCGGCGGGTGACGGTCAGCGGCTGCGCGAATCTCTCCGACGTGATGGCGCCCTATGTACCGCCGCCGTCGGACTACGCGCCGCTGCCCGAGGACTACCCGCCACCACCGCCGCCGCCACCACCGGTCACCGGTTGCGTGGGCTGGAACGGTCGCTGGGTCGACGCCAACGCCTGCCGCTAGCGAACAAGACGAAACCCCGCGGGCGATGCCCGCGGGGTTTCGCTTACTTACTGATCTCAGGCCAGGTCGAACCGGTCTGCGTTCATCACCTTGACCCACGCCGCGACGAAGTCCTCGACGAACTTGCCCGCGTTGTCGTCCTGGGCGTACACCTCGACCAGGGCGCGCAGCACCGAGTTCGAGCCGAACACCAGGTCGTTGGCGGTCGCGGTCCACTTGAGCGCACCGGTGGCCCGGTCCGTGCCCTCGTAGACGTTCTCGGTGTTCTCCGACGCCTTCCACTCCGTGCCCATGTCGAGCAGGTTGGTGAAGAAGTCGTTCGACAGCACACCGACCCGGTCGGTGAACACGCCGTGCTTGGTGCCGCCGTGGTTGGCGCCGAGCACCCGCAGACCACCCAGCAGCACGGTCAGCTCCGGAGCCGTGACACCCAGCAGGTACGCCTTCTCGATGAGGAGCTGCTCGAGCGCAGCCTTCTCGCCGGGCCGTGCGTAGTTACGGAACCCGTCGGCCCGCGGTTCGAGAACCGCGAACGACTCGACATCGGTCTGCTCCTGGGTGGCGTCGGTGCGGCCGGGTGCGAAGTGCACGTCGATCGCGTACCCGGCCTCCTTGGCCGCCTTCTCGATCGCGGCGTTGCCGCCGAGCACGATCAGGTCGGCCAGCGAGACGGTCTTGCCGCCGCCGGCGTTGAACTCCTGCTGGATGCGCTCCAGCACCGGGAGCACCTTGGCCAGCTCGGCGGGCTCGTTGGCCTCCCAGTTCCGCTGCGGCTCGAGCCGCACGCGGGCACCGTTGGCGCCACCGCGCTTGTCGGTGTTGCGGTAGCTCGAGGCCGACGCCCACGCGGTCTTGACCAGCTGCGGAACCGTGAGCCCGGAATCCAGGATCTTGGCCTTCAGCGTCGCGGCGTCCGAGTCGTCGATCAGCTCGCCCTGCACCGGCGGCACCGGGTCCTGCCACAGCTGCGGCTCGGCAACCCAGGGACCCAGGTACCGGGTGATCGGCCCGAGGTCGCGATGCAGCAGCTTGTACCAAGCACGGGCGAACGCGTCGTTGAGCTCTTCGGGGTGATCGAGCCAACGGCGGGTGATCGCACCGAACTCCGGGTCGACCCGCATCGAGACGTCGGTGACCAGCATCGTCGGCTTGCGGTTCGGGCCACCGAACGGATCCGGGATGATCGCCTCGGCGTCCTTGGCCTGGAACTGCCAAGCACCCGCGGGGCTCTTGACCAGCTCCCACTCGTAGCCGTAGAGGATCTCCAGGAAGGAGTTGCTCCACTTGGTCGGGGTGGGGGTCCACACCACCTCGAGGCCACTGGTGATGGTGTCTCCGGCTTTGCCGCTGCCGAACGGGCACTTCCAGCCGAGGCCCTGCTGCTCGATCGGGGCACCTTCCGGCTCGGGGCCGACCAGGGAGCCGTCGCCGGCGCCGTGGGTCTTGCCGAGGGTGTGGCCGCCGACGATCAGCGCGGCGGTCTCCTCGACGTTCATCGCCATCCGGCCGAACGTTTCCTTGATGTCGATCGCGGCCTTCAGCGGATCCGGATTACCTTCCGGCCCTTCCGGATTGACGTAGATCAGACCCATGGTGGTGGCGCCGTACGGCTCGGCCAGTTGGCGCTCGCCGGAGTAGCGCTTGTCGGTGCCCAACCATTCGTCTTCCTCGCCGAACAGGATCTCTTCGGGCTCCCACACGTCGGGGCGGCCGAAGCCGAAGCCGAAGGTCTGGAAGCCGGCCGACTCCAGCGCGACGTTGCCGGCGAACACCAGCAGGTCGGCCCAGGAGATCTTGTTGCCGTACTTCTTCTTGACCGGCCACAGCAGGCGGCGCGCCTTGTCCAGGTTGGCGTTGTCGGGCCAGCTGTTCAACGGGGCGAAGCGCTGCATGCCCTGACCGCCGCCACCGCGGCCGTCGTAGATGCGGTAGGTGCCCGCGGCATGCCAGCTCATCCGGATGAACAGGCCGGCGTAGCTGCCGTAGTCGGCGGGCCACCAGTCCTGCGAGGTGTTGATGACCGACAGAACGTCGGCCTTCAGCGCCGCGGGGTCCAGCTTGGCGAACTCGGCGGCGTAGTCGAAGTCGTCGCCGAGCGGGTTGGAGTACGGCGAGTGCGGATGCAGCTTGGTGACGTCGACCTGATCCGGCCACCAGTCCTGGTTGGTCCGCGGCGCATGCGACTTCGGCTTGGGCGACTCGATCGTCGGGTTTTCGCTCTCACTGGTCGAGCTGCCCTGGTTCGGGGCCGGCGGGTGGCTATCGGATGTATCAGAGGACACAACATTCCCTTTCATATGATTGGGCTGTGATCACTTGTGTGATCAGGAACGTTCTTTCGGTGAGCAGTCGGGACACAGTCCCCAATAGATGACCTCGGCTTCGTCGAGCACGAAACCGTTGTGCTCGGACGGCGTTAAACACGGCGCGTCGCCGACCGCACAGTCGACATCGCCGATCACACCGCAGGATCGGCACACCACGTGGTGATGGTTGTCGCCGACGCGCGCCTCATAGCGGGCCACCGAGCCGGACGGCTGGATGCGCCGCACCAGCCCGGCCGCGGTCAGCGCGGCAAGAACGTCGTAGACCGCCTGGCGAGACACCTCCGGCAGGCCGGTGCGAACGGCTCCGAAGATCGTGTCGGTGTCGGCGTGCGGATGCGTGTGCACCGCCTCGAGCACCGCGATCCGCGGGCGGGTGACTCGCAGCTGCGCGCCGCGCAGCTGGTCGGAGAGATCCGAGACGGAAGTCACGGTTTCGATAGTCGTCTCTTTTCTGGAACCAGTCAAGAGTTGATCGGAAACATATGCTGCGGCGCAGGTCAGCGGCGTTACGTCGGCGCGTCACCCGGATGCGCAGTGCGATTCGACGCCGCGGCCGCAGCACGGAGAGCTGACGCGATTCGGGTGAAGTCAGGTCGCGACCGCGCGAACTGTAAGGTGATCGCGGATCGCGTCCGGCGGCCATCCCGGACCGCACCCCGGATTCTGTCGTCTTGTCAGGAGCAGTTTCGTGCCCCTCAACACTGTTGCGCTCGAACTCGTGCCGCCCAACACCGATCGCACTCCCGAGGAAATGCTCGAGGAGGCCCGCAAGGTCGTGCAGTTGTCCACGGAGACCGGCCTCGAAATCGGGCACGTGATGATCCCCGGGATGATCGAGGAGGACAGCGGCCGCCCGATCGAGATGAAGCCGAAGCTCGACGTGCTGGACTACTGGAATCGAATCTCACCCGAGCTGCCCGGTGTGCGCGGTCTGTGCACCCAGGTGACGGCATTCATGGATGAGCCGACGTTGGTCAGCCGGCTGACGGCACTTCTCGACGCCGGTATGGAAGGTGTCGCCTTCGTCGGTGTTCCGCGGACGATGAACGACGGCGAGGGGGCCGGCGTCGCGCCCACAGACGCGCTGACGATCTTCTCCGGCCTGGTCCCGAACCGGGGCGCGATCCTGATTCCGACCCGCGCCGACGAGGCGGGCCGGTTCGGTTTCAAGTGCAGCCGCGGCGCCACCTACGGAATGACGCAGCTGCTCTACTCCGACGCGATCGTCGGCTTCCTGACCGAGTTCGCCGCCACCACGGACTACCGGCCGGAGATCCTGCTGTCCTTTGGCTTCGTGCCGAAGGTCGAGTCGCGGGTCGGGCTGATCAACTGGCTGATCCAGGATCCGGGCAACGCGGCCGTCGAGGCCGAGCAGGACTTCGTGCGCACCCTCGCCGAGAGCGACCCGCCGGTCAAGCGGCAGCTGCTGGTCGACCTCTACAAGCGGGTCATCGACGGCGTCGGCGACCTCGGGTTTCCGCTGAGCATCCACTTCGAGGCCACCTACGGAATGTCCCGGCCCGCCTTCGATACCTTCGCCGAGATGCTGGCCTACTGGTCGCCGGCCTCCTGAGCCCAACCCATGCAGGCACTGATCGACTTCGACGGCGCACCGGTTTTCGCGATCCCGGCCCGTGCCGACTACCCCGGCTTCCGCGGCTGCGAGGGCATGCTCATCGAGGGTCCCCAGGGCTGGGGCGAGTTCTGTCCGCCGCGCAGCGGCAGTGATCTGCTGGCGGCTCGCTGGCTGACCTCGGCGATCGAGGGCAGCACCGTCGGCTGGCCCGATCCGATCCGCGGCCGGGTACCGGTGGCGGTCGCGGTGCCCGCGGTGAGCCCCGAGCGGGCGAACGCGATCGTGACCGACAGTGGCTGCCGCGCGGCCGATGTCGTGCTCACCGGAGAGCCCGCCGACGCCGCCCGGCTCGAGGCGGTCCGCGACGTGCTGGGTCCGCAGGGATCGATCCGCGGTGTGGCCGCCGCGGCGTGGGACGTCGACACCGCGGCCGAGGCGATCACGCGGCTGAACACCGCGGCGGGCGGTTTGGAGTTCGTGCAGCAGCCGTGCGTAACGGCCGGGGAGTTGGCCGCGCTGCGGCGCCGGATCGACGTGCCGGTGGCAGTCGATGTGTCCGACCTCAGCAGTGCCGGTCTGGCGATGTCCGAGGTCGCCGACATCGTGGTCCTGGACGTCGCCCCGCTGGGCGGGGTGCGCCGGGCGTTGCGGTTCGCCGAGAAGTGCGAGCTGCCGTATGTGGTGTCGGGCGTCGGGCAGACCAGCATCGGGCTGGCCGGGGGGCTGGCGCTGGCCGGCGTGCTGCCGGACCTGGCGTTCGCCTGCGGGCTGGGGAGCGCGGCAGCGCTGGCCGGCGATATCGTCCCGGCCGCGCGCTCGCTGCTGACCGACGACGGCTATCTGCCGGTGGCGCCGATGGCCGCCGCACCCGACCCCGCCCGGGTCGCGGAGTTCACGGTCGACGACCCCGAGCGGGTCGCGTGGTGGCGGGCGAAGCTGAAGGTCGCCAAAGAGCTGCTCTGAGCGGCATGCCGCTCAGCGGCGTGGACGCCAGGCCGTGACCGCGATACCAACGCCGATCAGAGCGATGACCGGTCCCAGCACCGACCACGTGGTGGTGTTGCTCATCGGACTGCCCTGAACAGCCCCGAATCCCTGCAACGTGAACAGCAGCCCGAACAACGTGACGAGCACGCCAACGGCACCGACGGCATGGCGCATCGTCAGCTCCTCTTTCCACTGGGCATCGCGGCGGACACCGCGCGCATGACGGCCCGCTTCATCGCGGCGGCACCGGATCCCGCGGTCGCGCTCAGTGCCGACCGGTTCGGCGGCGCGAGTTCCAGCGCATCGCCTTCGGCGAGCCGACCGGACCGGGCGACATTGCCGTAGACACCGAAGCACCGCCGGGTGTGCGCGGCGATGGTGCGGGTGATCTCCTTGTCCCGCTTGAGTTCCGGTTGCTCGTGCGACGGCATCACGCAGCGGATGGTGGGGATCATCGGCTGCAGTTCGGCGTGCGGCGCGCGCAGCCGGCCGCCGCACCAGTCCCATTCCGGATGGGCCGCCGTGCTCGGGGTGTCGACAACGATGGTCGGGCGGAACCGGCGCACGTCGAAGTCGGAGGCCGGCGCCAGCGACCCGAGGGTGGCCAGGCTCTGCTCGGTGATGATGTGGACGGGGTAGGCATCCACGTAACTGCCGACGGGCGTGGCGTAGCGACTGATCTCGGCGAGCTTGCGCACCGGGAACATCGACAGGTCGGGCAACGGGTCGGAGTCCTCGAGACCGAAGATCGTGCGCAGGTCGGTCTTGGTGGCCATCGGCGCGCGGTATTCGTCGCGGCGGTCGATCGGTGGCAACGGACGCAGTTGCACCTCCCGATCGAGATACCGCGAAAGCGCTTGGTGCACATCGGGATCCGAACTCGAAACCTCGGTTCCATCGGGGAAACCGATCACCACCTCCGGTGCATGTCCGGGCCCGGCGGCCGTCGGCGGCGCCTGCGCGTAGCGCGCGGTGCACCACAGCAGCCCGGGTAGGCGCTTGGCGCTGGTCGTCGCGTCGAGCTCGACATCACGCACCGCCCAGGTACGATCGGCGTGTAATCCGAGTTCGCCGATCGCGGCCTCGGTCAGTCGTTCCCCCTGCATCGACTTCACGGGATAGCGCCAGATCGAGGTGATGCGGCCGGCAGGAATCATCCACTCAGCCTAGAACGTCACTCCGCCGGCGAGCGGTGAAGCGTCCGGGAGGCGACGACCAGCGCGGTCAGGCAGACCACCAGCCACAGGCCGAGCACGATGAACGGCAGCGGCCGCTGATTGTGCGGAAAGTAGGTGGCGGCGTGGATCGCCGATACCGTCGCCCCGCTGGGTAGTGCGTGGTTGAAGAACGCGAACGGTTGCGGCAGCAGCGATGCCGACACCGCACCACCCGAGGACGTGTTGCCCAGCAGGATGAACACCAGCCAGGTCGGGATGATGGCCCACCGGTGGATCAGCACCAGCATCGTCGAGTTGAACGCGGCGGCGATCGCGATCTGCACGGAGGTCAGCAGCCACAGCTGAGGAAACGGCGTGCTCAGTGCGCCCAGCACCGGGCCGGTCACCACCGACAACGCCGCACCGCCGACGACGGCGAGCACCGCAAGACAGAGCAGCCAGCGTCGCAGCGTGAGGGTTTTGACGTTGGCCCGCAGCTGGAACATCGTGATGAAGCCCAGAATCGTGGCGGCGATGACCAGGTAGAACGTGGCCAGGCCGGCGGGGTCCGACGGCGGCAGCGGGTGCAGGTCGACGATCGGCAGGAGGAACCGTCCCGGCTGGGCTTGGTCCAGTTGGATCAGGGCGCGAGTTCCGGACGGGTCGCTGGCGCTGGACAGCAACAACTCGGGCGGGGCCGCGGTGGCGTCGATCGCGGCGGTGACGCGCTGCTGGTTGATCGCGGCGATCGCGTCGTCGCGGGTGGCGTAGGCGTGGATGTCGAATTCGTCGGGGTTGTGGTTCAGGGCCGCCACGAACGGTGCGGTGACAGTGGCCGAGCCGACCACACCGACCGGCAGGTTACGCGGCAGCGGACGACCGAGCGCAACGGTGTAGGCGGCGGCGAAACTCGATGCCAGCACGATCGCGATCGCGAGGACCGTTGCGACCTTGCGGATCTCCAGCGGGATGCGCCGCAGCGCGAATCTGGAGGTGTCGGTCTATTCCCCCGTCGCTGCGCCCACCCGCACTCCTTGCGTCCGATCGGAGATCAAGGTACCCCGGCTCCGACGTGTCGACGACGTCCAGCGGGGTACCCGGACACGTGCCGACGACTCTGAGCGTGCTCGATCCCCGTTCCGGTGAGCTGGTCACCCAGCTCGCGATGACCGACGCCGAAGGCTGCGCCGACGCGGTGCGCCGGGCCCGCGCGGCCGCCCCGGACTGGTCGCGGACACCCGCCGGTGAGCGGGCCGCGGCCCTGCACGCCGCCGCCGATGCTGTCCGCGCGGCCGCCGACGAGCTGTCCACAGTGAACGAGCGGGAGACCGGCAAGGCGCGCGACGACGCCCGCGGCGGTGTGGACGCCGGAGTGGGCACGCTGGTGCAGTACGCCGAACTCGGCCCGCTGCACGGAGGTCGTAGCCTGCAGGGGCAGTGGGGCGCCACCGACCTGATGATTCCCGAGCCGCGCGGCGTGGTCGGGGTACTGACGCCGTGGAACGATCCGGTCGCGGTGGCCGCCGGGCTGCTCGGCGCCGCGCTGGTGACCGGAAACACCGTGGTGCACAAGCCAAGTGAACGCAGTCCGGCGACCGGCCGGCGGTTCGCCGAGCTGATCGCCGCGCAGCTGCCGGCCGGCGTGCTGGAGATTGTCGACGGCGACGGCACCGTCGGCGCGCAGGTGGCCGGCGCCGACGAGATCGATGTCGTCGCCCACGTCGGCAGCAGCGCGACCGGGCACGCGATCGCCCGGATGTGCGCTGAGCGGGGCGCGAAGGCGTTGCTGGAGAACGGCGGCAATGACGCGCTGATCGTCGATGCCGGTGTCGATATCGGCTGGGCGGCCGCGCAGACCGCAACGGGTGCATTCGCCAACGCCGGACAGATCTGCGTGTCGGTCGAGCGGGTGATCGTGGTCGAATCGGTTGCGGCCGCGTTCCTCGACGCGTTGGTGGCCGAGGCCCCGGTGTGGTCCGAGCGGATCGGGCCACTGGTCGACGAACGGCAGCGCGAACTCGTGCACCGCCACGTCACCGATGCGGTCAAGGGCGGCGCGACGATTCGCGCCGGCGGTGCGCCGCGGCCGGGACCGGGAACCTTCTATCCGGCCACGGTGTTGGCCGACTGCACGCCGGACATGCTGGTGATGAGCGAGGAGACCTTCGGTCCGGTGGCGCCGGTTCGGGTGGTCGCCGATTTCGACACCGCGCTGGCCGAGGCCGCCGAGGACCGCTACGGCCTGGCGGCGACGGTGCTGACCGCCGACATGGGTCACGCGCAAAAGGCTTGGCGCAGTTTGCCGGTCGGCACTGTCAAGATCAACGCGGCGTTCGGCGGCGCGCCAGGTGGCGCGTCCGAGCCGCGCCGGGCCAGCGGCACGGGGTTCGGCTTCGGTCCGGAACTCCTCGACGAGATGACCGCCGTCAAAGTCGTGCACTGGTCGCCGCCGGGCCCCTGACGACCGGCGGTTGCCCGAGTACTCGTCGTCGGCGCCTGGCCGACGCTGCGGAGGCGTTTCGGCTCGCGGGTGACCGGCGCAGCGGAGCCATCAAAGTCGTGCTGGCACCTTAGAGCGTCACCGGCATCGGACCGACATGCCAGATCTCGTCGGAGTATTCGGCGATCGCCCGATCCGAGGAGAACTTCCCGCTGCGCGCGGCGTTCAGGATCGACATCCGCGACCAGCTGTCCGCGTCCTGCCAAGCGGCACTGACCCGGGCCTGGCAGTCCACATACGAGCGGTAGTCGGCCAGCACCAGGAACGGGTCGTGGTGCAGCAGGTTGTCGACCAGTGGTCGCAGCACGTCGGTGTCACCGTGGGTAAACGTGCCGTCGACGATCAGCTCGAGCACCTCGGCCAGTTCGGGATCGCGTTCGACGAAGCCGGTCGGCCGGTACCCGTCGGCCTGCAGCCGCTGCACCTCGTCGACGGTCAGGCCGAACAGGAAGAAGTTCTCGGCGCCTGCCTCCTCGCGGATCTCCACGTTGGCCCCGTCGAGGGTGCCGATGGTCAGCGCGCCGTTGATCATGAACTTCATGTTCCCGGTACCGGAGGCTTCCTTGCCTGCCGTGGAGATCTGCTCGGACAGGTTGGCCGCCGGGTAGATCAGATGGGCGTTCTTGACGTTGAAGTTCGGCAGGAACACCACCCGCATGAACCGGTTGACGTCGGGATCATTGTTGACAGTGGCACCGACGGCGGTGATCAGCCTGATCATCCGCTTGGCGAGGTAGTAGCCCGGCGCGGCCTTGCCGCCGAAGATGAAAGCCCGTGGCGCGATCGCGAATCCGGGGTTGCGCTTGAGCCGGTTGTAGAGCGTGATGATGTGCAGCACGTTGAGGTGCTGACGCTTGTACTCGTGGATACGTTTGACCTGGACGTCGAACATCCAGGTCGGGTCCAGCTCAATACCGGTGCTGGAATGCACGTATTCGGCCAACCGGCTCTTGTTGGCCCGCTTGATGTTTCGCCAGCTCTCCCGGAAGGCGGGGTCGTCGGCGTAGGGCTCGAGCCGACGCAGCTGACCCAGATCGGTCAGCCAGCCGTCGCCGATGGTCTCGTCGAGCAGAGTGCGTAGGCCCGGATTGGACAGCGCCAGGAATCGCCGCGGCGTCACTCCGTTGGTGACGTTGCCGAACCGCTCCGGCCACATCTCGTAAAAGTCTTTCAGCACACTGGCTTTCAGTAGTTCGGAGTGCAACGCGGCGACCCCGTTCACGGCGTGGCTGCCGACGGTGGCCAGGTGCGCCATCCGCACACACTTGCCGCCGTCCTCGCCGATCAGCGACATTCGCCGGGCGCGGTCCTCGTCACCGGGGAACCGCGCCGCCACCTCGTCGAGGAACCGGGCGTTGATCTCGTAGATGATCTCGAGGTGGCGGGGCAGTGATTCGCCG
Source organism: Actinomycetes bacterium (assembly GCA_023416315.1). GTDB lineage: Bacteria > Actinomycetota > Actinomycetes > Mycobacteriales > Mycobacteriaceae > Mycobacterium. The sequence goes on from JAEZIA010000148.1 coordinate 17,921, forward strand.
AAGATGCCCAGCGGCCACGTCTCGAGCGCCTCGGGCAGCAGCGTGTGATTGGTGTAGGCGAACGTGGCGACGGTGATGTCCCACGCCTCGTCCCAGCCCATGTGGTGTTCGTCGACGAGCAGCCGCATCAGCTCGGCGACGGCGACCGACGGGTGGGTGTCGTTGAGCTGGATGGCCCACTTGTCCGGCAGCGCGGACAGCGGTAGCCGCGCCCGCTCGGTGTGGATGCGCAGGATGTCCTGCAGCGAGGAGCTGACAAAGAAGTACTGCTGCTGCAGCCGCAGCCGCTTGCCTGCTTCCGGCTCGTCGTTCGGATAGAGGACCTTGGAGATCTTCTCGGACAGGACTTCATCCTCGACGGCCTTGTAGAAGTCGCCGGTGTTGAACGCATCGAGAGCGAACGAGGACACCGATCGCGCGCTCCACAGCGTCAGCGTGTTGCAGGTGTTCACGCCGTAGCCCTGGATCGGGGTGTCGTAGGACACGCCCTTGATCACCCGGCGGGGAATCCAGCGCACCCGGTGGTTGCCCGCGACGTCTTCATAGACTTCGGTGCGTCCGCCCCAGTTCACCAGGTAGCTCGCGTCGGGTTTGTCGATCTCCCACGGGTTGCCGGACACCAGCCAGTTGTCGGTCTTCTCGACCTGCCAGCCGTCCTGGATCTCCTGGTCGAAAATGCCGAATTCGTACCGGATTCCGTAGCCGATGGACGGCCGCTGCAGGGTGGCCATTGAGTCCAGATAGCAGGCCGCCAGCCGGCCGAGGCCGCCGTTGCCGAGGCCGGGTTCCTCCTCACAGGCCAGGATCGCGTCGAGGTCCTGGCCGAGTGCGGCGAGCGCCTCGCGGGCCTGGTTCTCGATGCCCAGGTTGAGCAGGTTGTTGCCGAGCTGGGGGCCCATCAGGAATTCGGCCGACAGGTAGCAGGTGACTTTTGCGGGCCCATGCAGCAGATCCTGGGTGGTGGCCATCCAGCGCTGCTGCATGCGGTCCCGCACCGCCAGGGCCAGGGCGCGGTAGTAGTGCTCGGGGGTCAGCACACTCGGCGGGCGGGCGATCGAATACGTCAGATGATCGGCGATCGCACGGTGCAGGGCGCCGGCCGAGAGACCGGTGCGGCTGTGCTCGTGCGGCCGTGCGGCGGCCTCGGCACCGTCGTCATCGACGTCGCCTGGCGCGCTGCTTACGACATCCGTCATCTGCGTTCTCCTCGATCCGTGCGGGACACGCAGTTTGCCACCGGCATATTTCAGCGAGGGGAGCGCCATGAGTCAGTCCCGTGAACTGTCGCCTGCGGCGCCTACGAGGCGGTCTCTGGTAATCGCTCCCGCCGGGTACGACGGCGCTATACATTCGGTGAAAAGTGTTCACTGAAGATCGGAACAGACGATGACGTCGACAGTTCACCCGGACACCCGGCCACGAGAGCTGGCCAGGGGAATGCGCGAGCTGGTCGTCGCGCAGGCCGGCGAGTCCGAACGACTGCGCACCATCGCCCCGGCGGTGGTCGACGAGATGTGGGCCAGTGGGCTGATGTCGTCGTTCAACCCGGTCGCGGCCGGTGGCGTCGAACCGTCCTTCGCCGAGATGATCGAGACCTGGATCGAGATGGCATGGCAGGACGGTTCGTTCGGCTGGATCGGGATCGCCAACCTGCCGTCGTCGTTCGCCGCGGCGGCCTACCTGCCCGATGAGGGATTCGCCGACGTCTTCACCGCCAACGACAACCGCGTCACGATGGGCGGGCAGTTCTTCCCGAACGGCCAGGGTGTGGTCGTCGATGGCGGCTACCGTGTGAGCGGCTCGTGGAGCTTCGGGTCCGGCACCGGCCACGCGGAGTACGTCTGCGCCGGGTTCTTCCCGGTGGTCGACGGGCAGCCGGTGATGGGTCCGGGCGGGCTGCCCGACATGCAGGTCGCCGTCATCTCGCGCGACGAGGTCGCGTTCAAGGACGGCTGGCATGTGCAGGGCCTCAAGGGAACCGGCTCCTACGACTACGGCGTGGACGACGTCTTCGTCCCGACCGCCAGGACGTTCCCGCTGTTCTCCAGCTCGCCATACCGCGGCAGCTCGCCGGCCACCCGGATGGGGCTCATGCCGGTGACGGCGGCCGGTCACGCCTCCTGGGCACTCGGCGTGGCCAAAAGCATGCTCGACGACGTCGAAGAGCTGGCCGCCACGAAGTTCCGGATGAGCGACATGGCATCACTGGCCAGCCGACCCACGTTCCAGAAGGGACTGGCGCACCATGTCGCGGCGTGGCGCGCGGCCCGGCTGCTGGTGCTCGACGCGTTCGGCACCGCCGAGGCGGCGGTGGCGGCGGGGGAGGAGCTGACACCGAGGCTGCGCGCCGACATGCGGGTGGCGGCGGTGTACGCCACCGACGTGGCGCGGGAGGCCGCCGAGTGGGTGCACCTGGCGGCGGGGACCACCTCGATCCGCGAGGGCAGCCGCCTGGAGCGCGCGTTCCGCGACATCTACACCGGAACCCAGCACGCCTTCATCAGCGAGAAGGTCGCGATCGACGTCGCTCAGATCTGGCTCGGTATCATCGACGACCAGCCGGGGTTGTGAGCGGCGCGCGGACCCTCGGCATTTCGCGGGCGCTGCGAGCCACCCGGCGCTAAAGTCCGAAGGTATGACCGCCAGGTCCGACCCGGTGCTACCGAGCAAT
>JAEZIA010000188.1 GCA_023416315.1 Actinomycetes bacterium
TGTCGTCGGGCAAGTACGCGCCCGAGCTCGAGCCGGCCACCCCGGCCCAGATCTACACCGCGATGCTGACCGGTCCGCAGAACATGCCCAAGTTCGGTGACCGCCAGCTCTCCCCTGAGGAGAAGCGGGACATCGTCGCCTATGTGCGGATGGCGTCGCACGCGCCCGATCCCGGCGGCTACGGCCTCGGCGGATTCGGCCCGTCGTCCGAAGGCATGGCGGCTTGGATCATCGGTATGGTCGCCCTGATCGCGGCGGCGCTGTGGATCGGAGCGAGAGCATCATGAGCGACGTCAACAAGGGAACCGACTCGCCGGGCCAGACCGGCGTTCCGGGCCAGCCCACCGACGAGCAGCTCGCCTCGATGTCACGCGAGGAGCTCGTCGAACTCGGTGGCCGCATCGACGGCGTCCAGACCATCCTCAAAGAGCCCCGGTGGCCGGTCGAGGGCACCAAGGCCGAGAAGCGCGCCGAGCGCGGCGTCGCGATCTGGCTGCTTCTCGGCGGTCTGTTCGGCTTGGCGCTGCTGCTGGTGTTCTTGTTCTGGCCGTGGGAATGGGACGGTTCGAACGAGTTCTCGCTGGCGCAGTTCGCCACTCCGCTCTACGGCCTGACCTTCGGCCTGTCGATCCTGGCGATCGGCATCGGCGCGGTGCTCTACCAGAAGCGGTTCATCCCCGAGGAGATCTCGGTCCAGGAGCGCCACGACGGCGCCTCCCCGGAGATCGCCCGCAAGACCGTGGTCGCCAACCTCACCGACGCGCTCGAGGGGTCGACGATCAAGCGGCGCAAGCTCGTTGGGCTGTCGCTCGGAATCGGGCTCGGCGCGTTCGGCGCGGGCACGCTGGTCGCATTCATCGGCGGTCTGATCAAGAACCCGTGGAAGCCCGTCGTGCCCACCGCCGAAGGCAAGAAGGCCGTCCTGTGGACCTCGGGCTGGACCCCGCGGTACACCGGCGAGACCATCTACCTCGCGCGGGCCACCGGCCTGCCGGGCCAGTCGCCGTTCGTCAAGCTGCGCCCGGAGGACATCGACGCCGGCGGTATGGAGACGGTGTTCCCGTGGCGGGAGAGCGACGGCGACGGCACCACGGTGGAAAGCCACCATCGGCTGGCCGAAATCGCCATGGGCGTACGCAACCCGGTGATGCTGATCCGCATCAGGCCGGTCGACATGCCCCGGGTGATCAAGCGAAAAGGCCAGGAGAGCTTCAACTTCGGTGACCTGTTCGCCTACACGAAGGTCTGCTCGCACCTGGGCTGCCCGTCGTCGTTGTACGAGCAGCAGACCTATCGGATTCTGTGCCCGTGCCACCAATCGCAGTTCGACGCACTGCATTTCGCGCGGCCGATCTTCGGTCCGGCCGCACGCGCCTTGGCGCAGTTGCCAATCACCATTGATGAGGACGGGTATCTGGTCGCCAATGGTGACTTCGCCGAACCCGTCGGACCCGCATTCTGGGAGCGCACATCATGAGTCCGAAACTCAACGATGCCCTTGCCAAGCAGGGCGAGGCCATCGACTCCCGCTACCATCCGTCGGCTGCGGTCCGGCGTCAGCTGAACAAGGTATTCCCCACGCACTGGTCGTTCCTGCTGGGCGAGATCGCGATGTACAGCTTCATCGTGCTGTTGCTCACGGGCGTGTACCTGACGCTGTTCTTCGACCCGTCGATGGCCGAAGTGACGTATCAGGGTGTCTACCAACCGCTTCGGGGCATCGAGATGTCCAAGGCGTACGCCACGACCCTCGACATCAGCTTCGAGGTGCGCGGTGGACTGTTCGTCCGGCAGGTCCACCACTGGGCGGCGCTGCTGTTCGCGGCGTCGATCATGGTGCACCTGGCCCGCATCTTCTTCACCGGCGCCTTCCGCCGGCCGCGTGAGGCCAACTGGGTCATCGGCTCGCTGCTGCTGATCCTGGCGATGTTCGAGGGCTACTTCGGTTACTCGCTGCCCGACGACCTGCTGTCCGGCATCGGCCTGCGGGCGGCGCTGTCGTCGATCACGATGAGCGTGCCGATCGTCGGAACCTGGTTGCACTGGGCGCTGTTCGGCGGCGACTTCCCCTGCGGTGGCGTGGGTTACCAGTGCGACTCGGTGGGCATCCTGCTCCCCCGGATGTACGCGCTGCACATCCTGCTGATCCCCGGAATCATCTTGGCGCTCATCGGCGTTCACCTCGCGCTGGTGTGGTTCCAGAAGCACACCCAGTTCCCCGGCCCCGGGCGCACCGAGAAGAACGTCGTCGGCGTGCGCGTCATGCCGGTGTTCGCGGTGAAGTCGGGCGCGTTCTTCGCGGTGACCGTCGGCATCCTGGGCCTGATGGGTGGTCTGCTGCAGATCAACCCGATCTGGCAGCTGGGCCCCTACAAGCCCTCACAGGTGTCGGCAGGCAGCCAGCCGGACTTCTACATGATGTGGACGGAAGGCCTGGCCCGTATCTTCCCGCCGTGGGAGCTCTACCTGGGCAGCCACACCATCCCGGCGGCGTTCTGGGTCGCACTGGTCATGGGTCTGGTGTTCGGGCTGCTGATCGCCTACCCGTTCCTGGAGAAGAAGTTCACCGGCGACTACGCCCACCACAACCTGTTGCAGCGTCCGCGTGACGCACCGACGCGGACCGCGATCGGCGCGATGGCGATCTCGCTGTACATGGTCTGGACGCTGGCCGCGATGAACGA
>JAEZIA010000255.1 GCA_023416315.1 Actinomycetes bacterium
GAGAATCTCATCGGCACGCCCTCGACAGGAACGGGCCCGATTTCCGGGTGGGTGACTTGGGGAAACAGGCCGAGTGTCGCGAGATCGGGATCGTCGTCGATTCGCTCGCGTGGGCTCTTGACGACACTGGCCGGAACTCCGGCTGAGGTGAGGTCGGCGGCGAGCGCTTGGGCGTCGTGATTCGCGCTTGCTGCTGCGATCAGGTCGTCCAATTCGTCGGCAGCGGCCAGCCGTTGGGGGAGCGTGGCGAACCGGTCGGATGTCAGTGCCGGTTCGTCGAGCACCTTGGCGAGCAGCGCGACATCACGGTCATCGCGGCACGCGATGGCGATCCAGCGGTCATCGCCGAGACAGGGATAGATGCCGTGCGGCGCGAATTCCCCGAAGTCCGCTCGATTTCCCTGCCGCGCAGTGGGTTTACCGTTCACCGTCCAATTCAGAACTTCAGTCGGCAGCATCGAGATGCCGGCAGGCACGGTCGCCAGATCGACGTGTTGCCCCTCCCCGGTGCCCGCTCGATGATGCAGGGCGGCCATGATCGCGATCGTCATGTAGAACGCCGACCCGTGATCCATGTACGAGTAGCCCCAGCCGGCAGGCTCGGTGTCGGGCAGCCCCGAGGTGTAGGTCAGGCCGCTCATCGCCTGCACGATCGGCCCCCAGGTCTTGAAGTCCCGGTACGGGCCGGTGTGGCCGAAGCCGCAATTCGACACATAGACGATGTCCGGCTTGATGGCGCGCAATTGGTCATAGCCGAACCCGCGCTTTTCCATCACGCCCGCGGCGAAGTTCTCGCACACCACGTCGCTGACCGCGACGAGTTCGCGCAGGAGCTCACGGCCCTCGTCGAATCGGAGATTGATGGTGACGCCGTACTTGCCGACGTTGTGGTTGTTGAATCCGACACCCAGGTTGATCCCGCGCCGCTCGTCCACGTACGGGCCGACGCCGCGCAACGCATCCCACAGTCCGTTGGTGGCCGGGTCCTCGACCCGGATGACCTGCGCGCCAAATGCGGCCAGGATCTTGGTTGCGCCCGCGCCGGCCAGCTGACCACTGAGATCGCACACTCGCAGGTGGGACAACGCGCCTGTCACGGTGTGTAACTGTATCGCAAATATACATTTCGTGTTCTATTGTTCACCTATGGCGACCATCACGGCGGTGCTGCCGCAGGGAGTTCGATGAGCGGCCCGATGTCTGGCGTGCGCGTGCTCGAGGTCGCCCAGTGGACGTTTGTGCCCGCGGCCGGCGCGGTCCTCGCGGACTGGGGGGCCGATGTCATCAAGATCGAGCATCCGGTGACCGGTGACTCCCAGCGGGGGTTGCGCCAGCTCGGACACGTCGTCATCGAGGGCAATCGCAATCCGGTGATGGAGCATGCCAATCGCGGTAAACGATCTGTGGCACTTGATATATCAACCCCGGACGGCCACGAGTTGCTCATGGACATCGCTCGTACCAGCGACGTGTTCCTGACCAATTTCCTTCCCGACGCCCGCCGCAAGCTGCGGATCGACGTCGACGCCCTGCGGTCGGTGAATCCAAACGTGATTTACGCACGCGGAAGCGCTTACGGGCCGCTCGGATCGGACGCCGGCACCGGCGGCTACGACATGACCGGATTCTGGAGTCGCGCGGGTGGTGCTTTGGGTTCGACCCCAAGCGATCTGGACGGAGTTGTACCGCAGCCCGGTCCGGCGTATGGGGATTCCATCGGTGGCATGACCATCGCGGGCGGCATCTCCGCCGCACTGTTCGAGCGGGAACGCACCGGCCGCGCCCGAGTGGTGGACATCTCGCTGCTTGGGGTCGGCGTATGGGCCAACGGCGTGGCAATCAACGCCGCACTGGTCAGCGGGCAGCCGTGGGTGACCAATCCGAGCGGTGCCAACGTCACACCGAACAATCCACTCGTCGGCTTCTATCGCACCAGTGATGGCCGTTTCCTTGGTCTTTCGATGTTGCAAGGCTATCGATTCTTTGGTGAGTTCTGCCGGCGCGTTGGCCTCGCCGACCTTGCCGCCGACCCCCGCTTCGCGAGCCACGAATTGCTGGCCGCCAACGCGCCCGATGCCATCGCGGTCCTGCGCGAAGTGATCGGAGCACATCCGCTGGAGCACTGGCGGAAAGCGCTCGACGGATTCCACGGTCAATGGGCGCCGGTACAGAACACCGTCGAAGTGGCGGCCGATCCTGCCGTGCGCGCAAATGGCAACGTCGTCAACGTCGAGCAGGGTGGCGAGACGTTCGACCTCGCGGCCAGCCCAGTGCTGTTCGACGAGACACCGTTGGAACTGGGTCCGATGCCTGAATTTGCCGCCAACACAGAGGAACTCATTCTCGAGCTGGGCGGCGACTGGGACCGCATCATGGCACTCAAGGAAAGCGGCACCATCGCCTGATCGGCGGCGTCATGCGCCGAGTGCGGCGATCGCACACGAGCCGCCACCGCCCACGGACTGGGCCAGTCCGACGCGGGGGCTGGTAACCTGGCGCGAACCTGCCTCGCCGCGCAGTTGGACCACGATCTCCGCCGCCTGGGCGAGTCCGGTCGCGCCGATCGGATGGCCCCTGGCGATGCAGCCGCCATCGGTGTTGGTGGGCAGAACGCCGTCGTGGGCCAATCCGCTCGATTCGGCCAGCTCGATTACGCCCGTAGAGTCGGTCAGTCCCATGGCAATCAGGGCCGTGATCTCTTCGCTGGCGCACATATCGTGCAACGACACCACACCGACATCGCGTGGCTCAATCCCGGCCGAGGCATACGCACGTTGCGCTGTGGTGGTGATCTGCGACGGTGGTCCGACCACTGGGCCGACCAGCGGCCACTGCGGATCCTCTGGCCAGCTGGTCTGTTCGATCGACAGCACGGCCACCGAACGGGCCGTCGCGTCGCGGGAGACGACGACGGCCGCGGCGCCATCCACCGACGCGTGGCACATCATCTTCGTCAGCGGTTCGGCGACGACGCGGGCCGCGAGGACCTCCGCCACCGTGACCGGCTGCTCGTTGCGCCGCGCCGCAAGCGGATTCAGTCGGGCCTGGTTGTAGGACTTGGCGGCGACCGCCGCGATCACCTCGGGTCCGCAGCCCGCATCGTGAAGCCACCGCGCGGCCTCGATGGCGTAGTGCGTCTGCGGTGGGAATCGATCCCAGAAGCCGACCGCGGCCGGGACGACTCCGCCCGGCTCCAGGGCCGTGGTCTTCTCGTAACCGATCGCCAGTGCGGTGCGACACCGACCTGAGGCGACCGCCCATACCGCGTGCCGCAATGCGACCATCCCGCCCGCTGACGCGCTCTCGGTCGCGGTCACCGGAATTCCGGTGCGGCCCAGCTCCAGTGCGACTTTAAGACCGGTCTGCGGTCCGGCCAATGCGGACGCGGTGAACACCTCTCCGATCTCCGGGTAACCGAGTCCGGCATCGTCGAGGGCGATCCGAGCGGCGGTGATCCCGAGCTCCGCGAGCGAAACCTCCCCATGCCTGCCGAATGGGGTGACGCCGATGCCGGCGATATGGGTGCCGGTCATGACGCGCCTGCCACGAACATCTCGACCGGTTGATCGTCGAGCTTCCGAACGACGATAGTGCCTTCGGTGCCGGGCTCTGGCCGGACACCGTCAACCAGGACCTGAAACCGGCCGGTTGGGGTGTCCACCCACGCGACGCTGTAACCCTCGGTTCCGAAGCCCGCGAGCGGGGACTTCGAGGGAACAAACGTCGACGACCATACGGTTGCGGGGCGCTCAGGCGGGGGCATTGGAACGCAGTGTCCTCTCATCGTCGATATGGGAACTTCCCAGCGCCGGTGGCGGCCCGAGTGGTATCGGTCCTTCGCCGGCGAATCGCCATGGGAGGCCGACCAATCGACCGCGGCGCAGGTCGGGGTCGGGGTGGTCGATCTCCGGGAAGAAGCCGCGCACCGCGAGATGCGGATCGCCGACCAGTTCGTCTGCCCGGCGTACCTTCGCCGCGACGATGCCCGCGCCGCGCAGCTTGTGCACCGCATCGTCGGCGCGGTTCGTCGTGATCAGGGCCGCGACGGTCTCGACCCGGTCGGGCTCGCACTGCTCGCCGGTCAGTTCGACCGCAACCCACCGCTGATCGGTGGTGGCGTATGCGCCGCGGTGCGCGGGCAACTCCGCGACCACTGCCGAGATGGACGCCGCCGCGAGGTACTCGGCGACGGTCGAGGCGACCACCTCCGACATCGACAGGTCTACGACGGCGCCGGTGGATCTGTGCGGACCCACCGCCCAGGCGGCGATGACCACCGCACCGATCACCGACGACAGCGGGTCGGCGATGACGGTTCCCAGTCTGGCGGGCTCACCTTTGGCACCTGTGGTGAGCCCCGCAAGTCCGCCATACGCCTGAACGTTGTTGGCATACACCCGATATCCGGCGAGCGGACCGTCGGAGCCGAAGCCCGACACCCGCAGCACCAATCGCCCTGAGTCGGCAAGAGCGGTCGGGTCGACACCCAGCCGCGTCAGCCGGGAAGATCCGACATTCTCGATCAGCACATCGGCGTTTGTCAGCGCGGTGGCGACATCGGCGGCCCCGCCGATCAGGACACTGCGCTTCGAGTGGTTGGCGACCGCGTAGTAGGCCCCGCGCTCGGGTCCGGCGATCCCATCGGCGAACGGTCCGGTGCGACGATAGATGTCCAGCCGGTCGGGATCCTCCAAACGGGTCACGCGGGCGCCCATGGCGCCCAGCAGCGCGCCGACAATGGGTCCCGCCAGTACGTGGGTGAGCTCTGCGATCCGCAACCCCTGCAGCCCTGGTGCGGGCGGATGTTCGGCGTGCCGACCGGGGGTGACCGTCCACGGGGGTCCGAGCACGGTGGCGTTTTGCCCCGCCAGATTCGCCGCCCGCAGTGCGGATCGGTGTTCGAGCTGTGGGGAGCCCAGCAGTTCCCCCGGCTGGTTGACCGGGGTGGATGGCACACCGTTGGCCTGCAGGATCGCGGCACAGTCCGCCTTGGCGCGCGTGCGGGTCCACTCGGTCACGTGCGCATTGATCAGGTCGGCGTGCTCGATACGCGCCGGCCGCTCGTCGAGACCGGCGGCCCAGTCCGGATCACCGAGGGCGGCGATCAGGCCCTTCCATTGGTGGTTCTCGACGGCCGTGATGCGGACCAGACCGTCGCGGCATTCAAAGACACCGGACGGCGCCAGATAGCGACCGCTGCCGGCCCGCCCAGGGCACCGGTACATCACATGGGCGCACTCGGGCAGCGCAGCGGTGAATATCACCGCTTCCTGGGCCGACACGTCGATGTGGACGGCGCCATGGTCGCGGTGGTGGCGGTCCAGGCCGTGCAGGGCGGCGAGCGCGGCGACGGCACCGACGGCCTTGGACGCGACATATCCGGGAGCCGGGACGGGCGTGCCTGCGCCGTCTTCGATCGTGGCCAGGAGTCCGCCGCTGGCCTGCGCCGCCACTTCGCTCACGGGCGCACCGACGTCGGGGCCGTCGAGGCCGAACTGGGAGATGGTGACGACGACGGGCGCGGTGTCCGGTGGTGGCGTCGCGCCGTCGGCAATGGCGATGTCGGCAGCTACGGTTGGTTCGAACGTCGGTTCCGGTAGGCGTTTCTGCCTGTCGAGCACGAGATCGACGGCGGGACGGGATCCCGATGGTGTGTCGATCAGCGGCCCGATCCGTGGAATCTCGGCGCTGGCATGTCGCGCGACGTCGGCGCCGAGGCTCGCCAGCAGCGCGGCCGCCGCGGACCCCGATACACCGTCGCCACACTGCAGCACCCGTACCCCGGACAGAAATCCGGGCGATGGCACAGTGTCGGTCATGCGCGGTCAGCTCCTGCGATGGGGGTCGATCAGATTAGACAATTGAACAGTAAACGTTCTATTGATGTCCATCGGCGCCCGGCGCTGGATGCTTCACACATTCACAGTAGATGTTCTAGTGTTCATAGTCATGGTGACCACGAACGCCCTGTCCGCTGCCCGTTTCGACGATGCGGAATTCTATCTCGGCGATCCCAACGCGACATTCCGCGAGCTGCGCGAGACCGACCCGGTGCACTGGTACGAGCAGGGCAAGTTCTGGGTGATCACCAAGTATGACGACATCAAGACAATCTCGGCGCGACCGGAGAAGTTCAAGTCAGAGCGCATCGCCATCATGATGGATCTCATCGCACACCGCGATGGCCGCGACCCGCAGAACTTCGGGGCGCGCGGCATTCTCTTCATGGATCCGCCGGAGCATCGTGCCCACCGCAAAGCAATCGGTGTCCGGTTTACGCCCGCGGCCGTCGCCAAGCTCGAAGCGCGGGTGCGGCAGGTCATTGCCGCGATCTTCGATGATTTGCCCGACGGCGAGTTCGACTGGATCGAGCGGGTTGCCGAACCGTTTCCGGTCTACGTTTTTGCCTACCTCCTCGGGGTGCCGGAGGCTGATTGGCCCAAGGTCGCCGGGTGGGCGACGACGATCGCGAAGGTGGGCAGCGGAGTCGCCGAGGACAGTGACATGGAGTTGATCTTCGGTGAGGTCGCCCCATACCTGATGGAACTGGTCGCCGAGCGCGCCAAAGACCCCACTGACGACTTGTTGAGCATGCTCTCGCAGGTGCGGATCGATGGCGAGCCGTTCAACGAGATTCAGGTGATGACCTATGCGCTCACCCTGCTGGCCGCCGGCAGTGAGACCACGCAGAGTCTGATCGCAG